>NZ_JAQISN010000001.1:959044-1278725 GCF_037450285.1 Erwinia sp. SLM-02 | reverse complement strand
GCATCACTTTAATACGGAGAACGCCAATGACAAAAACGCTACTCGCCGCCTCACTCCTCCTGGCCAGCCTCGGCGCCGGCGCCCAGGAGGTATTCACCCTTACCTCGCCCGACTTTACCGATAACGCCCTGCTGGACAAAAAGTTCGCCGGCGCCACGCCGGGTAACGCCAGCTGCACCGGGGAAAACGTCTCCCCGGCACTCGGCTGGAACCACGCCCCGGCCGGGACAAAAAGCTTTGCCCTGATGGTCTTTGACCCGGAAGGCGCGAAAGGGCTCGGCGTCTCTCACCTCGTGGCCTACAACATCCCGGCCAGCCGCACGCAGTTCGCTCAGGGCGATCTGACCCACGGTAACGGATTCACCGGCGGGAAAAACAGCCCGGGAACCGCACGCTACCACGGCCCGTGCCCGCCGGCCGGCAGCGGCGCGCATCATTATGTCTTCACCCTTATTGCCAGCGACCTGGCGGCAGACGCACTCCCCGCCGGGCTGACCCGTGACCAGTTGCTTAACGCGCTGAAAGGCCACGCGCTGGCCGGTGCCGGGATTATCGGCCGCTACGGTAACGATTAACCCCTCTGCCAGAAACGTTCATCCCGTCCGGTGAGGCCGTCTGCATCACCGGACGCGGCCTTAACCGCCTGTTTTCCCGCCAACTATCCATCAGATAAGGAAAATTAGCGTTTTTAGCGCTAATCAAATTGCCGTTAACACTCCTTTCAGGCAAAATCTGGCAAATCAGGCGACTGCTAGCATGTTCAACCAGCGCCTGCAATGGATTCTATTCCCAAAAACGTCCGGTAAATGCCTAAAGCAATTATCCTGATGTTAAACCGGGCAATTTCCTCCTCTCAACCGAAAAGACGCCAGTGCGCCCGGGTTGGGGTGGAGAGTGGCTGACGCGGCGTCGTCGCGTTCGCAAGTCAGATATTCTGAGCAGCTTCACGGGGATCAAAGTGAAAATTAGCAGCGCGTTAATCTTGCTGGCCGTGTTTTCCCTCGCAGGATGCAAAACGGCTCCATCACAGCCGGATGACGACACCCTGGTGACCAGCGAGGTCAACGGCGTAAAGCTGGTGCACCGCTATGCGGTTCAGGCTCCGACCTCCTTTACGCCCGTCAACCAGCAATATCGCGCGCTTTATAAAGCGTCAGTGATGACCCGCCCGGATTACAGCGGCAAGATTGTGCGCTATCTGGAAGCCGGTAAACCTTTCACCGTGCTCGGTGAGGCCGATCGCTGGCTGGCGATTGCCGGGGACGATACGCAACAGCTGCTGGGCTACGTGCCGCTCAAAGCGGGCGTAAAAAGCGAGCTGTATGACGCCACACTGCGCAACGATCGCCCTCGCCCGCGCAAGGCGCGGAAAAAAGAGTGCGTTGACGTTGGTGGGCAAAACAAAGCCTGTCGCAACGGCGAGACGGCAACCTGGATCCTGCAGTAACCCGCGCCCGGTTCGGCAGCCAGACTGTCGGTGAATGGATAAAAATAATTTGTGCAGCTGCGGACCCTTTTTCCGGCTGCAGAACACAGCTGAGATCCCCGAATCCTGATGATGCCAGAACTTTCTCCGGTAAAAGAGAACTACGCGGCCCTGGATAATCCGCTGCTGGCAGCCGCATTTCCCCTGCTGAACGCCGTGGTGCAGATCCGTCAGGCCGTCAGCCATGACGATCCTGCCGGTTTGCGCCAGCAGCTGGTTGACGAGATACGGCTGTTTGAAAACCACTGCCGCCGGGTGGAAATACCGTTTGAAACGATCATCGGCGCGCGTTACTGCCTCTGCACGGTGCTGGATGAGTCCGCCGCGCAGACCCCATGGGGCAACCGCGGCGTGTGGTCGGGCAACGGGCTGCTGGTCACGTTTCATAATGAAGCCTGGGGCGGCGATAAATTCTTCCAGCTGCTTTCCCGACTGTCGCAAAATCCCGACCAGCATCTGTGGCTGTTAGAAATCATCAACTACTGTCTGCTGCTGGGCTACGAAGGTCGCTATCGCACGATGGAGAACGGGCGCGGCCAGCGCGATGCGATTCGCGATCGTCTGGCGGTGCTTATCGCTAACGTCCGCGACACGCCCCAGCACAATCGTTTGTCCCCCCCGGCAGACCTGCCGCAGGAGAGCGCCCCCTGGCGCGCGCCGGTTCCGCTGTGGGCCTGCGTCTCTATCGCCGCATTTGCTGCCTGCCTGGTGTTTTCCAGTCTGAACTGGCGGCTGAGTAACGCCACCTCCACCCTGCTGCAGCAGATCTGGCAAACGCCGCTACCGGAAACCATACCCGGGCAGCGAGGCCCGGCCCCGCAGGCGTTAACCGATCTTCGACTGCGGCTCAGCGATCTGATCACCGGCCATCAGCTGGACGTGGTGGATACCAGCAGCGGCAGCCGGGTTATCCTGCCGGTGGACGGGCTGTTTAATGCTTCCGGCACGGTGCTTTCGCCTCAGGGCCGGGCGCTGATCGCCAGGGTAGCCACGGCGCTGGAAGCCGTTCACGGTACGCTGCTGGTCAGCGTTTTCAGCGATGACCGACCGCGCCGCGAAGAGCGTTTCCCCTCCAGCTATGAATATTCACAGGCGCAGGCCTCCGCCATCGCCAGCCTGATGCAGCAGCTGATTGCTCAGCCCGGCGTGTCGATCCGCACTCAGGGTCGCGGCGACAGCGGCGCGCTGATGCCCAATGACAGCGCCCAGAATCGGGCACAGAACCGGCGCGTCGAGATTACACTGTTCGCCGCGCCTGAAAACGATGACAGCAGCAACAGCACCGGAAAATCATGATGTTGAAAAACCTTTTCGCCCTGCTTACCTGCCGCCCTGTCTGGGGCCTGCTCGGCGTCAGCGCCCTGTGCGCACTGATCTGGATGCTTGGCCCGCTGCTGGCCCTCAGCCAGTTTCAGCTGCTTGACAGCGATCTGAATCGTCAGCTGCTGATCGTCGGTTGCTACCTGCTGTGGGGGCTGTTTATGCTGCTGCCGCAGCTTTACCGCGCCTGGTTTAACCGCCGGATGCTGGCGCGGCTGCAGCTGAACAGCAGCGAACAAAATGACCTGCAGGCCACCAGTGAAATGCTGGATATGCGCTTTCACGACGCCACGCAGCTGCTTAAAAAAATCCAGTTTCCGCAGAGTTCCCCATCCCGCCGCAGCCGCTGGTTCCGCATTTTTAATGCGCGCTACCTCTATCAGCTGCCGTGGTATCTGATCGTGGGTGCACCCGGCGCGGGTAAAACCACCGCGCTGCTTAACTCGGGGCTGGAGTTTGCCCTGCCCGATAGCCTGAACAAAGGCGCGCTGCGCGGCGTGGGCGGCACGCGCCACTGCGACTGGTGGTTTACCCGTCAGGCGGTGCTGCTGGATACCGCAGGCCGGTATACGCTGCAGGAAAGCCAGCGCACCCGCGACGCCAGCGAATGGCAGACGTTTATCGCGCTGCTTAAACGCTATCGCCCGCGCCAGCCCATTAACGGCGTGATCGTCACGCTCAGCGTGGCCGACCTGCTCAGCGATCCGCCGGATGTTCGTCTTGCCCAGGCCAACGCCCTGCGCAACCGGCTGGCGGAGCTTCACCAGCAAACGGGCATTCATTTTCCGGTTTACGTGATGGTGACCAAAAGCGACCTGCTGAAAGGTTTTATGAGCTATTTCGCCCAGTGCGACAAAAGCCGACGGGAGCAAATTTTCGGTTTCACCTTCCCGCTGCAGGCCGACCGCGCCGTGGATAACCCGCTGCTGCCGCAGTTTGAGCAGCAGTTCCTTCAGCTCTGTAATCAGCTGATGACCGACCTCGCCTGCAACATGGCGCGGCAGAACGATCTTCAGGAACGTGCCGACTGCTTCCTGTTCCCCCAGGAGTTTGCCTCCCTGCGCCCGCTGCTGGCGGAATACCTGACCACCATCTTCGCGGCGCGTCAGGGGGAGTTACCCTGGTCAGTTCGGGGGCTGTTCTTCACCAGCGGCACGCAGGAAGGCCTGCCGTTTGACCGGGTGATGGGCGAACTGGCGCGCAAGCTGCAGCTACCCCAGCAGCAGGGGCAGTCGATAGCCAGCTGGAACAGCGTCAGCCGCACTGCGCCCATCCCGGCCAACAAGGGCCAAAGCTATTTTATTCACGACCTGCTCAGCAAGGTGGTGTTTCGCGAAAGCGCGCTGGCCGGGAGCGACCGGCGCTGGGAGCAGCGCAACCAGCGCCTGCACCGGATGGGGTATGCCGCTCTGGCGGCGGGTTTAATCGTCTGTTCCGCGCTCTGGTACACCAGCTATGCGAAAAACCAGCGCTACCTGCAGCAGGTTGCCGACAGGCTGCCGGATATTCAACAGCAGGCCCGCACGCTGAGTGAGAGCAACGGGGCCGATATCACCGGGCTGCTGCCGTTTTTGAACAGCCTGGTGGCACTCCCTGAATCGCCCGACTTTACCCTTTCCAGCCCGCCGCTGGCCCTGCGCGGCGGATTGTATCGCGGTGAGCAGGTCTACAACGCCAGCTGGGGTCTTTATCAGAACGCCCTCAAGTCGCTGTTACTGCCGCGCGTGGCGCAGGCGATCACGCTGGCGCTGCAGGAGGATAACGGGGCCAGTGAGGCCTTCACTCACGATGCCCTGCGCGCCTATCAGATGCTGTATCAGCCGCGCATCTACGACGGTCGGTTCCTGCGCAGCTGGGTCATGCAGATTCTGTCGCGCAATCCGCCGCTGGCGGTGACCGACGCGCAGCGCAGGCAGCTGGACTGGCATTTAAGCCAGCTCCTCGACCGGCAGATCCAAAGCTCACCCTATGCCCGCGACGGGGCACTGATCATGAGAAAGCAAAATGGCCCCTTACACTGACCTGGGATGGTATGGCAAACTCCCGACGGCGGGTGACTTTGTGCATCAGCGGATGCCGGAATCCCGGCTGGTCCACTGGTCAAACTGGTTTAAATCCGGCGTGGCGCAGTGGCAGCATCAGCACAATGGCTGTACTGAAGCCTTTGCCCGCGCGCCGATCTGGAATTTTGCGCTGCCCGCCACGCTGGGCCTGCAGCAGGTACAAATCGGCTGCCTGATGCCGTCACGCGATCGGGTTGGCCGCATCTGGCCGCTGATGGCGGTCAAAAACCTCACGGTGGCCCAGTGGCATCCGGTACAGCTGGCGCTGGCCGGAGAATGGTTTAACGCTCTCGGTAGTGCGCTACATCAGGCGGTCAGCCAGCAGAAAAGCGTGGACGAAACCGGGGCGACGATAGCTGCGCTCGCCGCGCTGCCGCGGGCAGACAACCTCGATGCGACCACCCTGATCGGCTATCGCGACTGCCCCACGCTGGCGTGGCAGGACGCGTCGCGGCGCTTCGATCCGCTGCAGTACACCAGCTACTGGTGGACCAATCAGAGCGATGGCTATCCGCTGGTCAGCCACAGGCACAGCGGCAATCTGACCGCGCAGCTGTTCAGCCAGCTGTTTCAACCGACCCTGGCCGAAAAACCGCCTCGCCACGGGCTCTATCCACCGATGTTTGACCAGGCCGACTGATCGCGGCCCGGAGACAGGAGAAGCATGCGACTCACGCTTTTAAACTATCGGGAGCAGGACGACGCCGTAAGCTGCGATTTTACACCGCCGGGCGGCACCATTGGCCGCAGCGCGGATAATAATCTGGTCCTTCCCGATCCCGAACGCACCATCTCCCGCCTGCAGGCGCTGGTTCACGTTGCGCCCGGCGGCGAGTGTCGCCTGACCAGCCAGGGCAGCGTTATCGCGGTTATCCATAACGAGCGCTCGCTGGCCCGCGGAGAACAGGTAACGTTGCAACACGGCGATACGCTGGCGATTGGCGAATACACTATCCGCGTCAGCGATCCCGCCCTGAGCGAAGACGGCCCGGCGCTGGACGATCCGCTGCTGCTGTTCCAGAGTGATAACGATTCGGCAGACGACCCGCTGGGTATTCTTCACCCGGCGACGGCCCTGCCCGACTTCCCGCAGGAAAAAACCAGCGCCGAAGAGCTTGAACAGCGGGCCGCACGCGATGCCGCCGCCCGGCTGGCCATCGGACCGCTGGCCCCGGGCCAGGGTGACGGCGACACGGCGGCGGCAGGAGGCAGCCACGAGCAGCGCCTGCTGAGTGCGCTGCTGGAAGGGATGGGGCTGGACCCCACAGCCGGGCAACCCGCTGCGCTCAGCGAGGAGCAGATGCGCCTGACCGGCCGCATGCTGAGCCTGTTCTCGCAGGGCACGGTGGCGCTGCTCTCCTCCCGCTCGATCCTCAAGCGCGGCGTAAAAGCCGAAATGACACTGATCCTCAATGAGGCCAACAACCCGTTTAAAATTTTACCCAGCGGTAAAACGGTGCTGATGCAGATTTATCAGAGCCAGATGCCGGGTTTTATGCCGCCGGAACAGGCGGTACGCGACGCGCTGGTTGATTTGCAGGCCCATCAGCTAGGGATGACCTCCGGGATCCGCGCCATTATTGCCGCAATGCTGCAATCGTTTAACCCGCAGCGGCTGGAAGAACACGCCCGCGACGACGGCGCACTCCCCCGCCTGGCGCTCAGTGCTTCGCGCAAGGCCGCGCTGTGGGATTACTTTGTACGCCATTATCAGAACACCTCAGGGGACATTGAGGACGATTTCCACTCGCTGTTTGGCGAGGCGTTTCTGCAGGCGTACGAGGTGGAAGTTAACCAGTACAAAGATTCGCAAACCCCTGAGGAGGATCGATGAATATCACCTTTTTCAGCACCTCGCAGATCGGTGCTCGCGTCAGTAATCAGGATGCGACGGGAGCACAGTTAAACGCGCAGTTCGGCACCTTCGTGGTCTGTGACGGCGTGGCGGGCAGCCCCGGCGGCGGCCGTGCCGCTGAGATTGCCCGCGATACGCTGCTGTCGCAGGCGGCCAGCCACGATGCGCTCTCACCTTTGCAGACCGAACAGATGGTTGCCGCCTGCGAGCAGGCGATCCGCGCGGCGCAGCTGGCCGAACCCGCATTAAACAAAATGAGTACCACGTTTGCCGCGCTGTTTATCGATCGCCCCGGCCAGCGCGCCTGGTGGTGCCATGCCGGAGACACGCGCGTCTATCACTTCCGGCGCGGCGTGGTACACGGCATGACCCGCGACCACAGCCTGGTGCAGAAGCTGCGCGATGCCGGCTACGAAAACACCGGCGTTAACAGCCACCTGCTTTACAGTGCGCTGGGGACCGACGGCACCAGGCCGCATGATTACAGCGCCGTGCTGCCGCTGGAAGACGGGGATGTTTTCCTGCTGTGCAGCGATGGTTTCTGGAATAATCTGACCCCCGTTGAGATGGAACAGGCGCTCAGAATGGTAAACTCGCCGCAGGAATGGCTGGCTCTGATGCAGAAAGCTATCGACCGTAGCGAAAAAAAGGATAATCTTAGCGCCGTAGCCGTCTGGTGCGGCTCACCGCAGGACACAACGCTGCTTTTTTCTCTGACGGATTCAGCCCGGTTTTTACCACCGCGCGATTAATTTCAAGGAATGCTATGAAATACTGGTTGCCAGTTGTCCTGAGCCTGATGGCCGTGGCCAGCGCGCGGGCGGAAGATTACCGTGTTGTCTCCTCCCCCGGCCTCGCGCTGGATGTGTTTATCGATAATGTTGCCAGCAGCGCGCCGCAGTCCTGGTGCGGGGAAACGATCACCCTGCGCATTGTTTCCGCTAAAGCCACCGAATCCGCCGTGCTGGATAAGTTTTTACCGCAGGTCGGTAATTTGTTGCATAACCAGTGCGGCAAACTGCAGGCGCTGCCGTGGCAGATGACCAGCAGCCGGGGGTCGGTGCTGGCCGTCGGCACCGCTCTGAAGACCCGAGGCTGGCAGCCGGTGATTACCGCCGACGCCACCGCGACGGCCACCGCCGATAACGCCGCGCCGCTTGATATCTCCCGCCCGGCGAACAGCGTACCGCTGCACTATTTCGACCTGCCCGGCGGATGCCACTTCCGCACCTGGTGGGACGACCGGGGTTCCTCGCTGTTCATTCCCGACACGAAATCGATGACCTGTACCGCCGATGGCTGGCTGGAAGGCCGCAATGAACTGAGCCTGATGAAGGGCCAGGCGCCCACACTGCCGCTGGCGGTCACCTTCTATCAGGGTTATCCGCTGCGCCAACTGCATCCCGCTTCCGGCGAGCTTGAGGTGGTCACGGTCAATAATCAGCGCATGGTGGTCAGCCGCCCGGACGCCCCGGACAGCTGGCTGGTGCTGCCGTTCACGCCGGAGCTGCACGTCTGGTCATTTGAAGGAACGCTGCTCATTAAGATGGATAAAACCGATGCCAGCAACGCCGCAGAAATAAAGGAACGGGTTGAGAAACTGCGCGAGACATGGTCTGCGGTTATTGACCCCGAAGTGAAAGTGAACGTGCTGCTGGTTGATGCCCTGCATGCCGATCTTGCCGACCCGGCAACAGGTGCCTGGCGCACCGTTAATTAAGTATCTGGCGTAGCGTACGTTAGGAGAATTTTTATTATGTCGGCAAACGAGCAGCAACAAAACGCGACCAAAGCGCTTCCGCCGGGTTACCGTTTTAATGAATTTGAGATTCAGGAAGCGATCGGCGGCGGCGGCTTTGGCATTGTTTATCGTGCCTGGGACCATCTGCTGGAGCGCACCATCGCCATTAAGGAGTTCATGCCAAACTCGCTGGCGACCCGAGGCGAAGATCTGTCCGTCACGCTCCGCGCCGATCGCCATCAGCGGCTGTTTAACGCCGGTATGAACAGCTTTGTTCAGGAAGCACGGCTGCTGGCGCGTTTTAACCACCCCGGCCTGCTGCACGTTCTGCGATTCTGGGAAGGCAACGGCACGGCCTATATGGGCACCCAGTTCTACAGCGGCATGACCCTGAAAGCGTGGCAGACGGACCAGCCGCAGAGCATCAACGAAGCCTGGATCCGCCAGCTGCTGCCGCCGCTGTTCGGCGCTATCAACACCATTCATCACGCGGGCTATCTGCACCGGGATATCTCGCTGGACAATATTCAAATCCAGGAAAATCAGCTGCCTGTCCTGCTGGATTTCGGATCCGCGCGCAAAGAGATTGGCAACCTTTCTGACGAAACCGAGATCATGCTCAAGCCCGGATTCGCCCCGCTTGAACAGTACTGCGAGGAGAGTGACGCCGAGCAGGGTCCGTGGACGGATATTTATGCGCTGGGTGCGGTGCTGCACACGTTGATTGTCGGCAATCCTCCGCCGGTTAGCGTGGTGCGCAGCATCGAAGACAGCTACCGGCCGCTCGCTGAACTCCGCCCCGAGGGGTATTCGCTGCCGCTGCTGAACGCGATCGATCGCGCGTTAACGATGGATGCCACACAGCGCCCGCAGTCGATTGATGAACTGGCCGCGCTGGTCAATCTGCCGGTCAGCGAGGTGGAAGAATTAGTCAGCACGATAAGTGAGCTGCCGCCCTTGCCGCAGGCGGAGCCGGAAAGCCGGCCGGAGACGGAGGCAGAAGCCCCGGTGGTGGCGGTCAATCCGGCAGCCAGCGCCGCCGATCCGCTGATTGCCGCCAAAGCGCCGCAGAAGCTATCGAAGCCCCTGCTGTTGCTGAGTGCGGTGGCCGTGCTGGCCGTGGCGGCCGTGGTGTGGATGCTGAACCGCGATCCTCAGACGGAGCCTTCGACGGCGGCGGCGGCGGATACCCTGCCGGCCGATGCGGCAGCCCCCGCCACTGCAGCAGCCAGCGCGCCTGCGCTGGCCACGGTGTACCTGAAGTTGGGCAGTGGTGATACGCTGCTGCTGAACAACAATGCCATGGCGGTAACGCCGAACAACAGCGGCTACGCGGTGCTGAACCTGGCCGCGGGCGACTATCAGCTTCAGGTACACAGTTCGCGCGGCGACTACCGGCAGCAGCTAAAAATAGACCGCGCCGGTACCTGGCTGATTAACCCGACGCACTGATCGACCGCCCCGGCGGCACTACCCCGCCAGGCCGCTGTGGCACTGCTGCAGCTCGCGCACCTGGCGTGCGAGGTCGGTCAGGCAGTCGTCGTTAATGCCGCGCTGGTTCAGCTCTTTTTCCAGCGAGAAGAGGTACTGCGCATTGGTGCCCAGCGGGCCTGTTGCTTTGGCGATCAGCGGCGCGATGGTCTGCGGGCAGGAGTCCGTTTCATACAGCGGATGGCGCGGATCCATAATAAACACCAGCGCCGTGACCTTGCGGCCATCGTCCAGCGCCAGCTCGCACCAGGTTGGCAGATAGCAGCCGGTGATCATTTCGCGCTTCCACAGCAG
This sequence comes from Erwinia sp. SLM-02, assembly GCF_037450285.1. Taxonomy (NCBI): domain Bacteria; kingdom Pseudomonadati; phylum Pseudomonadota; class Gammaproteobacteria; order Enterobacterales; family Erwiniaceae; genus Erwinia; species Erwinia sp. SLM-02. Next base: position 1,268,475 of record NZ_JAQISN010000001.1, on the reverse strand, counting down.
CTCCAGCTCTTCATTCAGTCTGGCTTCCGGCAGGCAGAAGGCCAGTCCGGTGGTGTCTCCGCCCTCTTTAAGGGCCAGCATGCGTCCAGGCTGGCTGGCCGTTCCGCGCCCGGCGGTCAGCCGCAGGCAAAACGCGCGATGCCAGCCATTGAGCGTACCGGCGGCGACCTCATCGGCTTCAAAAACCGGGTTCCACATCAGCGAACCGTAGCCGAAAATCCATACCGGGCTGTGGTCAGGGCGGCATGCGAGGGTAGCCGCCAGCGAAGCAGCCCGCTGCTCCGCACTCCATAACAGTGATTCCTCGATATCACCAAAAGCGGTTTTACAGTCAGCTTTTAATAAGAAATCTCGTGTTAACAATTTTACCTCCACGCCACTGCTCAAAATACACCCTGCTGATTTCGCCGTCCGCGATTTAACTACTTTTAGCTATTTTATCAAACATTATTACTGACCTTATGCATTTATGCCGCCGCTTTCAAGTTAGAGGCCGATCACAAAAGAAAAAAAATGACCGGGCGGTGACGGGAAGGTGAAAATTTGATGAGCAAAAGGGGGATGGCCCGATTGGGTGGGTGATGTCGTCTTTGATCTCAGTGCCCGCGCAGACGGGTAGCGATCCCTGCCGGGCTGGTCCTCGCGTCGCTCCGCGATACCTTCTCTTCGTTTGTCAGCCTCACGGACCGCCGCAGACGCGCGTCCTGCGCGGCTGCGCCTTTTGCCCACTTCCCTGTGGGCAAATCCTGGCTTCCTCTCTCCGTTCAGCGCTGCGGATAGCCCTTCAGGGATCGTTACCCGTCTGCTTTTCCCGTTCTGGATTGCCTGAAACTCACGCCCATCACTTTCGATTTGCTCCAGGATACCGATGATCTTGGTGGTTGATGTCGTCTTTGCTGACAGCACCCACGCTGACGGGCAGCGTTCCCTGCCGGGTTGGTCCTCGCGTCGCTTCGCGATACCTTCTCTTCGTTCGTCAGCCTCACGGACCGCCGCAGACGCGCGTCCTGCGCGGCTGCGCCTTTTGCCCACATCCCTGTGGGCAAATCCTGGCTTCCTCTCTCCGTTCAGCGCTGCGGATAGCCCTTCAGGGAACGCTACCCGTCTGCTTTGACCATTTAGTGTTGTCTGGGACTTTCAACCACTTTAGACCGTCAGTTCTGCTGAAAAACCATCACAAAATTTTGGCTACGCAGCGACTCATTTGTATTGAGGGGAACCGCCTGTGCGGCTGGCGGGTAATCCGCAGCGCTGAGGTGCAGGCAGCGGGACCGGAGATGGCAGCAGGGATGCTGACATCAGGCGTGGTGCGGGCAGGACGCCCGTTCCAGGCCGGTCCGAAAGGCCCGCTACCGAAACCGAAGGCACCGCACAGCGGCGCGAGGACCGCCCGCCAGCCGCACAGGCGGTGCCCAACCACCAGACTCTAAGCACTAACCGCATAATACTGGTGGGCAAATCCTGGCTTACTTTTCCTATTTATTCAGGCGACTCATTTGTATTGAAGGGAACCACCTGTGCGGCTGGCGGGTAATCCGCAGCGCTGAGGTGCAGGCAGCGGGACCGGAGATGGCAGCAGGGATGCTGACATCAGGCGTGGTGCGGGCAGGACGCCCGCTCCAGGCCGGTCCGAAAGGCCCGCTACCGAAACCGAAGGCACCGCACAGCGGCGCGAGGACCGCCCGCCAGCCGCACAGGCGGTGCCCATCCACCAGACTCTAAGCAGGAACCGCATAATAATCCCGGTGGGCAAATCCTGGCTTACTTTTCCTATTTATTCAGGCGACTCATTTGTATTGAAGGGAACCACCTGTGCGGTTGGCGGGTAATCCGCAGCGCTGAGGTGCAGGCAGCGGGACCGGAGATGGCAGCAGGGATGCTGACATCAGGCGTGGTGCGGGCAGGACGCCCGCTCCGCGCCGATCCGCAAGGCCCGCTACCGAAACCGAAGGCACCGCGCAGCGGCGCGAGGACCGCCCGCCAGCCGCACAGGCGGTGCCCGGCCACCAAACCCGCAGCCACAAGCTCACAAACCTTAAACTGTCAGACAACCATCACCTATCCAATCATTAGCCCTTTTCTTTTTTGCTAAACCAGTTTAGCTTACTGGCAGATTTTTACTTCAGGACAACTATCATGACGCAACGAATCTGGGTATTGGGTGATGCAGTAATCGATTTGCTACCGGAACAGGACGATCGCCTGTTGAAATGCCCCGGCGGTGCACCGGCCAACGTGGCGGTCGGCGTTGCGCGGCTCGGGGGCAACAGCGCCTTTATCGGCTGCGTGGGCGATGACCCGTTTGGCGAATTCCTGCAGCACACACTGCGCGATGAAGGCGTTGATATCAGCAACATGCATCGTGAAAAAGGGCATCGCACCTCGACCGTGCTGGTCAGCCTGGACCAGCACGGCGAGCGACAGTTTACCTTTATGGTCCGCCCCGCCGCCGACCTGTTTCTCAGCGGCGAGAAGCTGCCGCGCTTCGCCGCCGGTGAAGGGCTGCACCTGTGTTCGATTGCTCTGAGCGCTGAACCCAGCCGCAGCGCGGCACTGGAGGCGATGCACGCCGTTAAACAGGCCGGGGGCTGGGTGAGCTTCGACCCCAATCTGCGCGAGGACCTGTGGCCGGACCATCAGCTGCTGGCGTCCCTGCTGGATACCGCCTTCAGCCAGGCCGATATCATCAAGCTGTCGGAAGATGAGCTGGCGACCCTCAGCGAAGCCGCCGATCTCACGGCCCGCATTCATGATTTTGGCACGCGCTACCGGCCCGCGCTGCTGCTGGTCACCTGCGGTGCCGACGGCGTCTGGCTGTGGCAGGAAAGCACGCTGCGGCACTTCCCCGCCCCAACCGTCAACGTCGTGGATACCACCGGCGCGGGTGATGCCTTCGTGGCCGGGCTGCTGGCCGCCCTGGCGCAGGAAGAGAACCCGCTGGCCCCGCGTCATCTGGAGTCCGCCATTCAGCAGGCCCAGCGCAGCGGCGCGGCGGCCACCACCGCCAAAGGCGCGATGACGGCCCTGCCTTACGCCGCCGACCTGGCCAGAATCTCCTGATTAAATGGATAAAATGCTAACCCGATCACACTTCCTAAACCGGGTTAGCAAATCTGATTGATAAGATCGAACCACCTGGCATAACCTCGCTATCGAACCGGTTTAGCAAAAATCATAAAACATACACTCTGGATAACCGCGAAGATGATCAAACCTTCAATTCTGACCCTTGCCATCGGTCTGGCGCTTGCAACACCCACCCTCACTTTTGCCGCTCCGACTCTCAGCAGCCTTGAAGCGCGGTTAGCCGCCATGGAGGCGCGCCTGCAGCAGGCTGAAAACCGGGCCGCCGATGCGGAAACACGCGCCACCCGCGCAGAAAAAGACGTCGCCCGGCTGCAGGCGCAGACCACCCGCCAGGCCGAAGCGGCTACGTTTGCGGCCCGCCCGGCAACGTCAGGCTCTCCGGCAGCTTCGCATTCCGCATCGGGTAGCGCGCTGCCGGGTTCAGTATCCGGCTCATCTTCTGCCGTCGCGGGTTCCGCCAGCCCGACTGACGCCCCGGCAGCGCAAACGGCCAGCACTGCCGTGGAGACTAAATCTTCATTCGCCGACGGGTTTGAATTCCACGGCTACGCCCGTTCCGGCCTGATCATGAACGACTCCGCCGCAGGAACGCAGAGCGGCCCGTATCTGACGCCGGCCGGGGAAACCGGCGGCGCGGTAGGTCGACTGGGCAATGAAAACAACACCTACGTCGAACTGAATTTCGAACACAAGCAGCAGCTGGCTAACGGGGCCACCACCCGCTTCAAGGCGATGCTGGCGGACGGCCAGAAGGACTACAACGACTGGACCGGCAGCACCAGCGAACTGAATATTCGCCAGGCGTTCGTCGAACTGGGCAATCTGCCCGACTTCAGCGGCCCGTTCAGCCACAGTACCCTGTGGGCCGGGAAGCGCTTCGACCGCGATAACTTCGATATTCACTGGCTGGATTCAGACGTGGTGTTCCTCGCCGGGACCGGCGGCGGTATCTACGACGTGCAGTGGAACGAGGGGCTGAAGAGCAGCTTCTCCCTCTACGGGCGTAACTTTGGTGATATTGAAGCGATTGATAACACCATTCAAAACTACATTGTCACTACCAACAACTTCGCCGGCCCGTTCCAGCTGATGCTGAGCGGACTGCGGGCGAAAGATAACGATGAGCGGGTGAATACCGCCCGCCAGAACGACAACGCGGGTGACACCGGCCTGCACGCCATGCTGGCACTGCACAGCGACAGTTTCTGGGGGCTGCGTGAAGGCCAGGCGAAAACAGCCGTCCTTTATGGCCGAGGGCTGGGTGCAGAAGTGAAAGGTATCGGCTCCGACGGTAACCTGACCCAGCAGGCACAAACCTGGCGCCTGGCCAGCTACGGCGTCACCCCGCTCAGCGATCGCTGGAGCTTTGCCCCGGCGGTACTGGCGCAGACCAGCAGCGACCGCTATGCAGAGGGCGACCACTACCGCTGGGCGACGTTAAATGCGCGCCTGATCCAGGAAATCAACCCGAGTTTTGCGCTGGCTTATGAAGGCAGCTATCAATACATGGATCTCGATCCGCAGGGATATAAAGATCGGCAGGCCGTTTCCGGCAGCTTCTGGAAACTGACCTTCGCGCCGACGTTTAAGGTTGCCGATATCGGCGACTTCTTCACGCGCCCGGAAATTCGCCTGTTCGCCACCTGGATGGACTGGAACAGTTCACTGGACCGCTATGCCAGCGATGATTCGTTCGGCAGCACCGGCTTCAGCGCCGGCGGCGAATGGAACTTTGGCGTACAGATGGAAACCTGGTTCTGATAACCGGCCTGAAACATTAAATCACCGACTGAGGGAATGATGGATTTTGACAAAATAGCCCGTGAACTCCTGCCGCTGCTGGGCGGCCGGGAAAACATCGCCAGTGCCGCGCACTGTGCCACCCGGCTGCGGCTGGTGATGGTCGATGATGATAAGGTGCAAAAAGAGGCCATTGAAGCTGTCGAGGGCGTGAAAGGCTGCTTCCGCAACGCGGGCCAGATGCAGATTATCTTCGGCAGCGGCATCGTCAATAAAGTCCACGCCGCGTTTATTAAGGTGGCGGGCATCAACGAGTCGAGCAAGAGTGAAGCGGCGGATATCGCAGCGAAAAAGCTGAATCCGCTGCAGCGCATTGCGCGTATTTTGTCGAATATCTTCGTGCCGATCATCCCGGCGATTGTCGCCTCAGGCCTGCTGATGGGCCTGCTGGGCATGATCAAGACGTATGGCTGGGTCGATGCCAGCAGCGCGCTGTTTATCATGCTGGATATGTGCAGCTCGGCGGCCTTCATCATCCTGCCAATCCTGATTGGCTTTACCGCCGCGCGCGAGTTCGGCGGTAACCCCTATCTGGGCGCAACGCTGGGCGGCATTCTGACCCACCCGGCCTTAACCAACGCGTGGGGCGTCGCCAGCGGTTTCCATACCATGAATTTCTTCGGTCTGGAAATCGCGATGATCGGCTATCAGGGCACGGTATTCCCGGTGCTGCTGGCGGTCTGGTTTATGAGCCACTGTGAAAAAACCCTGCGCAAATTTATCCCCAACGCGCTGGATATTATCCTGACGCCGTTCCTGACCGTGGTGATCTCCGGCTTCGTGGCCCTGCTGATTATCGGCCCCGCCGGTCGCGGGCTGGGTGAAGGCATTTCCCTGGTGCTCAGCACGCTGATCGCCCACGCAGGCTGGCTGGCCGGGCTGATCTTCGGTGGCCTGTATTCGGTGATTGTGATCACCGGCGTGCATCACAGCTTCCACGCGATTGAGGCGGGGCTGCTGGGGAATCCGTCAATCGGCGTTAACTTCCTGCTGCCGATCTGGTCGATGGCCAACGTGGCTCAGGGCGGTGCCTGCCTGGCGGTATGGTTTAAAACCCGCGATGTGCGCACCCGCAGTATCGTTCTGCCCTCGGCGTTTTCCGCGATGCTGGGCATCACCGAAGCCGCCATCTTTGGTATCAACCTGCGCTTTATCAAGCCGTTTATTGCCGGACTGATCGGCGGTGCCGTCGGTGGCGCATGGGTGGTGGCGATGCACGTGAATATGGTGGCCGTGGGTCTTACCGCGCTGCCGGGCCTGGCCATCGTGCAGAGCAGTTCAATGCTGAACTACCTGATCGGCATGGTGATTGCTTTTGTCACCGCCTTTGTGCTGTCGTTACTGCTGAAAATCAAAGTTGAGGTGAAAGCATGAGTGACGCCCATCTGGTTAAACAGGCGCTGCGCGCGGTGCTCAGCGGCCAGCAGCGTGCGGCCGCCGATCGCCATCGCCCGGCCTGGCATCTCGCTCCGCCCGTCGGACTGATGAACGATCCGAACGGATTTATTCAGTTTAACGGCCGCTATACGCTGTGCTATCAGTGGAACCCGCTGGCCTGCGCGCACGGAGCCAAGTTCTGGGGGCAGTGGAGCTCGGCGGATCTGGTGCAATGGCGGCACGAGCCGCTGGCGCTGGCGCCCTCGGAGAGTTATGAAAGCCACGGCTGCTACTCCGGCAGCGCGGTGGATAATCACGGCGAACTGACGCTGGTCTATACCGGTAACGTCAAATTCGAGAACGGACGTACCGCATGGCAGTGCCTGGCGGTACAGGACGAACACGGCGAATTTCGCAAGCTCGGCCCGGTGCTGCCGCTGCCGGAAGGGTATACCGGCCACGTCCGCGATCCCAAAGTCTGGCAGCATAACGGCAGCTGGTATATGGTGCTGGCCGCGCAGGATCTGCAGCTACAGGGAAAAGTGTTGCTGCTGGTTTCCCCCGACCTGAACAGCTGGACGCTGCTGGGCGAGATGGCCGGTAGCGGACTGAACGGGCTGGGCGATTTCGGCTATATGTGGGAATGCCCGGACCTGTTCCGCCTGAGCGATCGTGACATCCTGCTGACCTGCCCTCAGGGGCTGGAGGCCGACGGCTGGCGCTACCGTAACACCTTCCAGAGCGGTTATTTCTGCGGCACGCTGGATTACGACACGGCGCAGTTCCGCCACGGCGAGTTTCATGAGCTCGACCTCGGCTTTGAATTCTATGCGCCGCAAAGCTGCCTCAGCGACGATGGTCGCCGCCTGCTGATCGGCTGGATGGGGCTGCCCGACGGCGATGAATTTTATCAGCCCACGCTGAGCCATGGCTGGATCCATACCATGACCTGCCCTCGCGAGCTGACGCTGGCGGGCGACAGGGTGATTCAGCGGCCGGCGCGTGAACTGCAGCTGCTGCGCAGGCAGGAGACGCAGATGAAGGGCATTGCGGGTAACCTGCCTGCGCTGGATGTGGACTCTGCAGAGCTGATGCTGTCGGTCGAGGGTAGCTTCCGCGCCAGCTTCGGTGAGGTACTGAGCCTTAACGTCGATCATCATGGCCTGACGCTGGGGCGCAAAAATCTGCGCAGCGGTAAACCGGAAGAGCGCCGCTGGTCCGGTGAGGTACGCACGCTGCAGATCCTCTGCGATTGCTCCAGCGTGGAAATTTTCATTAACGACGGCGAAGCGGTGATGTCGTCACGTTACTTCCCGGACGCTCAGCCCCACCTGCGCTTCAGCGGCAGCGCGCAGATTAGCCTCAGTCACTGGAGGTTGCGGCAATGCGTGATAGAATGATCGCCTGTTCATTCACGCCTAAGCCACTGTGACTAAAAACAAACGTATCACCATTAACGATATTGCCCGACTGGCCGGTGTGTCTAAATCCACCGCCAGTCTGGTGCTTAATGGCCGCGGTAAAGAGCTGCGCGTGGCCGAAACCACCCGCAGCCGGGTGATGGACATCGCCCGCCAGCACCACTATCAGCCCAGCATTCACGCCCGCGCGTTAAACTCCAGCCGCAGCAACACCCTGGGGCTGGTGGTGCCGGAAATGACCAACCACGGATTTGCCCGTTTCTCTCATGAGCTGGAAATGCTGTGCCGCGATGCCGGACTGCAGCTGCTGATTGCCTGCACCGCTGAAAATGCCAGCCAGGAAACGCTGGCGGTGAGCAGTCTGATCCAGCGCCAGATCGATGGCCTGATTGTGGCATCAAGCATGCTCAACGACGCCGAATATCAAAAAATTAACCAGCAGCTGCCGGTGGTGCTGTTTGACCGTCATCTGGGCGAGTCGACCCTGCCGCTGGTGATCACCGACGCCACGGAACCGACCGCCACGCTGCTGGAAGCGGTGGCCCGTGAAGGCTATGACGAAATTTACTTCTTCGGCGGACAGCCGCGCATCTCCCCTACACGCGACCGTCTGGCGGGCTATCAGCAGGGTCTGGCGCGCGCAGGGCTGGCGGTGCGCCCGGAGTGGATTATGCACGGTCACTACCACTCCAGCTCGGGGTATGAGATGTTTGCCGAGCTGTATGCCCGTCTGGGGCGCGTACCGCAGGCGCTGTTCTGCGCGGCCTGTGGGCTGCAGGAAGGGGTGTTACGCTACCTCAGCCAGCACGGGCTGCTGGATACCCCAATGCATCTGTGCAGCTTTGATGACCACTACCTGTATGATGCGCTGTCGGTGCGGATTGATACCGTGGAGCAGGACGAACGCCTGCTGGCGTGGAACTGCTTTGAGATGATCGTGCAGCTGATTGACGAGCAGACACCGGAAATCACCCAGCGCTGGCTCCCTGCCCGGCTGAAGTGGCGACGGGCGAAAAACCCGCAAATCTGACGGGAAAAACGTCCCGCACAGCGTTGTTGAGGCTTCCGGCCCGCCGGGAGCTTTTTTCCCTACCGACAACCATCGCCAGACGTTCAGGTATCAGGATAATCTCCGCCAGTTTGCGGTAAGCGCCTGATATGCCGCTATGCGTGGGACATCTGCGTTTCTGCGGTCAGTGCGGGACGTTATGCGATCAACGCTTGCGGTGCCATTTCTCGTCGTCGCCCTTGTGGTACTGGTGCTTAACGGCCGCCCAGGCCACCTTGTGGGCGACCTCCTCGCGTGAGTCATCACCCCGGCGATCGTCGCCGTCTTTGTACTGCTCCCACGCGCTGTTGAACGCTTCCTTATAGATCTCCTGCGCATGTGCGGGCAGAACGTGCTGAACGGCGTCAGGCAGCGCCTGGCGGGATTCGTAAGGCATAAATGACCTCCCGGATTCATCATAATGAGTACAGTTTAAGCCTGGCGCACGGGGCGTTTTTTGCCACCCCTGATTTTAGCCAATCTGAAAGAAATTCAGCATCACCCACCCCATTACCGCCTGGCAAGTCCCGAACCAACCCGATTTACGCATCAGATTATTTTATTTTATTTAATAAACAACCTGATAATTCATCATGATAAACACCAAATTATCAAAAATAAGGACTTAAGACCAAATTCACTTAAAGTCCGTAAAATCGCGTAAATAGTTTTCAGCTGTATGAAAAAAAAGATTACACTTTCGCCACTTGTCACTGATACTTCAGTCACGACTTATGAGGCCCCCCGACGGCGTCGGTTTGGGTCAGCGGTTTTCGATAAGGAGCGTTAGCCTATGAGTGCCCACGAGAGCAGTAAAACCCGCCACACCGAGTACTCCCTGATTTTTCCTCTGGCCGCCCTGCTGGTCCTGTGGTTCTGGGGCCACACCACCTCAATGCCCGTCGTCGTCGGCATTAATTTACTGGCGCTGGTCGCCATCCTCAGCAGCGCCTTCAGCGTTGTTCGCCACGCCGACGTGCTGGCACACCGCCTGGGCGAACCCTACGGCTCGCTGATCCTCAGCCTTTCCGTGGTGATCCTTGAGGTCAGCCTGATTTCCGCCTTGATGGCTACCGGCGATGCCGCCCCGGCGCTGATGCGCGATACGCTGTTCTCCATCATTATGATTGTCACCTGCGGCCTGGTGGGCTTCGCCCTGCTGCTGGGCGGCCGTAAGTTCGCCACGCAGTACGTTAATCTGGTCGGCGTAAAACAGTATCTTATCGCCATTTTCCCACTGGCGGTCATCGTGCTGGTGCTGCCCGTGGCGCTGCCGAACGGCAATTTTTCGATGGCTCAGGCGCTGCTGGTGTCGGCGATCTCCGCCGCCATGTACTGGGTATTCCTGCTGATCCAGACCAAAACCCACCAGAGCCTGTTCGTTTATGAACACGAAGATGATGACGGTGACCCGCATCACGGCAAGCCTTCGGTACACAGCAGCGCGTGGCACACCGCCTGGCTGATTGTGCACCTGATCGCGGTGATCGCCGTGACCAAAATGAATGCCAACCCGCTGGGTGAGCTGCTGACGGCCATGAATGCGCCGGAGCAGTTTACCGGCTTCCTGGTGGCGTTGCTGATCCTCTCCCCTGAAGGGCTGGGCGCAATCAAAGCGGTGCTGGCGAATCAGGTGCAGCGTGCGATGAACCTGTTCTTTGGTTCGGTGCTGGCGACGATTTCACTGACGGTGCCTGCGGTAACGATTATCGCCGCGCTGACCGGGCAGGAGCTGATATTCGGGCTGGAGTCGCCGCAGATGGTGGTGATGATCTCCGCGCTGATCCTTTGCCAGATTTCATTCTCTACCGGGCGCACCAACGTGCTGAACGGGGCTGCGCACCTGGCGCTGTTTATCGCCTATCTGATGACCGTGATGCTGTAACGTTAAAAGGGCCGGATAACCCGGCCCTTTGTTCTCTGATTGACTCTTCTTCCGCGCGTTACTCAGCACGATAGACCAGCGTATGTCCCGCCCCGTTCAGCGTCAGCGTTTGCCGATCCAGCGTTACGCTGGCTCCCGTATTCAGCACCTCACCCAACATCTGTTCCCACTGGTTGAGTTCACCGTCACGGCACAGCATCCGGGTTGATGCCAGCTGGGGCACCTTCAGCCGATCCTGTTCAAACTGCCCCTGGCCGAAGAAACGGTTGCACATTACGCCGCTGACGCGCAGGCCCGGCGCGAAGCTGATACCCGGACGGATCCCGGCACGCTGCCCAACCGCTTTCCCGTCAACTGAACTCAGCACGAAATAATGATTCAGCAGCGGTTTCTCATCAAAACGGTTGCCGTCGCTACTACAGCCGCTGGCTGAGACGGCTGCCAGCAGTAACAGGATAGATTTTTTCATGGTGGCTCCTTGCGTAGAACCTGTGCCCGCTCGCCCGGTGGGGGCGAAAGAGGAGGTGAAAATCGGAGAGAAAACGGGCCTGAAAATCAGGCCCGGAGAGAGATGACGCAGACTTAGTTGCTGGTATCCAGCTCGGCGAAGCTCTTGACCAGATCGTCAATCGCTTTCATCTGCACCAGGAACGGCTCCAGCTTATCCAGCGGCAGCGCCGACGGGCCGTCACATTTGGCGTGAGCCGGATCCGGATGCGCCTCAATAAACAGGCCGGCAATCCCAACCGCCATGCCGGCACGCGCCAGCTCGGCAACCTGTGCACGACGACCGCTGGAGGCGGCACCCATTGGGTCACGGCACTGCAGGGCGTGGGTGACGTCGAAAATCACCGGGCTGCCGTTAGATACCTGCTTCATGACGTTGAAGCCCAGCATGTCGACCACCAGGTTATCGTAGCCGAAGTTCGCACCGCGATCGCACAGAATGACCTTATCGTTGCCGCCTTCGGCAAATTTATCCACGATGTTACCCATCTGGCCCGGGCTGACGAACTGCGGCTTCTTGACGTTGATCACCGCGCCGGTTTTCGCCATCGCTTCCACCAGATCGGTCTGGCGGGCAAGGAAGGCCGGCAGCTGAATCACATCAACCACGTCCGCCACAGGCTGTGCCTGGCTGGCTTCGTGGACATCGGTAATGATTTTCACGCCGAAGGTTTGCTTCAGCTCCTGGAAGATTTTCATCCCTTCTTCCAGACCCGGACCGCGATAGGAGTGAATGGACGAGCGGTTGGCTTTATCAAACGACGCCTTGAACACATAAGGAATACCCAGCTTCTGGGTTACGGTGACGTAGTGTTCACAGATGCGCATCGCCAGATCGCGGGATTCAAGGACGTTCATGCCACCAAACAGGACGAATGGCAGATCGTTTGCTACCGGGATATCACCAATGCTAACCACTTTTTGTTTCATGTCTTCGCCTTATGTCTTAGAGGTATTCACCGCGCACGATGCATCAGTGCAGGGTTATCTGTTTCTGTTCAATAGAGTGGATCTGCAGCTTGATCATTTCGCTCACCGGATCTTCGGGGCACTGCTCCACAAAGTAGGCCAGATCGCTCAACGCCACGTGTTCGCAGTCCAGCTGGGCAAATATCAGCCCGCGATCGCGGATTTCATACGGGTCATCGGGATCCATCTGCACCAGCACCTGACTGACCTGCAGCGCCGTTTCCATCTGTTTTTCTTCCATCAGCGCGGCTTTCAGCGTATCGAGCATCTTGCGCAGCACGGCCAGCGGTTCGGCCTCCTGCAGATCGTCATCATACAGTTCGGCGATCGGGCCGATGTTGCCTTTCAGCCACACCTCGAGGGTGTGTTCATCCAGCGTGTCGCCGTTGAAAGGATTGATCAACCAGATATCTTCATCAATCCATTCGGCACGCAGGATCAGCTGCGTCGGGAAAATGACCGGACACAGCGGCAGCTCAAGCTGGTGGGCAATATGCAGAAATACGATACCTAAAGACACCGCGGTGCCCTGACGGGTACGCAGTACGTTATCCAGCCAGAGTGAGTCGGAGAGGCGATAAATTCCACCTGCGCCGCCGAACCCCCACTGGTGCCAGAAAAGCTCTATCAGCTTCTCCAGCTGTATATCGGCTTCAAGCTGCGGTGAAATATTTTCCCGCGCTTCGGCTACCAGGGCCGACAACTGCTCTCTGACGTTTTCAGCCGGAAAGTCGCTGCGAATAGCCAGCGATGCCGCGATAACCGCTTCACTCAGCGGGGCGGCAGTAAAATCAAAATCAGCTAAGGACGTCATACAAACCCCAACAGTGGCATTTTAGTTGTGGCTAACCTGACAATCGCATAAACAGCGACCAGGGCCACAATGAACGCAATCCAGCGCACTTTCTGCGCTCGTGGACGGCGTCCAAGGGCAATAAAGCCCAGTGCAATATAGATAATAACGCCAAACAGCTTCTCAGTCAGCCAGCTGCCCTGCGGTGAAAACGGGTAAAAGTGGGTAATCGTGACCAACAGCACACCCGACAGCAGCAGCAGCGTGTCGTTGATATGCGGCACAATCCGCACCCAGCGCCGCTGCAGCATGGCAGACTGGCGCTGTAACCACCAGAAACGTAAAACAAACATCAGCACGGTAATGCAAACCGTCAGCAGATGGAAATGTTTTAGCGGAAGATACCAGGTTGCCATGTTGCCTCCTTACTCGGCCGGTTTCTGCCCAAAAGTCACGCGATCGTTACCGCCGTAATCCTGACAGGTTTCGATCGCGGTAAAGTTGTTATCGCGCAATATCTGGCGAACCTCTTGCGCCTGCTGCCAGCCGTGTTCCAGCAGCAGCCAGCCTTCCGGGAGCAGATGCTGCCCGGCTTCGGCGGCGATAATTTTGATATCCGCCAGTCCGCGATCGCCCGCCACCAGCGCGCTGGCCGGTTCGAAGCGCACGTCGCCCTGGCTGAGGTGGCCGTCGGCGGCATCAATGTAGGGGGGGTTACTGACGATAGTGGCGAACTGTTCCCCGCCAAGGGCGGAAAACCAGTTGCTCTGCAGGAAACGGGCGTTATCCAGCGACAGCTTTGCGGCGTTCTGCCGGGCCAGCTCAACGGCATCGGGAATACGATCGACGCCGGTCACCCGGCACTCCGGCCGCTCGCTGGCAACAGCCAGCGCGATGGCACCGGTGCCGGTGCCGAGATCCAGCACGGTACAGGCGTTTGGCGGCATATGCGCCAGCGCCTGCTCAACCAGCACTTCGCTGTCAGGGCGGGGGATCAGCGTGTGGGGAGAAACGCTGAGAGGCAGCGACCAGAATTCACGCTCACCGATCAGATACGCCACCGGTTCGCCTGCCGCACGGCGAGCCAGCAGGGCATCAAGCCGCGCCAGCTGCTCCGCATCCAGCTCGCTGTCGTCGAAAGCAATCAGCCAGCTGCGCGATTTTCCGATCGCCCAGCCCAGCAGAATCTCGGCATCGCGCTTTGGGCTTTCGCTGCCTGCCAGCCGGGAAATGGCCTCACGCAGCCAGGCTCGTATCTGCATCAGTCCTGCCCGGCGAGGGCGGCCAGCTGATCGGCCTGATATTCCTGCACAATAGGTTCAATCAGCGAATCCAGCTTGCCTTCCATCGCCTCATCCAGACGGTAGATCGTCAGGTTAATACGGTGGTCGGTCACGCGCCCCTGCGGGAAATTATAGGTGCGGTTGCGATCGGAGCGGTCGCCGCTGCCCAGCAGATTGCGCCGCGTGGAGGACTCTTCCTGCTGACGGCGCGCCATTTCGGCGGCGCGAATGCGCGAACCCAGCACGCCCAGCGCTTTGGCTTTGTTTTTGTGCTGCGAACGCTCGTCCTGGCACTCCACCACAATACCGGTTGGCAGGTGGGTAATACGGATGGCGGAGTCGGTGGTGTTAACGTGCTGGCCGCCCGCGCCGGAAGAGCGGAAGGTATCAATTTTTAAATCGGACGGATTGATATCCGGCAGCTCGGCTTCCGGCAGCTCCGGCATCACCGCCACGGTGCAGGCGGAGGTGTGAATACGGCCCTGGGATTCGGTTTCCGGCACGCGCTGAACGCGGTGGCCGCCGGATTCAAACTTCAGACGACCATAGGCACCCTCGCCCACCACTTTGGCGATCACTTCTTTAAAGCCGCCGTGCTCGCCTTCGTTGGCGCTCATGATTTCCACTTTCCAGCGGCGCGCTTCGGCATAGCGGCTGTACATCCGGAACAGATCGCCGGCGAATATGGCCGCTTCATCACCGCCGGTCCCGGCGCGCACTTCCAGATAGCAGTTGCGTTCATCGTCCGGATCTTTTGGCAGCAGCAGAACCTGCAGCTGTTGTTCCAGCGCTTCGCTCGCCTCGCGGGCTTCTTTTAATTCTTCCTGCGCCATCTCGCGCATTTCCACATCGTCGAGCATCATCTCGGCGGTTTCAATATCTTCCTGGGTCTGCTGCCACTGACGGAAACACTGGCTGACGTCGGTCAGCTGGGCATATTCACGTGACAGCGCACGGAAACGTTCCTGATCGGCAATCACACCGGCATCACCCAGCATCGCCTCGACTTCTTCGTGACGTTCCTGCAATGCTTCCAGTTTGGCAACAATAGAAGGCTTCATTCGTGTAGTTTTACCTTGTTAAAAGAGGCTTGAAACGCTATTCCAGCCCGAGGCTGTCGCGTAAAATTTGCAGACGTTCGCCATCGCCATCGCGTGCGGCCTGCTGAAGAGATTTGGTTGGGGCATGGATCAGACGGTTGGTCAGCTTGTGCGCGAGGTCGCGGATCACCTCTTCCGCATTTCCGCCGTTTTGCAGCGCGGCCAGCGCGCGCGCTTCCAGCTCACTGCGCACCTGGTCGGCCTGGGAACGATATTCGCGGATGGTTTCCACGGCACCCTGCGCCCGCAGCCAGGACATGAACTCACCGCTTTCCTGCACCACGATCGTTTCGGCCTGAACCGCGGCGGCTTTGCGCTGCGCGAGGTTGCTTTCAATGATCGCCTGCAGATCGTCCACGCTGTAGAGATAAGCGTTGGGCAGTTTACCCACTTCCGGCTCAACGTCGCGCGGCACGGCAATATCCACCAGCAGCATCGGCTGATTGCGGCGCTGCTTCAGCGCGCGCTCCACCATGCCTTTGCCGATAATCGGCAGCGGGCTGGCGGTAGAACTGATAATAATGTCGGCTTCGGCCAGGCGTGAATCAATGTCCGGCAGGCTAATCACTTCGGCACCCACCTCATCGGCCAGCAGCTGAGCGCGTTCGCGGGTACGGTTGGCAATCATCAGTTTACTGACCTTGTGTTCACGCAGATGGCGGGCGGCCAGCTCAATTGTTTCGCCCGCGCCAACCAGCAGTACGGTCACCGTGGAGAGCGATTCAAAAATCTGCCGCGCCAGGCTGCAGGCGGCGAACGCCACCGAGACGGCGCTGGCACCGATTTCGGTTTCGGTGCGCACGCGTTTAGCCACCGAGAACGATTTCTGGAACATGCGCTCCAGTTCGCTGGAGAGCGAATGGCCTCGCTGGGAATCGGCAAAGGCTTTTTTCACCTGCCCGAGGATTTGCGGTTCGCCCAGCACCAGAGAATCCAGCCCGCTGGCCACGCGCATCAGATGGCTGACCGCGCCATCATCGTGATGCCAGTAGAGGCTTTTATGCAGATCGTCCAGGCTTAACTGATGGTAATCGCACAGCCACTGGGTCAGCTGCTCTTGTAAATTCTCCTGCTGTTCTACACTGAGATAGATTTCAGTGCGGTTGCAGGTGGAAAGTACCACGCCACCCTGCACCTGCGGCTGCGCCAGCAGGCTGTTTAAAGCCTGATCGAGCGTGTCCGGCGCGAACGTTACACGTTCACGCAGCGCAACGGGAGCGGTTTTGTGATTAATGCCAAGAGCCAGTAACGTCATGGTGCCAGATTGGGTATATCCCACAGTTGATAGGGTTTTCTGAAGCGCATTCTACAAGATGCGCGGGATCAATAAAAGTCATGCGTGGCCTATCCCTGCAACAAGATTTACCTGTTGTAGCGCAAATCAGACAATTTGAGCGTTGACGCGGCCCGGCAAGCTGGTTAGCGTGAGCGGTTGATTGCGGCAAGTATGCCCGAATTACGTCCGAGGAGTTGATCTGAACATGTTATCGTCGAATCGCCGCCTGATGCGGCTTATTCCCCTCGCCAGCGTGCTGCTGGCGGCCTGTAGCATCACACCAGAGCCACAGACCCCGGGCCAGAGCCCCACATCGCCGCAGTGGCGCGACCACCAGCAGGCGGTTGAAAAAATTACCCAGTATCAAACCCGCGGCGCTTTCGCGTTCCTTTCCGATCAGCAAAAGGTGTATGCCCGCTTTAACTGGCAGCAGACCGCCCCGGACCGCTACCGCCTGCTGCTGACTAACCCGCTGGGCAGCACCGAGCTGCAGCTTGACCAGCAGGGCCAGGTCGCACAGATCGTGGATAACAAAGGCAAGCGCTACGTCAGCCGCGACGCCGCGCAGATGATCTCGCAGCTGACCGGTATGACGATCCCGCTGGATAACCTGCGCCAGTGGATCCTCGGCCTGCCGGGCGACGCCACCGACTACTCGCTGGATGACCAGTACCGCCTGCGCGAGCTGAACTACAGCCAGGACGGGAAAAAATGGCACGTCACCTATCAGGGCTATGACAGCAAGCAGAACCCGACGCTGCCGTCGAACCTGGAACTGCAGGAAGGCAGCCAGCGCATCAAGCTGAAAATGGATAGCTGGACCGTTAAATGATCGAACAGTGGCCCTCCCCGGCAAAACTTAATTTATTTCTCTACATCACCGGCCGTCGTGAAGACGGCTACCATAATCTGCAAACGCTGTTCCAGTTTCTGGATTATGGCGACACGCTGACCATTACCGCCGACGGCAGCGGCGAACTCACGCTGTTAACCCCGGTTGCCGGCGTGCCCGATGAGCAGAACCTGATCGTCCGCGCCGCCCGGCTGCTGCGCGAGAAGGCGCTTGAGCGTGGCACTCTGCCCGCCAACGCCGGAGCCAGCCTGGCGGTGGAGAAACGCCTGCCGATGGGCGGCGGGCTGGGCGGCGGTTCCTCAAATGCCGCGACGGTACTGGTTGCGTTGAATCACCAGTGGCAAACCGGATTCAGCTTTGAAGAGCTGGCGGCGCTGGGCCTGGGCCTGGGGGCCGACGTACCGGTGTTCGTCCGGGGCTTTGCGGCCTATGCGGAAGGCGTGGGTGAAAAGTTAACCCCCGTTTCCCCCGCGGAGAAATGGTACCTGGTGATGCACCCCGGAGTAAGTGTGGCAACCCCGGCGGTCTTTAACGATCCGTTACTGACCAGAGACACGCCATATCGGCAAATCGACCAGCTGATGGAGGCCGATTTCCGCAATGATTGTGAGGCCGTCGTCAGAAAACGTTTCCGCGAGGTTGAACAGCTAGTTTCCTGGCTGCTAGAATATGCGCCGTCGCGCCTGACAGGAACGGGAGCTTGTGTGTTTGCTGAATTTGACACCGAGTCCGCCGCACGTCAGGTGCTTGAGCTGGCCCCGAAAGAATTGCAGGGATTTGTTGCGCGAGGCGCAAACGTTTCGCCGCTTCACCGCATTCTTTCAGAGCATTCGAGCTGACGTGACAGCGTCACTATGATCCAGACGCTGCACTAAGTTCTTTAACACCCGCATGAAATCGTCAGTGGTCTTGCGCCAACCCTGACTCAATTTCATTCTCTCGACGCAAAGCCTGAGGTTCTTCTCGTGCCTGATATGAAGCTTTTTGCTGGTAACGCCACCCCGGAACTAGCACAACGTATTGCCAACCGCCTTTACACCAGCCTGGGCGACGCCGCCGTCGGTCGTTTCAGTGATGGTGAAGTGAGCGTACAGATTAATGAAAATGTACGCGGTGGTGATATTTTCATCATCCAGTCCACCTGTGCCCCAACCAACGATAACCTGATGGAACTGGTTGTGATGGTTGACGCCCTGCGTCGTGCTTCCGCTGGTCGTATTACCGCGGTCATTCCGTATTTTGGCTACGCCCGTCAGGACCGCCGCGTGCGCTCTGCTCGTGTACCCATTACTGCTAAAGTCGTTGCTGATTTCCTGTCAAGCGTGGGCGTTGACCGCGTACTGACGGTTGATCTGCATGCCGAACAGATTCAGGGCTTCTTCGACGTTCCTGTTGATAACGTTTTCGGCAGCCCGATCCTGCTGGAAGATATGATGCAGATTGGCCTGGAGAACCCGATTGTGGTTTCTCCGGACATCGGCGGCGTGGTTCGTGCCCGTGCTATTGCGAAACTGCTGAACGATACCGATATGGCGATTATCGACAAGCGTCGTCCACGCGCTAACGTGTCTCAGGTGATGCATATCATCGGTGATGTCGCTGGCCGTGACTGCGTGCTGGTCGATGATATGATCGATACCGGCGGCACCCTGTGCAAAGCAGCGGAAGCGCTGAAAGAGCGCGGCGCTAAGCGCGTCTTCGCTTACGCTACTCACCCAATCTTCTCCGGTAACGCGGTTGAAAACCTGCGTCATTCGGTGATTGATGAGGTTGTGGTGTGCGATACCATTCCGCTGCCTGAAGAGATTAAAGCGCTGCCAAACGTGCGTACCCTGACCCTGTCAGGCATGCTGGCAGAAGCGATTCGTCGTATCAGCAACGAAGAATCTATTTCTGCGATGTTTGAGCATTAATTCACTGGCCGGGTTATCCCGGCCGGTTTGTTTTTAGCGTTCAGGTTTATATAGCCGCTGTCTTTCGGGACGGCGGCTTTTTTATTGTGGTTAGCTGACTGTAGCTCGTTGCAGGAACATTTGTGCTGGTTGCTAGTTGCTAACGAACATGTGTTTGTGGGCCGGTCTGCGCCACTGCCGGGTGGTCCTCGCGCCGCTTCGCGGTTCCTTCGGTTTCGGCAGTTGGCCTGTCATAGCTGGGCAATTCGCGCTTGTGGGCCGGTCTGCGCCACTGCCGGGCGGTCCTCGCGCCGCTTCGCGGTTCCTTCGGTTTCGGCAGTTGGCCTGTCGGACCGGTGAAGATGGTGCATCCATGCACCAGCTTCACCTGACGCCAACGTCCATGTTGGCGTCTCCTGGCCAGCAGCCTCCACCTCAGCGCTGCGGATTACCCGGCAGTGGCGCAGACCGGCCCTCTTAACTTATTGATGTCGCTTTTGATTGATAACGGATCAAAGACCTTGTGAACTATGCAGGTATTGATAGCCAGTTTTTTTTAATGGCTCATCTATTTAGAAATTACTCAATAAAATAACGCCATTGAATCAATGCATTCTGGATCTTACGCAAAAGTATGCTTCGTGACAGAACCTGTTTTCATGTATTCCGGTTTTTACAGGCAACATCAGATTAAATAAGCCGCCGAACCCACCAGTCAGCGTAAACACCGCAGTTCGAAGCATCACCGCAGTTCGAAGCATCACCACATTTCGAATCTAACCATCGACTCGGCCAGTCGGAATAAACGTCGGAATTTTCTCGCAACCTACGCAGAGTTTAAAAGCAGACCGGCGGGTCCATCGGATGGGCAATCCGCAGCGCTAAACGCAGTAAGGAAGCCAGGATTCACCTGCAGGACGCAGGTGAAAGCCAGAGCCGGGCCAGGGACGGCGCGTCTCTGGCGGTCCGACCGGCTGACGCACGAAGTGAAGGTACCGCAACGCGGCGCGAGGACCCGCCCAGCCGATGGACCCGCCAGTCAGCGTAAACACCGCCGTTAACACCACCGCATTTCGAATCTAACCATCGACTCGGCCTGTCAGAATAAACGTCGTTATTTTCTCGCAGCCAACACAGAGTTAAAAAGCAGACTGGCGGGTCCGGCGGCTGGGCCATCCGCAGCGCTAAACGCAGTAAGGAAGCCAGGATTCACCTGCAGGACGCAGGTGAAAGCCAGAGCCGGGCCAGGGACGGCGCGTCTCTGGCGGTCCGACCGGCTGACGCACGAAGTGAAGGCACCGCGAAGCGGCGCGAGGACCAGCCCAGCCGATGGACCCGCCGGTCAGCATAAACTCCTTAGTTGCAGAAAACACCCAAACACCCAAACACCCAAACACCTAAGCACCGAATCACCGATCCAGGCCAATATGCTCCGCCAGATAATCAATAAACACCCGCATCTTCGGTAACAGATGCCGGTTCCCCGGCCACAGCAGCGAAAACTGCCCCCCGGCGCTGATAAAATCGCCCAGCACGTTTTGCAGCTCCCCGCTCTCCAGATACTCCTGCACGGCAAAATCCGGCACGAAAATCAGCCCAAGCCCGCGTCGGGCGGCCGAAATCTGCGCCTCCAGATTATTAAATACCAGCGAACCCTGCAGCGGCAGCTCGCGCGGATCCACACCGTCAAACTGCCAGGGCTGCAGCTGCCCGCTGCCGGAAAAACGGTACAGCAGGCACTCGTGCTCACTCAGATCGGCAGGCTGCAGCGGCCGTCCCCGGCGGGAAAAATACTCGCCGGAGGCGACCAGACAAAAACGAAAGCCGCCAAGACGCCGCGCCTTTAACCGCGAATCCGCAAAATCACCGCTGCGCAGCACCGCGTCATAGCCTTCACCAATCACATCCACCAGACGATCGTTAAAATCCAGATCCAGCTCAATATCAGGATACTGCGAGGTGAAACCGGGCAGCAGAGGCAGCAGCAGCCGGTAGCCGATCGCCGGAAAACTCACCCGCAGCCGCCCGCGCGGCGCGGACATCAGGCGTGAAAGCTCCTGCTCGGCTTCCTCCAGCTCCAGCACGATGCGCTGACTGCGCTCATAAAACAGCGCCCCTTCTTCGGTCAGGCTCAGGCTGCGCGTACTGCGGTTAAACAGGCTGACGCCCAGGCTGCTTTCCAGCCGCGCCACGCTTTTACCAATCGCCGACGCCGACACACCCAGCCGCTCTGCGGCCGCCGCAAAACTGCCCGCCTGTGCCGCTTTCACAAATGCCGTCAGCCCGCTGAGGCTTTCCACGCTGCTCATTCGATACTTTTTGTCCTTTATCTTCGGCCATATGGCGTGTTTATCACCGGGTCATGCCAATTTATCCTGATTTTTTGACTGATGAAAGTGGAGATACAGAATGAGTTCCCTGACCCTTGAAGCCCAGAGCAACCGCTGGAGCATACTCGCCGTCTGCAGCGCGGCGCTGATGCTGCCGCTGAGTTTTTCAGCCGGGATCATCACCACGCCCGCCATCGCCGTGCACCCCGGCGGATCGCCGCTGGCGCTGAGCTGGATCACCAACGCGTTCCTCCTGAGCTTCGGCAGCCTGCTGATGGCGGCCGGGTCCCTCGCCGATCGCTACGGCCGCAAGCGCCTTTTTATCGCTGGCGTAACGGTCTTCACCCTGCTCTCGCTGCTGACGCCGTGGCTGCCTTCGGTCGTCTGGCTGGATATCGTCCGGGCGCTGCAGGGGGCCGCCGCCGCTGCCGCACTCGCCGGCGGATCGGCGGCCATGGCCAACACCTTCAGCGGCGAAGCCCGGGCGCGGGCCTTCAGCCTGCTGGGGACCAGCTTCGGCGTCGGCCTGGCCGCCGGGCCGGTCGTGGCCGGGTTGCTGATGCAGGTCGCGGGCTGGCACAGCGTATTCCTCTGCTGCGCCCTGTTTGGTGCGGTGGCGCTGTTCTGCGGCACCCGCTATCTGGCCGAATCACGCAACCCCGAGCCGCAGCCGCTGGACTGGCCCGGTATCATCATCTTCAGCACCGCACTGACGCTGTTTACCTGGGGACTCTTACAGATGGCGGACAACGGTAGCACCCCGCTGACCCGCATGCTGCTGCTGGCCTCCCTGGTGGCCGGGATACTGTTTGTCTTTATTGAGCGCCGCGCCGCTTTCCCGATGCTGGACCTCAGCCTGTTCCGCTACGGGCGCTTTACCGGCGTCCAGCTGCTGCCGGTCGCCACCTGCTACTGCTTTGTGGTGCTGCTGGTTCTGCTGCCGCTGCGCTTTATGGGCTTTTACGGCTACGACGCGCTGACCACGGGCCTGCTGATGCTGGCTATCTCGCTGCCGATGCTGATTATTCCTTCGGTTGCCGTCAGCCTGACCCGCCGCTACCACCCCGGAACGGTCAGCAGCGCTGGTCTGCTGCTGGCCGCAGCGGGTATCGGCCTGCTGAGCCTGGTCACACCGCAGAGTTCGCTGTTCGTTACCCTGCTGGCGATGCTGCTGATCGGAACTGGCAGCGGGCTGCCCTGGGGGCTGATGGACAATCTCTCGGTCAGCGTGGTGCCGCCGCAGCGGGCGGGGATGGCTACCGGCATCTTCAGCACCGTGCGCGTGGCCGGGGAAGGCGTGGCGCTGGCCAGCGTCAGCAGCCTGTTTACCTTTCTGCTGGCCCACCAAGCCCATTTGCACGGGATTTCTGCCCAGGCGCTGCCGACGCTGACCACCGGATCCGTCGTCGATCCGCGACTGCTGCCGCTGGCGGAAAGTGCGTTCCAGCAGCTGCTGCTGGTGCTTCTGGCGGTGACCGTGCTCTGCGCCGGAGTCATCTGGCTGTGCCTGGTTCCCCGCAGTAAGCAGATTAATTAAGCGGACAGCACAGCCGGAAAGTTTTTTTTAGCAATTTGGTATAACCCCCCCTTTTGAGGACCATTTATTAATGCTACTTTGCTCGAATTGACTTAATCGGAATATTCTTATATGGCGCTAGACGTCGCAACCCTGTTTATCTGCGAGCTGTATGTACTGCTGTTTCTTATTGTTATCACCGCCTTCGCCTGGAGCGGCGCACAGTACGATAAAGTGTTGGGATTTAACTCTATCTCGCTGATTGTCAGTGTTATTGCCGTCTGGTTAAGCAGCCTTCGCAATGAAGGCCTGCTGTTCTGGTCCGTGGCAGTGGGAAATATCTGCGTGCTGCTGGCCTACGGACTGTTGCTCAGCGCGTTCCGTGCGTTTCGCGGCGCACGATGCGGCTGGGACTGGACGCTGGGCATGGTGCTGTGGGGCGTGCTGTGCCTGTTCCCGTGGTTCTGGAACTCGATGCATAACCGGATCCTGGTTTCCTGCCTGCTGTGCATCGTCTACACCGCCGCCATGATCCGCGAACTGCACCGCGCCCGCGCAATGCTGCCCGTCACCTTCTGGCCCGCCCGGCTGCTGCTGTGGATTCACCTGCTGTTCAGCGTGGTGCGGGCGGTGCTTGACGGCGGAATTCCCAGCCCGCTGTACGGGGCGATCGGCGGCTCGACCTTCTCGGTTTATGTGATCCTGGAATCGATACTCATCGTCATCGGGATGAGTTTTACCCTGATGGCGATGGTCAACGAGCGCACGCAGATAAAATATAAACAGGCTTCGCTGCTGGATCCGCTGACCGGAGTGTGGAACCGCCGCGCGCTGTTTGAGAAGGCCGACCAGCTGGCGCACCCTGCCGGCGCAGCACGGGAAGTTACCGTCATGCTGTTTGACCTTGACCACTTTAAAAGCATCAACGACCGTTTTGGCCATTACCACGGCGATCAGGTGCTAATCGATTTCTGCCACAAGGTGTGTACTGAACTGCCCACCGACAGTTTCTTTGCGCGGCTGGGGGGTGAGGAATTTGCCGCTATCGTGCTGTGTAATGAGAATGTGGGTATGGAAACCGCCGAGCGCATCCGCCAGACGATAGAGGCGTCAAGGCCGCAGCAGGTGCATTACAGCGTCAGTATTGGCGTGGCCAGCAGCGCCGGCGGCCCCCTGCTGGTGGATTCGCTGCTGGCGGCGGCGGATGATGCCCTGTATCAGGCGAAAGCGGCCGGCCGTAACCAGATAAAAATCTTCCGGCCTGACGAACAGCAGTTACAGGCCCTGCCCGCTGCCGGTTAGCGGCCTGATGGGATCGGCTTCCTGATAAAGCATCATGCCCGCGCAGGCGGGCATCAAAGACGCAATGCGTTTCTCAGGCACCAGCCGTTGGCTTCGTTTCAGTGCTGGCGATTGCCCTGACGGCAGCGTTTATCACCGCAGTGGCGCACCCAGTAATAGCGGTCGGCGATTTTTTCCCGGCCGCTCACGCGTGCACCCACCAGCCACAGCAGCGCACCGATGAAGATACTGAAAATCGCCCCATGCACCATAAACTGCGGTAACTGCAGCTGCGGCATCTGATTCAGCACCGAGTAACCGACCCCGAAAATCATCACCACCAGCCCCAGCACCATCAGGGCATTGCCCATGACATGTGTATGTTTACGTTTCATTACGCACCTCCAGACGGTTAAACAGGGCAAACTCCATTGCCGGATGTCTACAGTGTAGGAAATCGTCTGCGCTATCGTTGCGGGCGCGATCACATTTATAGCTAAATCTCTGACAGTTCTTTACATGTAATCGCCTGAATTTGTATAGAAAATGTATTATCACGCTGCATAACTATCCGTCCTGCGCACCGACTCTGGCGCGATCTTTGAGTTATCTCTCCTGCTTGAGTAAACTAGCCGCCTTTATCCGTACGCTTCAGGAAACTACACCGTGAGCAGCATCAAACTGATTGTTGGCCTTGCCAATCCCGGCGCTGAATACGCCGCTACGCGCCATAATGCCGGAGCCTGGTATGTTGATTTGCTGGCTGAACGTCACAATCAGTCGCTAAAGGAAGAAAGTAAATTTTACGGCTACACCGCGCGGCTGAATATCGGCGGTGAAGATGTGCGCCTGCTGGTGCCGACCACCTTTATGAACCTCAGCGGCAAAGCGGTGGCGGCAATGGCGACCTTTTACCGCATCGCCCCGGAAGAGATCCTGGTGGCGCACGACGAGCTGGACCTGCCGCCCGGTGTGGCAAAATTCAAACAGGGCGGCGGCCACGGCGGCCATAACGGCCTGAAAGATATCATCAGCAAGCTGGGCAATAACGTGAACTTCCACCGCCTGCGCATCGGCATCGGCCATCCGGGCGATCGCAACAAAGTGGTGGGATTCGTGCTGGGTAAACCGATGGCCTCCGAGCAGCCGCTGATTGATAACGCGATTGACGAAGCGGTGCGCTGCACCGAAGTGTGGCTGAAGGAAGATAAGCTTAAGGCGATGAACCGCCTGCACAGCTACAAGGCGGGCTGATGGAAGCAGGCCCGGCATCGGGCCTGCTTCCTTACCGGTCAGGCGTCGTTGCTGGCGACCTTGTAGTCCGGGTCGTCCAGTTCATGCGTGCAGTACGGACCGGCCTTTTTCAGCAGGCTGATGCAGTCCTCGCTGAGATGGCGCAGGCGCAGGGTTTTACCCGCTTCCAGGTAGCGCGCGGTCAGCTTATCAATCGCCTCCACGCCGCTGGAATCCATTACCCGGGTGCGCGCGAAGTCGATAACTACCTGCTCCGGGTCCTGCTGCGGATCGAACAGCTCCTGGAAACTGGTGGTGGAACCGAAGAACAGCGGCCCCTCCAGACGATAGGTTTTCTGCCCTTCTTCGCGCTCCTGCGAGACGATAGTGATGCGCGCATGCTGCCAGGCAAAGACCAGCGCGGAGATAATCACCCCGCAGATCACCGCCATCGCCAGATCGGTGAAAATCGTCACCAGCGTTACCGCAATCATAATCACCGCATCGGCTTTCGGCATCCGCTTCAGGCGCTTGATGGAGCTCCATTCAAACGTATTGATGCACACCACGAACATAATCCCGGCCAGCGCCGCCACCGGCAGCAGCGCAATGTACTGAGACAGGCTGACGACAAACAGGATCAGCAGCACCGCACCGACCAGGTTTGAAATACGCCCGCGACCGCCGGAGGTGAAGTTGATAATCGACTGGCCGATCATCGCACAGCCCGCGAAGCTGCCGAAGAAGCCGCACAGGGTATTACCGATGCCCTGCGCCACGCACTCCTGGTTGCCGGCACCTTTTTTACTGCCCATCTCATCCAGCACCGACAGCGTCAGCAGCGACTCAATCAGCCCGACCAGCGCAATCACCACCGAGTACGGCAGAACGATTTTCAGCGTTTCCCAGCTCACCGGCACCTGCGGCAGATGGAACATCGGCAGCGTGCCGGAGATATCCGCCAGGTCGCCAACGCGTTTGGTATCCAGACCAAAACCAATCGCAATTGCGCTAATCACGATCAGCGCCGCCAGCGAACCGGGGATGATTTTGGTCACTTTCGGGAACAGCCAGACAATCAGCATCGCCAGGGCAACCAGCGCATACATCATCGGCCCCTGCCCTTTAATCATCGGGAACTGCGCCAGCATAATCACTATCGCCAGGCCGTTAACAAAGCCGTAAATCGCCGGCTGCGGCACCAGACGAATAAACTTGCCCAGCTTCAGCACACCGATCGCCAGCTGGATCAGCCCGGCGAGAATGCTGGCCACCAGCACATACTCGTAGCCGTGCTGGGTAATCAGGCTAATCAGCACCACCACTATCGATCCGGCCGCACCGGAGATCATCCCCGGCTTTCCGCCGAAGAACGCGGTAATAATGCCGAGGATAAAAGCGGTATGCAGGCCGATAGTCGGCGACAGCCCGGCCAGCAGGGAAAAGGCGGTCGCTTCCGGGATCAGCGCCACCGAGACGACAGCACCGGCCAGGACGTCGTTTTTGACGTCTCTCGCCCTGAAATTGCTCAGGTTAAACATGTTATTTCCAGTTATTTTTTTACACGCAGACGTTCTGCACCGCGCTTTTCAGAACATCAGCGGGCACAGCAGGCTCGTTCAAACGACGAGTGAAGGCAACGGATCTGTTGCGCAGAAGGGAGCATTCTCAGGGTGGCGTAAGCAGGAAGCGATGCATCTGCGCGGTTCTCCGATAAGGGTAAAGATGTGTCAGTATGGAAAATTGTGAGGGCGATCTCAAGGGAAACCTGCCCGCGGCGCGACAAATCAACGCCATCGCCGCCGGATTTACGTGTATAATGCGCGGAAACTTTTAAGACACTGTCTGTGACAACATTGAGGTATTTAACAATACCTTGATTATCAAGCTATTAAGGTGATTCAAACATGGGATTCAAATGCGGTATTGTGGGCCTGCCAAACGTCGGGAAATCCACCCTGTTCAATGCGTTAACTAAAGCGGGCATCGAAGCAGCTAACTTCCCGTTCTGTACCATTGAGCCGAATACCGGCGTAGTGCCAATGCCTGACTCACGTCTGGATCAGCTGGCCGAAATCGTTAAGCCGCAGCGCATTCTGCCGACCACCATGGAATTCGTGGATATCGCGGGCCTGGTTAAGGGCGCGTCAAAAGGCGAAGGCCTGGGTAACCAGTTCCTCACCAACATCCGTGAAACCGAAGCGATTGGCCACGTGGTGCGCTGCTTTGAGAACGACAACATTATTCACGTGAATAACAAGGTCGATCCGGCAGACGATATCGAAACCATCAACACCGAGCTGGCGCTTTCCGACCTTGATACCTGCGAACGCGCCCTGCAGCGCGTGCAGAAGAAAGCCAAAGGCGGCGACAAAGACGCCAAAGCCGAACAGGCCGCGCTGGAAAAATGCCTGCCGCACTTGGAAAACGCTGGAATGCTGCGCGCGTTGAACCTGAGTGAAGAAGACAAAGCGGCTATCCGCTACCTGAGCTTCCTGACCCTCAAACCAACCATGTACATCGCCAACGTCAACGAAGACGGCTTCGAGAACAACCCGTACCTGGATAAAGTGCGCGAAATCGCCGCCGCTGAAGGTTCCGTTGTGGTTCCGGTGTGCGCCGCCGTTGAGTCTGATATCGCCGAGCTGGAAGACGGCGACCGCGAAGAGTTCATGGCCGAGCTGGGTATTGAAGAGCCGGGCCTGAACCGCGTGATCCGCGCCGGTTACTCCCTGCTGAACCTGCAAACCTACTTCACCGCGGGCGTGAAGGAAGTGCGTGCCTGGACCATCCCTGTGGGTGCCACCGCGCCACAGGCCGCCGGTAAAATCCACACCGACTTCGAAAAAGGCTTTATCCGCGCGCAGACCATCGCGTTTGATGACTTCATCACCTTCAAGGGTGAACAGGGTGCGAAAGAAGCCGGTAAAATGCGTTCAGAAGGTAAAGATTACATCGTGAAAGATGGCGATGTGATGAACTTCCTGTTTAACGTGTAAGCCGTTTTCTCGCTTCTGTTGACCAACGAGGTTTTCATAAACCTCGTTGGAACAGCGAAAATCTAAAAATCCACGCAGCTGCGTGGATTTTTTATTGCCGTCACAAGTCATCTGTCAACAGCGCAGCTGAAAATGAGTACAAGCATGAGTGGAGTGACCCCATTCCCGTAGACATTCGTTGTCCTCAGGCTGGTGGGTTCGCCCGCCATGCCACGGAATAAAGCGGCCATCTGAGTATTTGGCGCAACAACCTTACCGGCATAACCCGCCAGCTCAATGCTGTGTTTACCTTTTTTGATTGAGTAGCTCACTGCCCTGCCTCTATTTTTGATAATCCTGCATCAAATACCTTGCGCGCAACAACATGGATTGACAGCGCGAAGGAGTAGCTGGGTATGTTGAATTAGTTACTTATGACATGTAGCTACTTGGGGGAGTTACTCCCCCATTAGCTCACTTACCCCATTGATCTTTAATATAATTGGCAACCTCATCTGACAAGTTGTACCAACTTGCGACATTGTTGCTTGCATCCACCACTATTAATTTATCGTCTGCATCCATGGCTTTACGCACAATATCCACAGCTTGTGAGGAGGTATAGGTTGAATTTACATACCAATTTGATTCTGTAACTTTTGCCCAGCCCCCTAATGATTGGATGGCTTTGTGTACTGCCGGATAGTCTTTAGTCTTGATCAGGTCATAAGTTACGAAGAGGTTATTTGCCATTTCGTTTCTCCATGAACGCCATAACATCGATTTTTTAACTACATCGGCATTTATAGCGGCTTCCTGGGACTTCCGTAAATGGGCAGTTATCAAACAATTGATACTGGTCATAAAACCAGTAAAAATATTTTACCGAGATTGCACACTTACCGCTTCGCCACTATCATAACCACTATATATTGTGTTTACTTACAATATAAATACAATATATGCAATCATCCATACAGTGAATAGGTGTTGAGAATGGCTAACAATTCAAAGCAAACATCAAGTAAAGTCGCATCAGTCGCAGCACAAACCCTGAACAACCCTAACGCATCTGGAATCCAAAAGAGCCTTGCTGGTTCAGCACTGTCTCAAAAGGGTTCTTCAAACCAAACAAGCGGTGCAATGGAACATAAAGCATCTGCTGCCCTCAACAATCCACGCTCAAGTGAATTGACCAAAGAACTTGCCGCCTCTGTTCTCGCTCAATCGAACAAAGGGCGTAAGTAAAAAACCACCTGCATAGCAGGTGGTTTTGACACAGCCCCCTAAAAGGGGGCTTAAACACTACCCTTCCAGCCCCAGCTTTATTTGTCTTTCTTCTTTCTCTTTGGCTACCTTGTCCTGGTACCGTACATAACCGCCCATACATCACGCAGGCGTTTAGACGTGTTAAGACAGGATCAAAAGTGACGGGGGAAATCACGTAACCATTTGATTTTGTTGAGTGGTGCCGATAATGGAGTCAAACATACGACCTTCGCATTACGAAAGCAAGCCAACTCAAAAATGAGTATATGGATGAGTATTCTGAAGATAAACTTTTAAATAAAAATAAATATCAATGAGATACGCTCAAATTTACGGCTCAACATCTAAGCCGTTTTCTCACTTCTGTTGACCAACGAGGTTTTCCTGAACCTCGTTGGAACAGCATAAATCTAAAAATCCATGCGATTGCGTGGATTTTTTATTGCCTCTGAAAAACGTTTAACCAGGCATCGGCAGTTGCTTTCTCCGCAACGGAACGCTCCCCCTTCTGGTATTCCTGAAGGGATCAGGTCAGCGGACCTCGCCAGGGAGGTATGCGGATGGTAGAGCGCCGAAGATTTTTTAGGAAATCCCGACCGCGATACCGATGGACCGTCATAAGCAAGACAGGAAGTGGATTTCAGCCCCTGTACTATGAATTCCCTTGGCTCAGGTTCTTGAAGATTCCAGTGCATGACAGATTAGTGCCAAAGGCCCATTCATCATTTCAGTTTTGATCCGACTTTCGTCAGGGTTACAGCCGATCGATAACGCGAAACCGTGCAAATAATCTGCCAGCAGATCCAGGCCGTCTTTTTCGGTTTGTTTGGCTAGCGCCAGAGGAGAAACAATAATTTTATAGCGTTCAGTAAATATTTGCGCCGGGCCTTGTGATGTCATACTCAGCATGGTTTGCAGGAGTCCGCTGTACTCGCGCAATATTGCGATGTAACTCACACATAAGCGCTTTAACTCGTCTTGCCAGTCCGAACGCACCTGAGGCAGATAGATCCCCTCCACCAGCGATGTCGTTAGTGCCTCTAACAGGGAATTCTTGTTTTCGAAGTAATGATAAATCGCCATGGGATCGACGTTTAACTGAGCTGCTAATGCACGGATGCTGGGGATTTTCCCATTCTCCTTCATCAGACATTTCGCCGTTTCCAGAATCCCGTCAGCGGTTAGCTGAGCCATCTTGCCAACGGGGCGTCCACGTTTTTTCTCATTGACAGCCATCCGATCCCTCCCATAAAATTCACTTTATTCTACATTGTAGAATTAACTATACACGCTGTCTCCGCCTGGCTCAACCACGACTAATTTGATGAGGGATTTATGGCAAACATCGTATTCATTGCAACCAGTCTCGATGGCTACATTGCAGATAAGCAGGGGAAGCTTGACTGGCTAAACTCGGTGCCCAATCCCGATAATATTGATACGGGTTTCTTCGCTCTGATGGAGCAAATTGACGGGTTGGTGATGGGCAGGAACACCCTTGAGGCGGTACTCGGTTTTGAATGCGACTGGCCTTATTCAAAGCCCGTATTTGTATTAAGCAATACGATGACGAACGTGCCGCCGGGCTATGAGGAGAAGGTATTGCTGGTCAAAGGTGCATTAAAAGAGATTATCGCGGAGCTGAATGCCAGGGGATTTAGCGATCTGTACATCGACGGTGGCGCAACCATTCAAAGCTTCCTCAATGAGGATCTCATCGATCAACTGGTTATTACTCGCTTTCCCCTGTTACTGGGTGGCGGCATTCCCTTGTTCAGCGAGCTGAAACAGCCACTGAACTTCAAAGTGACAAAAAATGAAATCGTGCTGGAGACACTGGTCCAAACCACTTACCAGCGAGCGAGATGATATCTGGTTTTGATCGGTGCAGGAGGCGGGTTACGTCCGCTCTGCGCCTGGAGCGGACGTTTCAACATTGAACCATTATTAAATTCAGCATCTAACCCCTGGCCATATATAAAACGCCTGATGCGAGGGGTCAGGTGCCTGTCAAAAAGGCTGGCTTCAGCCCTGCCAGCGTGACTGACGGATAATGCTGCAGAAATTCGCAGGTTTGAACCGGGCGTCTTTGTCTGCCAATACATCTGCTTTCACGTTACCAAATGTAGTTTGTGGCTTGTGTTTGATACCGTCATAGAAGGCCTGAATGATGTCTTCCTTAAAATCCGGCGTGCGCGGATACTGCTGGGTCACTGCGCTGATTTCTTCCTGTGAAAATTTTTGATAATCAATTCCCAGCACATCCATTTCAACGCCTGCCGTAAGCAGGGCTATCTCAGGTGCCATGAACTCCGGAATACCCGGCGTGGTATGCAGGGCAATAGCGGTCCAGACTTTATCAATGTCCCGTGTCTCGATACCGTAACCTTCCAGGAATTTACGCGCTTCATTTGCCCCATCTACTTCAAAACGTTTATCGCAGCTGCAATATTCATGAGTCAGGCCAATGTCATGGAACATACATCCGATGTACAGAAGTTCAGCATCGGCTTTAATTCCTCTTTTCTGACCCGCCAGGGCTGCCCAGTGGTACACACGGCTTGAATGGTTAAAAAGCAGATCGGATTCGGTATCACGAATGAACTCGGTGGCTTCGCGGGTCATTTTAGTGTCCGGAATACTGATGCCTTCGATAGTGCGGTTCATAAAAAATCCTCTTTTCTGTTGTAGGCCTGCAGAGTAAGGCCTAACATCTATGTCCGGAAGTGCAGCATAAAGATGATTCGGGACATTAAGATGATTCAGGACGCCAGGAAAATAAAATGAGCCATACCATCGCTATCCTTGCCGTTCCGGGGGTGCAGATGCTTGATGTCTGCGGCCCGATGGATGTCTTTGCCGAGGCCAATCGGGTACTTAAACGCAACTTTTATACGCAACACGTCATCGCCGTCACCGGTTCCATTATTCACTCCTCGTCCGGGGTTAAACTGGCGGCAGATGCCGCAGTGTCAGACAGTGACGGGTTTTCAGCTCATACTTTTCTTGTCGCCGGTGCGCCAGATATTGCTGATTACCAGCCGGACGTGCACGTGCTGACCTGGATCAACGCAATGTGTGAGTCGAGCCAGCGTTTTGGTTCCGTATGTACGGGCGCATTGTTGCTGGCCCTGACCGGAAAGCTCAATGGGAAAAGGGTCACCACGCACTGGGCCTGTGCGGATACGCTTTCTCTTAAGCATCCTGAAATCATCGTAGAGGCAGATGCTTTATATGTTGCTGATGGCCGAATCAGAACAGCAGCAGGTGTCACCTCTGGCCTTGATATGGCACTGCGTCTTGTAGAGGAAGATCTGGGCAGACGGGTGGCGACAGAAGTCGCGGATCAACTGGTTATGTTTTTCCGCCGACCGGTTAACCAGTCGCACTTTGTGAGAGGAAGTATGCTCTCCCTTTGTGGCCGCACGGCTCTTCAGGATCTGCAGAGATGGGCTATTGCGAACATCAAAGAAGTGACTTCGGTTGCCATGATGGCAGAGCATATTGGCTTCAGCCAGAGGCACCTCACGCGGATTTTCCGACAGGAAGTTGGCCTCACCCCTGCACAGTGGCTGGAACGCGAACGCGTAGCCAAAGCAAAATTGCTCATTGAAAAACAAAAATTGCCAGCGAAAACACTTGCCGCTGAATGTGGTTTTTCCGGACCCGATGTAATGAGGCGCATATTCAGTCGCTTAGTTGGGATCACGCCCAGCGGGTATCAGAAATTGATGAGCCGCGGCTAGCTTTTGCACAACGGCAGCACCGGTCAGACATGACCACATTTGCGAACTGCTGCTCATCGCTCCTGGCAGACCACCCGCATGTGCGCCTTATGCCAGAGCGGGCATTCTACTCAGTCCGCTTTTCGCGCAAAGCAGACATCCCGGAGCACAACCTGCGGGCAGTGATAAAGCCTGACACAGGCCAATATCGTTCAGACACCGGCCTGCCCTACGCATTTCCTAACCTCACCCGCCCCAAAAAACCCACAAACACACCGCCGCCAGATACATCCCGCCACCGAAAACCGCGTGCGTGGCCAGGCTGCGCAGGCGGTTTTTAACCGGGGTGGGCGTGCGCGATGCGGCAAATCCGGCGCCCATGGCAGGCTGCATAATAAACAGCGGGAATACAACGGTTGCCACACCAACGGATACGGCAGGCAGCAGGGTCGGGTTCTCCAGCCAGCCACCGCCGGCGAAAGCCACCAGCAGCGCGGCAAACAGCACGCCGGTGGCATAGTGAATCGCCCAGCCCAGCCAGCGCTCCCCCGCAATCGGTGACGCCCGGCCGATGGCCGCATGCGCAAACCTACCGTGCCACGTATGCCCTACCCAGCGGCCGACCAGGGCGTAATCCAGCGTGGGGTTTCCCAGCCTTTTTAAAATCACTGACCAGATATCCATGACCAGCGTGCCTCCGATCCCCACCAGAATAATGTTTACACACTCATCGAAAATGCCCATCACAGCCTGTTCCCCTTCCTCATTTTAACGGTTGCAGGCATGATAGAAGTTGAAGTCAACTTCAAGTCAAGAGGCTCGCTATGGATATCTCCGAGGCTGCCCGGCGTTCAGGCGTGCCCGCCTCCACGCTGCGCTACTATCAGAAAATGGGCCTGATCCGTGCGATCAGCCCCGAGGGGGAACGGCGTCACTTTGCCGCAGACGTGCTGGACCAGCTGGCGCTGATTGCTCTGGGCCAGGCCGGGGGACTTTCGCTGGATGAGATCCGCAGCATGCTGTCTCCCAGCGGCGAACCGCAGGTTGACCGGGCGGTGCTACTGTCCCGGGCCGACGAGATTGATGCCACCGTCCGTCGCCTGCGGGCAATGAGCCAGGGTCTGCGCCACGTGGCGGAATGCCCGGCCGCCAGCCACGCAGAGTGCCCAACCTTTCAGCGCTGGTTAAAGGCCGCCACCGCGGAAAAAATAAAGCAGAAACGCTGAGCGTCTTTTCCGTGCCACCACCACGAAAAACAGCAGGGAAGCCGACGCCTCCCTGCTAATAAAAACAATCATCCCAGGCGGAGAATGCCGCTACACCGCCGCCGGATCGGGCTTGTCACCGCGAAGACCATACAGCGCCATGGCCCGCCCCACCGTCTCCCTCGGCACCGAGCCTTCGTCGGCCAGCAGCTTCAGCGAGGCGACAACGATATAGTGCCGGTTGACCTCAAAGAACTCGCGCAGCGCCTCGCGGGTGTCCGAACGACCAAAGCCGTCGGTGCCGAGCGACATAAAACGTCTGTCGACCAGGAACGGCTTAATCTGATCGCCGACGATTTTCATATAGTCCGTCGCCACCACAACCGGCCCGCTGTGGCCCTCGAACATCCGCTGGACGTAAGGCACCTTCGGCGTGTCGTCCGGGTGCAGCAGATTCCAGCGCTCGGCGGCCATCCCTTCGCGGCGCAGTTCCGTCAGGCTGGTTGCGCTCCAGATATTGCTCACCACGCCGAAATCGCTGAGCAGCAGTTCAGACGCGGCCATCACCTCGCGCAGGATCGCACCGCTGCCCATCAGCTGTATGCAGGGGCGCGTATCGCTGGCGTTTTCATGTGCCCGGAACAGATACGCCCCCTTCACGATGCCGTCCTCCACCCCTTCCGGCATCGCGGGCTGCGGATAACCCTCGTTCAGCAGCGTGATGTAGTAATAAATATCTTCAAAATCGGCGTACATTCTGCGCATCCCGTCGCGAACGATAACCGCCAGCTCGAAGGAAAAAGCAGGATCGTAAGAAATGCAGCTGGGGATCACCGAGGATAAAACGTGGCTGTGGCCGTCATCATGCTGTAGCCCTTCCCCCATCAGCGTGGTTCTGCCCGCCGTCGCGCCCAGCAAAAAGCCTTTGGTTCGCGCATCGGCCGCCGCCCAGGCGAGATCGCCCACCCGCTGCAGACCAAACATCGAGTAGAATATATAGAACGGGATCGTCGGAACATCGTGGTTGCTGTAAGCGGTCCCGGCAGCGATCCAGCTCGAAATCGCCCCGGATTCATTTATCCCCTCCTGCAGGATCTGCCCGTCCTTCGCCTCTTTGTAATAGCTCAGCTGTCCGGCATCCTGTGGAGTGTAAAGCTGCCCGAGATACGAGTGAATACCAATCTGACGGAACAGTCCTTCCATGCCAAAGGTTCGCGACTCGTCCGGCACGACAGGAACGACCAGCCTGCCGAGTTCCTTATCCTTCAGCAGTGCGTTCAGGATCGTGACGAACGCCATCGTCGTCGATTGATTACGTTCGCCGCTGCCCTTCAGCACGCTGGCAAACTGGCTGAGCGGCGGCACGGTTAGCGCGGTGGACTGATTAAAACGCGCGGGTATATTACCGCCCAGCCGTGCGCGGGTGGCCTGTAGGTAGCGCGCCTCCTCGCTGTCCGGCTCGGCTTTCAGGAAGGGAAGTTCTTCCAGCTCTTCATCGGGCACCGGAAGCCGAAAGCGGTCGCGGAACGCCCTGACCGCATCCTGGCTCATTTTTTTCAACTGATGGTTGATGTTCTGCCCTTCTCCCGCTTCGCCCATACCAAAACCCTTCACGGTTTTAGCAAGGATCACCGACGGCATTCCTCGGGTATTCACCGCCTGATGGTAGGCGGCATAAACCTTCTCAGGATCGTGGCCGCCGCGGTTCAGCTGCCAGATCTCGTCATCGCTCATATCGGCCACCAGCGCCAGTAGCGCCGGGTACTTACCGAAAAAGTGCTCGCGAACGTAGGCTCCGCTTTGCGACTTAAAGGTTTGATAATCACCGTCCACACACTCCATCATGCGCTGAGCCAGCAGGCCGCTGGTGTCCTTAGCCAGCAGCGCATCCCATCCACTGCCCCAGATCACTTTAATCACGTTCCAGCCGGCAGCTTTAAACGCGCCTTCCAGTTCCTGAATAATTTTGCTGTTGCCACGCACCGGGCCGTCAAGGCGCTGCAGGTTGCAGTTAACCACAAAAATCAGGTTATCCAGCTTTTCCCGACCGCCGAGCGAGATCGCCGCCAGCGATTCCGGCTGATCCATTTCGCCATCGCCGAGAAATGCCCAGACTTTTCTTCCCTGGTGAGGTATCAAATCGCGGTACTCCAGGTAGCGCATATAGCGCGCCTGATACGCGGCGGTCAGCGGCCCCAGCCCCATCGACACGGTCGGATACTGCCAGAACTCCGGCATCAGGCGCGGATGGGGATAGGAAGAAAGCCCGCGCCGGTTTGATTCCCGGCGGAAGTTATCCATCAGCTCGTCATCCAGCCGCCCTTCCAGCCATGCGCGGCCGTAAATTCCCGGGGCCGAGTGCCCCTGAAAATAGACCATATCCCCGGCGAAGCTGTCCGTCCGGCCACGGAAGAAATGATTGAATCCCACGTCGTAAAGCACCGCCGCAGACTGGTAGGTGGCGATATGCCCGCCGACGTTAGAGTGCTTACCCGCCCGCAGCACGATGGCCATCGCGTTCCAGCGGACCAGCGCATTCAGCTTCGATTCGGTGGCTAAATTACCGGGGTAGACCGGCTGTTTATCAGCAGGAATCGAGTTGACGTAGGGCGTGGTCACCAGGCTGTAAAAATCACCGTGCCGCCGGTTATCCGCTTCGGCCATTTTATCGATCAGAAAATGTGCCCGCGCGCGCCCGTCCGCATCGACGACACTGTTAAAAGCCTGAAGCCATTCGGCCGTTTCCTGCGGATCCAGGTCTGCTTCTACTGCGTGTTGATTCATATCTTCTCCGAGAATAGTAGCGGTGAAATCTGCACGACAGCGAATCTCACCCACCAACCGATTGCAACCGCAATCATTGCAATTGCAACAATAGCAAAAGCAACTCTATCCGCTTATAATTGCATTTGCAACTCACGGACAGGCAAAGAGGTCGTCAATGGCAGGTAACACCCCGGATTTATGGTTTTCATTTGTGCGCTCCCACCGCACCCTTATCAGGCTGGTTGAGGCGCGTCTGAGCGCCGCCGGGCTGCCGGTTTATGCCTGGTACGATGTGCTCTGGGGGCTGGAAAGCGGCGAGAACGGCACCCGCCGAATGCATGAGCTGGCCGACGTACTGGTGATTGAGCGCTACAATCTCACCCGCCTGATCGACCGGCTGGAGAAAGAAAATCTGGTGGAACGCCACCGTTCGGCAGATGACGGCCGCGCGGCGTTTGCCACCATTACCCCTCAGGGCAAGGCGCTGCGAAAAGAAATGTGGGCGGTGTATCAGGCGGTGATTAAACAGCACTTTCTTAGCCAGTTCAGTGAAGAACAAATTGCTCAGTTCTCGGCGGCCCTGGATGCTGCCGCGCATTCCGTCCGGGAGGCTTAACGATCGCCCCCGTAAGGGAGCGGTTATCCTGACGTTTTCGCATTGACTCACTGATGAGAAATCTTAAATAATTAGCCAAATAAGAATATTCTGGCTCCACGGACCGCTGCCTGATGTTACGCAACGGGATCGGGCCGGAAACGTCGCTGACATCAACGTGAGAAGACCATGCCCGATTCCACAGCTCCTGCATCACAAAATGACCTGACCCTTTGCCTCGCCCTGTGCGAAGACGCTTTCAGCCAGATCCTGCTGCTGCTCAATGTCCCCGTTCAGGCACCACCGTCGCCGGAGGCTTTCTATGTGTCGCTGCAGCAGGTGCGGCAAGACCTCGGTTCCTGGAAAGATGTCGCCCAGCGGTTAAACCTCAGCGAGCAGGAGATGACCCAGTTTATCCAGACCCTGCGCGCCCTGAACAAGCAGCTGGATAGTCACGATAATGCCCAGCCCGCCGGTAAAAACCGGGTCATCGCCGCGCTGCGTTTTGTCGCCCAGCTGGAGCGCCTGAAGGATAAGCAGCCGCAGCTGACCTACGCCACCGACCTGCATGAAGACGGGGAAAAAACGCAGCTGCGCAGCCTGAAGCAGGTGCGTGCGCTGGAGCTGATGATCCGCAGCCTGATCAACGAGGCCTACAGCAACCAGCAGGCGCTGCTGAAGCATCTGCGCACGCTGTTCGGCGAAGAGCGGGTCAAAACCTGGCTTAACGTCGCCGATCGTGATGACGTGCTCAGCGGCACGCTGTTCAGCGAACTCTCTTCCCTGTTCGTCGATAAAAAAGAGTACGCCAACCACTACTCGCCGCTGTATCAGTACACGCAGCTGCTCAGCCTGATGAACGACAAGCGCAAAACCCTGCAAACCTTCCTCGACGATATCCGCGCCATCCGCAACCGTCTCGCACACCACAAGCGCGTCACCCCGGTGCAGACGGCGCTGGTGAATTACTACTATCAGGAAATTGCCGGCCCGGTGCAGGAGGCCTTCGATCAAGGTCGCGTGCAGGTTGACCCGGACCGCTATTTTGACGCCGGGGAAACGGAAGTTCGCCAGTATTTCAGTCAGATGACGGAAAAGCTGGAGCGGCTGGGCGATGACGTGCAGGAAGTGAAGGAGAGCCTGGCGCGGCAGAATGAGAAGCTGGCCGACATCAAGCAGGACACCGGCTTTCTGCGCAAAAAGATCGTCTGGGTGCTGGGCGGCATCGTGGTGCTGATCGTCGGATCCGTGCTGACCTTCGGCACCTCAACCCGCACGCTGGTCAATACCGAAGCCATCCGCAGCGATGTCAACGAAGTGGGCAAGACCGTTGCCGGGGTGAAAAAAGAGACCAGCACCGATCCGCGTAAGGAGCTGGCAAATATCGGCATAGCCTGGGATGAAGACAATATCCGTGCGGCGATCGACCGGGGGGATAGCCGGGTGGTCAGCCTGTTTATGGACGGCGGCATGAACTGGAAACTCTATTATGCAGAAAAAGCGCTGATCGCCGATCATAAAGATGTGCTGGCGGTGCTAATCGCGCACGCCTCGCTGATGGATGAAAAGCAAAAGTGTGAACGGATTAACAGCGTACTGCTCCAGAGTGTCAGTCACGATACGCCGTTAACGCCGATGCAGACAACCTTCCTGAAAACCTTCTGTTCTTCGCCAGCTGCGGTCGGCTATATCAAATCGGAGCTGGACCGGGCGCTGAAATTCGAAAAAAGCCAGCAGGATGCCTACGATCGGGAACTGGCGAAAATCGAACCGGCCGCTCGCTGCGAGTGCCGTCTGATGGCGAATGATGCCCGGGCGTTGATGAGCGAAGCCGCGCAGTTCTCGTTGTCGGGATCCCGCACCTTCTCTCTCTATGACACGCTGCTCGCTAATCTGTATCACCAAATAACGATAGGTGACTACTCGTTAAGTGGGATCCGCAAACAGGTGAAAGAATTCTGCAAGCAGCAGGAGAACAGCAAGCCTAATATCGCTATTGGCGATAGCTGGAGCCGCTCACAGCGGGTGATTTATAACGTGGTGAAGTA
Organism: Erwinia sp. SLM-02; assembly: GCF_037450285.1. NCBI lineage: Bacteria > Pseudomonadati > Pseudomonadota > Gammaproteobacteria > Enterobacterales > Erwiniaceae > Erwinia > Erwinia sp. SLM-02. Next base: position 1,228,238 of record NZ_JAQISN010000001.1, on the reverse strand, counting down.
AGGCACAAAAAAATGGCCCTTGCATAAGGGCCAGAGGAATAAGCTGAGCGGTTACTGCGGCAGCGAGGCCTTCAGCCTTCTTGCCGCTTCGGCCAGGTTGGCTTCAGACACCGTCGAGTAGGACAGGCGCAGCGTTGAAGTATCCGGACGATCGCAGTAGAAGAACTCACCCGGGACATACACCACGCCGTTATTCAGGGTGGTTTTCAGCCACTCGGTGGTGTTAAACGCCTCGGTAAAGGTGGCCCACAGGAACATCCCGCCCTGCGGACGGTGGAAGCGAATACGATCGCCCAGCTCGTTTTGCAGCGCCGACACCAGCGCATCACACTTCTGCTGATAGGCCTTGCTGATTAACGCAATCTGCGGGCGCAGGCGGCCGCTTTCCAGATAGTGGCGGGTCAGCGCCTGCGACAGCGAACTGGTGTGCAGATCGGTGGCCTGCTTGAGGATCACCGCCTGCTGTTTTAACCACGCTGGCAGGGTGATCCAGCCCACGCGTGCACCCGGGGCCAGAATCTTGGAAAACGTTGAGGTGTAGATCACCTGTTCGCCAACGCCGATCGCCTGAGCGTGGGACTTCAGCGTGCGGAACGTTTCACCAGAGAAGTTGATTTCGCTGTAGGGGTCGTCTTCGAAAATCAGGAAGTCATAGCGGGCGGCCAGCGCCACCAGCTGCTGACGACGGGCATCGGTCAGCGTCACGCCGCCCGGGTTGCCGAAGGTCGGTACGATGTAAACGGCTTTAATCGGGGTCTGCTTAACCAGCTCTTCCAGCTCGTCAACAATCATCCCTTCGCCGTCGGTACCCACCGACTTCAGCTCGGCTTCAGCCAGCTGGAACACCTGCAGCGCGGCCAGATAGGTTGGGCGTTCAACCACAATCACATCGCCCGGGTTGATAATCGCCCGCGCCACGATATCCAGCGACTGCTGCGAACCGGAGGTCACCACCACATCGTCCGGCGTGCACTGAATGCCGCGCTCCGCCGAAATCTGGCAGATGGCCTCACGCAGTTTCGGGTCACCCTCGCTCAGGCCGTACTGAAACGCATTGTGACCATCTTCCGTCAGCACGCGGTCCATAGCGATTCTCAGACCTTCCGTATCGAACAGTTCCGGATTCGGTATTCCGCCACCCAGCGAAATCACCCCTTCCATCTTACTGTGCTTTAACAGCTCACGGATTGCCGATGACTGAAGATCTTTAACGCGGTTGGCCAACTTCTGCGACGACATAACACTACCCTTTTCTTAATTTTAGTGCTGAATTTATACCATAAGTTGCCAGAGAAAATAGCAGGTAAGCGCCTCTTCCTCTTACCTGCCGCAAATTATTTCAGCTCGCTCTGTAAATCACGCAGATACTGGCTGACCCGGGCCAGGCCTTTTTCCAACACCTCGCCGTTATTGGCAAAGCCGATGCGCACGTAGCCCTCCATATCCATCGCCTCGCCGGGGGTAAACATCACGCCGTAACGCTCCAGCAGGCCGATGCAAAACTGGCGGGAACCCAGCGGCAAATGGTATTTCAGCAGCGCCGTGGTGCCCGCCTGCGGTTTGATATAGTCGATCAGCGGCTCGCGGCTGACCCACTCATCCAGCCGCTGCAGATTGTCGCGCAGTATCTTCTGGTTACGGCTGAGGATCTTGTCGCGATTTTCCAGCGCGATCGTGGCGAAGTAGTCGTCCAGCACGCCAACGCTGACCGTGTTGTAATCACGGTGGATCTCCACCGCCTTCAGCAGCGATTCCGGTCCGGCCATCCAGCCGAGGCGCAGGCCCGCCAGCGAATAAGTTTTTGACATGCTGGCGGTACTGATGCCCTTCTCATACAGATCGGCCACCGCCGCGCCGTAGCCGTCACCGACCTGACTGGTGCCGCGATAGACCTCATCGCACAGCAGCCAGGCTCCGGCCTGCCGCGCCACCGCCACAATCTCCTGCAGCAGGGCGTCATCCATCAGCGCGCCGGTCGGGTTATTCGGGTTATTAATGGCGATCAGTCGGGTCTTGTTATCGATCAGGGTTTTCAGCTCGGCGACATCCGGCAGGAAGCCGTTCTCCTCGCGCAGCGGCAGGATCTTCACCTCCGCGCCCAGGCTGGCCGGGATGGAATAGTGCTGCTGGTAGGTAGGCAGCACGGAAATCACCGTATCGCCCGGCTCGACCAGCGTCTGATAAATCAGCGCGTTGGCACCGATTGCACCGTGGGCAATCAGGATATTGTCAGCCGACTGCGTTTGGTACTGCATGGAAATCACCCGGCGCAGTCGCTCCGACCCGGTGATAGCGCCGTAGGTCATTTTGATGTTCAGCATCTCATCCAGCACCGCGGCGGTATCGCCCGACATCGCCAGCAGCTGCCGCATAGTCAGGGACTCCACGCAGGTTTCCGCCAGATTGTACTCGCAGTGGTTTTCCCACTCGTTCATCCACTGTTCAACGCCAAAAGGTCTGATCTTCATGTTATTTATCCTGTTGGTTAAGGTAAGTCAGCATCGCATCGGCAACCGCGAGATCTTCCAGCCCCAGCCCGAGGGAGCGGAAGAACACGTGCCGTGAGTAATCGGGTTTGCTGCACGCCTGCGTCACCAGCTCCGGCAGGTCGCCGCGAATATCCGCGCGGCTCCAGCCATGTTCCGCCGCCGCCCTCACCATCTCTCCGGCGGAGTCCGGCGTGGTCTGGCGATAGTCGCAGTACACATCCATCGCATTCAGCGCGGCCGGCGGGATCTCGTGCGCGCCCGGCGCATTGGTGCTGATGGAGGTAATCAGGCACGTCCGCGTCAGGTTCGCCATCTCCACCACCGGGGTGGCGGAAGAGGTACACAGCATCAGCACGTCGCAGTTCTCCAGCGCCTCCTCCGCGCGGGTGCAGATTTTCAGCACCCCCTGTGGCAGGCCCAGCTCCCGGCTGAGTTCGTCCGCGCCCGGGGCAGAACCCCGGCTCAGAACGCGGATCTCCCGCCAGTCGCGCAGCGCCAGCACGTGGCGCAGATGCGCACGCCCCACCGCGCCGCTGCCGATAAGCGTCAGGGTTCGCGCCTCAGGCGGGGCCAGCAGATCCACCGCCAGCGCCGTGGTGGCCGCCGTGCGCTCCACCGTCAGCAGCGAGGCGTCGCACAGCATCAGCGGCATGCCGCTTTCTGCCGACATCAGCAGCGTCCAGGCGGTAATCAGCGGTTTATCCGGCGTTACCAGATACGGGGAGATCTTCACCCCCAGCCGCCGCTGGGCCATATCCACGCCAAAATAGTTAATAAAATCCCCTTTGCAGTCGGGCAGCAGCACCACTTTCTGCGCGGGCTGCACCGCTTCACCGCGCGCCAGGTGGGTGAATACCCGGCGCAGGGCCGCCATCACATCAATATTTTTAAGCAGTGCGGCGGTCTGTTCGGCCGTCACAGTCGGAATCGCCGTCGGTGTCATTCTGCGTCCTTTTTGTGCACTCGGCACCATCGCATAAAATAAAAGTGAACTAAAAAGTACATTATGCACTTTTTGTTTACAATAAAAATCTGATGGCGTAAAACAGACCGGCAGAAGTCGAACAGCCTGGGGCGCAGATCGGCTATGATTGGCGGCCTGGCCAAAAGGGTCGGAGAATATAAAGGAGAGGCCTGTGACAAACCCAACGCTCAGCGAAAAAACGCCCTTCCCGCTGCTGAAATCGATGGCAGACGGCATCGCTGCGCTGTTCTTTCCCAGCGTGGAGGTGGTTATTCACGACGTGGCCTCCGGGCGGGTGGCCTACATCGCCAATAATCTGTCGCGGCGCAGTATCGGCGATGACGCCGGGTTGGATGAGTTTGAGGGCCAGCCGCTGGCTGCGGTGACCGGGCCTTATGAGAAGCTGAACTGGGACGGCAAGAAGATGCGTTCGGTAACCATCGCCACGGGCAATGAAACCGATCCCGGCTATCTGCTGTGCATTAACTTCAGCACCGCGCCCTTTGAAGAGGCGCGCAACGCCCTGGAGCTGTTTTTGTCCGTCACCCGCCTGCAGCCGCAGCCGGACGCGCTGTTTCGCGACGACTGGCAGGAGAAAATCAACACCTTCCTGCACGACTGGATACGGCGGGAAAACACCTCGCTGAGCGCGCTAACCCGCACGCAGAAAAAGGATCTGGTGGTGGACCTGCATAAAGAAGGGGCGTTCCGGGCAAAAAACTCGGCGGATTACATCGCCAGCGTGCTGTCGCTGGGGCGCACCACCGTTTATAAATATCTGCGCGAACTGAAAGGGTGAACGTTGAAAGGCTAAAAATACTCGCTCCACGCGCCAGTCCGGCAGCAATGACTGCCGCAGGACTGGCTGATCAATGAACAATTGCCTGTTTCAGGCCCGGGCGGGCCTCACTCCACCGGCAGGGCCAGAAACTCCCGCGCCTTCGCGCAGGCATCTTCCCGGTCATCCGCCAGCGTTTTCGGGAACGGCATTATCTTTTTGAGTTTCGGGAACAGCGCGCTGAGGCTGGCGCGCACCTCCTCGTCGGTGGTCAGATAAACGTAGCCCGCACACCAGTCGCGCAGCTCGGTTTTATACTGCTTCATCCAGCGGGTGGACTGCTTCTCTTCTTCGTGCGGCTCGCGTTCGTGCCCGTGTCGCGCGGGGATCCAGACAAACACCACCCGCTGCTGCTGCAGCAAAAAATCGGTCAGGCCGTTCAGCAGCCGGTTGGTACGGTCCGGCATACCCAGCTGCGGGAAGCGAATAAACACGATCGGCCAGTGGCTGATATCAAAAATCTCGTCGTCCGGCGTTGGGCCGGTGTAAAGCAAATTATCACTCATCCTGTTGATCCTTTTCTTCTACGGAATGGCGCAGTAATGCCACCACAGTCAGCAGCGCCAGCGCGCCGCCCAGATAAAACAGCGGCCAGCTCATCAGTGCCACCGCCTGCGCAAAGCCGATGGTAGCCAGCGTACTGACAAAGCGCCCGACGCCATAAAACGTGGCGTAGTCGGTCGCGGGCTGGCTACCGCGTGACCAGCCGAGAATGCGGGCGCTGAGCACGACATAAATTCCGCTCACCGCCGCCCCCATGCTGACCACTCCGGCTATCGCCAGCCACGGCAGCACCCGCACGTAGCCCACCGCCATCGCCGCCAGGGCGAGGATCCCCAGCGCGGTAAACAGCCAGATCGCGCGCGGCATGCCAAACCGGTGCATCAGCGGCGCGGCAACCCCGGCAGTAATCAGCATAGTGACCGGCCCCAGCGTGCCGACAACGCCACCGATCGTCTCCATCGGTACCTGCATATCGATCAGCATCAACCGGTTCAGCGCCGAGAGCGGAAAGATCACGCAGCAGGTCAGCGTCAGCAGAATCAGCCGTTTGCGCTGTATCGGGTTGCGCAGCAGACCGCGCAGGCTGGCCTTCTGCTGCGGCGCGGCGGCCCGCGGAGCCACCGTCGACTTCGCTCTGCTGACCAGCAGCATCGGCACGATCAGCACCAGCAGGCTGGCGGCGTAGATCAGGAAGATGGTTGCCCAGCCGAAGCGCTGGAACAGCGCCACAAACGCCCCGCCGCCGATCATTGCCCCGATGGAAAGTGCCGCCAGCTTGCACGCTGCCGCACGCGGTCGCCAGGCCGGATCAATGCGCTCCACCGCCAGCGCGTCCAGCGCAATATCCATCGTTGCCATCGCAAAGGCGACACACATCCCCAGAGCAAACAGCAGGCGCAGATCGGCCCCCGGCATGAGCGCCACCGCGGCCACCACCAGCGCGGAGGCCAGCTGCATCGGCACAATCCACGCCAGTTCGGTCGCCAGAAACGGCGGCCGCCAGCGGTCAACCAGCGGCGACCACAGAAACGCCACGCCCAGCGGCAGGTAGAGCGCATACAGCCAGCCCACCGCCCCCAGGCTCATCCCCTGCGCCCGCATAATGGCCGGGAACCCGCCCTGAATCAGCCCCATGGTCATGCCAAAGCCGATATACAGCGCGCTGATGGCCAGCAGCACGGCAAGCTGCCCGCCCCCTGCGGGCGGGCGGTAAAGGTGTTGTTCAGTCACGGTCATCGGCATCACCAGCGATAGTTCACGGAGACGTTCACCACGCGTTCGTTGCCGTAGTTACAGAAGTTGTTGGACAGGCAGGTGACGTAGCTTTTATCAAACAGATTGTTGACGCTCAGGCGGGTGCTTAAGCCGTTGAGGTGGCCAAACCGCTTGCCGAAGTCATAGCCGATCGCCGAATCAAATACCGTGTAGCCCGGCGCATCCAGGCGGACGGCACTGGTGCTGTAAACGTTCGGCGAATAGCCCCCCACCGTTTCCCCTACGTAGCGCCCGCCGCCGCCGACGGTCAGCCCCTGCATCAGGCCGCTGCGGAAGGTGTAATCGGCCCACAGCGAGGCGGTGTAATCCGGGATGCCGATCGGCCGCTGGCCGGCATCAACCGCCAGACTTTTGGTGACTTCAGCTTTGGTATAGGTGAAGGCACCGGTCACATTGATACTGTCGGTGACCGCCATTTTGGTTTCAAACTCCAGCCCGCGCGAACGCTGTTCCCCGGTCTGATACGAGGTCAGCGCGTTGGCGTAGGTCACCACGTTTTTCTGGGTAATATCGAACCACGCGAGCGTGAACAGTGCATCGAGGCCCGTCGGCTGGTACTTCACCCCCACCTCACGCTGCTGTGCTGTATTAGGCTTAAAGGCGTTGCCGTTGCTGCCGGTGCCGGTCACCGGCAGGAACGAGGTGGAGTAGCTGGCGTACGGCGCAATGCCGTTATCGAAGTTGTAAATCAGGCCGACCTTGCCGCTGAACGCTTCATCATCCTGCACGCCGTGCGAGGCGTTGAGATAGTTATCGGTCCGGGTACGCGCGGTGTCATAGCGCCCGCCCGCCACCAGCGTCCAGCTGTCCAGTTCAATCTGATCCTGCAGATAATACCCGGCCTGGGTGATGTGCTGCTTCTGGTTGGTGATCCGTGCCAGCGCCAGACTGGTCGCCACGCCGTACACCGGGTTGAGATAGTCAATCGACGGGGCCGCGCCGTAGTCGCGGATCTGCCGCCACGAGGACTCCTGATAGTCGAATCCGGCCACGGTGGTGTGCGAGAAGCGCCCCGTATCAAACTCCGCCTGCAGTTGCAGATCGGACGTTATCCCCCGCAGGGATTCATCGGTGCCAAGCGCATAGCGGGAAATCGTGTGCCCGTCGGCGGCCAGCGCGGCGGTGCCGACGCTTTTGGTCACGGTAGTCAGATCGAGGTAACGCAGATTGTGGCGCACCGTCCAGGTATCGTTAAAGCGGTGCTCAAACTGCCAGCCCACCGCCGTCTGCGTACGGCTGAATTCGTCATACTCCGGGTCGCCGTCGTTAAAGTTACGCGCAATCTGCCCGGCCGGGCTGGACCACAGGCTGCCCACCGTCGGCAGAACGCCGTAGTAGCCGCCTTGCGGATCGCGCTGATAGCTCGTATTGAGGGTGAAAGAGGTATCCGCATCGGGGATCCAGGTCAGCGACGGTGCCACAAACAGCCGCTCTTCTTTGGTATTCACCACCTGGGTATTGGACTGTCGACCGAGAGCAATCACCCGATAAAGCAGGGAGTTATCGTCGGCCAGCGGGCCGGTGGAATCCAGCCCCAGCTGCATCCGCTTGTGGCTGCCGTAGAGCATCTCCACCGAGTGCTGCGCTTCGCTGGACGGCGCTTTGGACACCGCGTTAATCAGCCCGCCGGGGTTCACCCCGCCGTACAGGGTGGAGGATGGCCCCTTGAGAAACTCAATGCGCTCAATGCCGAAGGTTTCAATCTGCGGGATCACATAGCCGCCGCCGCGCAGCAGGCGCAGGCCGTCCAGATACTGATTGCCATCGGTGGGCGATCCGAAACCGCGAATATAGGGCAGATCGTAGCGTGATGCCGAACCGCGCACCTCCGCTGATACCCCGGCCGAATAGCGCAGCGCCTGGGTCAGGCTCTGTGCGCCCTGCACATCCACCTGATCGCGGGTGATCACGCTGACCGACTGCGGGTTTTTCATCAGCGGGGTATTGGTTTTGGTCCCGGCGGTGCTGTTGCTGGCGACATAGCCGGTCACCGGACCGAGCCTGCCGTTATCCGTGGCTCTGACCACCATAGTGCCCGTACTGGCGGCCGGGTCCGGCGGCAGCCGGTAAATCTGTACGGTGCTGTCGTTGCTGAAACGATAGCCCAGCCCGGTGCCGTTCAGCAGGGTGTTCAGCGCCTGTTCAACGCTCATCCGGCCCTGCACCGCCCGCCCCGTCACCTCGATCGCCTCGTCTTCGCGGAACACCACGGACAGGCCGGCGATGCGGCCGATTTCATTCACCGCCTGCGTGACGGGTTTCGCCGGGAGGTTAAAACTGAACTGCTGTACCTGAGGTTGCTGTACGGCGGCCACCGCCATACCCGTTGCGCCTGCGCCTGCCAGCAGTGCCGAGGCTAATGCATAGCCTGCGCGACGAACTTTCTTGTTGTTCATTAAGGTGCCCCATATCTGATCTGACGATCGCAATTAAACGAAAATAAGAGTAATTATCATTTTCACTATCACTACGATCACGCATCAACAGGCGCACCACTGAACCTGAGAAAGACACTTTTTTATAAAAAAAATATAACCGCCTGTAAAACAGACGTTTTTACTGGGTAACAATCACCAGATAGTCGGTGACTTTGCGCAGGCGGAAGCCAACGCTGGCCTGCAGCGAATCCAGCGCTTTATCGGTATCGGCCAGGGAGAAACTGCCGGTCACCCGCTGATCGGCCAGCGCAGAAGACGGGATCAGCACCCGACCCGGGCGATAGCGCTCCACCTCCCGCATGACATCGCCCAGGCGCGCGCGGTAGAAAATATAGCGGCCGCCGTGCCAGGCCATCGCATCCTGAACGTTAACGCTGGCCGGGGCGGCAACGCCCTGCGGGCTGAACGCCACCTGCTGACCGGGTTTGATCAGGGTCGGCTGCGGCTGCCCCTCGCTGCTGACCGCCACGCTGCCGCGCGCCAGCGTCACCACGCCGCCGCCCTCCTGCAGGCGCACGTCGAACTGCGTGCCCAGCACGCGAACGCTGCCTGCGGGGGTTTCCACAACAAACGGCGTTTTTGAGGGAACCACATCGAAATACGCCCCGCCGCGCAGCAGCTGAACGCGGCGCAGGTCCGCAGTGAGGTCGACGCTGAACGCGCTGTCGGCGTCCAGCAGCACGGTTGAACCGTCCGCCAGCGCCACCTCGCGCCGCTCGCCTTTTGCCGCCACCTGGTCAGCGGCAAAATTCTGCATCCACGACGGGTTTTGCAGCCACAAACCGGCCAGCAGTAGCAGCATCATGGACAGCGCCACAGCCGAGCCAGCACGGCGGCGCGTCACTTTACGTGCGCGATTGTTGTCCATCGCCGCCAGATAGCCGGAGAGCACGTCGGCCTCTTTTTCCGCCAGCTTCTGGCCCGGTGCGGCGGTGTCCAGCCAGACGGATTCAATCGCCCGCCAGGCCTCTTCGTGCGCCGGATGCGCCTGCCGCCACGTCTCACAGGCGGCCCGCTGACGCCGCGAGGGGCCGTTCTGCATAGCCAGAAACCAGCGGCGGGCTTCGGCACGGATCGCGGCATCGTTTAATTTGGCTTTAGTCGACATTGTTCACTCCCGTCGCAGATGGACCTTCGCAGGCGGCAACCGCGCGTGCCATATGCTTTGCCACCGCGCGCGATGAAATCCCCATCACCCCGGCGATCTCCGAAAAACTGCGGCCGTGCACCCGGTTCAGCAGAAAGATGTGGCGTGTTTTTTCCGGCAGCGAGGCCAGCACCTCGTCGATATGGCGGATGTTTTGCTCGGCGGAGAGGATCTCCTGCGGTGACAGCGGCGGCTCGGCAAATGAGTCCGGTAGCTCGCCCTGCAAATACGCTTCGCGGGTCTTCTCCGCCCGCAGATGATCGATAGCCGCGTTGCGCGCACAGCGGCTCAGGTAGGCGGCGGAATCGCCTTTCCACTCGACGGCCTTTTCCCACAGCCGCAGAAAAATATCCTGCACCAGATCGCTGGCCGTGCTGCGACAGCCCACTTTGCGGTCTATCTGGCGCTCCAGGCGTTTACGTTCGGAAAGATACAGCGCTGCGAGATCCTTGCCTTTATCGGCCATAAGATCGAGTCCCGGGGGTAAAGAAAAATACCGAAAAACACACAGATCCTGTGCCATCAGTCTGCGCTGCTGGTCAGTTGGTCGGGGATTATTGCTCAGGCTTTAGGATAATTCTAGTGCGGGCGTGAAAAGATCCTGCGATAAAACATCCACATAAACGTGGGTGTTTTATCGGCTCGCGTCGCGTTAATCTTCCTCGCTACGGATATCAAAGAACCAGAACAGTACAAATCCGAGCACGGCAAAGGCCACAAAGACGATCAGCGTGATCAGCTCGAAGTGTGCGCTCTGCCCGGCAATTTCGGCCAGATGCTGGCTGCTGACGTCCGGCTCCTTAAACAGCATCAGCTGCCATTCGTACTCATTGGTGGTCAGAATGTCCCGCAACGGTTCCCAGACGTGGCTGGCGGCAATCCCCAGACCCAGCGCGGAGAACAGCGAACCGTAGATGCGGTGACGGCGGGAATTCTGCCGGGCGATGGCGTCCTGCATCAGCTGATCCAGACGATCGAGCTGGGCAAACAGCGTGTCGCGCCGATCGTGCAGGCCCCACTGGCGCTGAAGCAGTTCACTCAGCCGATTCTCATCTGCGCGGCTGAACAGCGTTTCGCTGCTGTTCAGCACGTTCAGCGCGTTGACCCGCAGCGCGAAGATCTCCTCTTCCCACTGTTTGTCTTCAATCGCCGACGCCTGCTGCCGGAGCTGTTTCGGCCATTTCTTGAAGATCTCGCGGATTTGCGTCAGGAATGCGGCATAGTCATCGCTCAGCGCGGCAATGCGTTGGGCAACGGCCAGCAGGCCGTCCAGCGCCGGATTATCGGCCGAGCGGCTGAACAGGCTCACCCCCTGCTGATGGCTGACCACCAGCACGTCAGACTGCCAGTACGCCTCATAGCGATCGGCCTGCGGCAGTGCATAAGGCGTGGCGGGCTGCGTGGCGTGGCTGGTTCCGGCCAGCCACGCCTGGAACGACGGCGTGTCGACCAGATAGCTGCTGGTATCGGTTTGCTGAATGCGGGCATCCGGCTGTGACCAACGCCACGCGCAAACGCGCTTTTGCCCTTCATTAAGCGTCGGCGTGTTGTTCACCTGCTCAAGGCGCGGAATAAGATGATCGACAAATCCCTGCTGCCAGATAAGCGGCAGAATATCCTGCCACCAGTCAAGCTTTGAACCCAGCTCACCGGACGCCAGCCGCTTGGGCGCGCCCAGCAGAGTATAGCTGCCGGCATCATCCCACCAGGGCTGATTCGGCGAGCCGGGCAGCGAACCCGATACGTTGCTGTAGCTCTGCAGCGGGCGCGGCTTATCATTCGGGCGCTGGCCGTTCCAGCGCACATTTTCTTCCTGCTCCAGCGCCTGCCAGAGACTTTTCAGCGACACGCCGCTTTTCGGATCGACGGAAATCACCACGTCATTGCCCGTTCCCTGCTCCTGCGGGCGGTAAATGCCCAGCAGGGTAAAGCCGTTTTTACTCCAGGAACGCGTGCGGTCATTGCGGGCAAAAATTTTGAACAGGCCGCTGGGGTGCTGCTCGTTAAGGAACAGTGCATCAATCAGCACCTTACGCTGGCTGTCGGCCTGCTCCACCAGCAGCTGGCAGGTAGCGGCACGCGGTATCGCCAGCTGATACAGCTGATGTTCATAGGCCAGGGCGGCGGCGGCGGCCTGATATTCCGCAGAGGCCACCGGCTGAATACCGTTCAGCGGCGTGTCGGTCTGGTTAATCAGATCGATGAGCAGCTGAATACAGCGGGTAAAACCCGATTGCAGCCGTGCGGGTTGGTACTGATGCGGTTCATGGCCGGCCGCGTTTAGCTGCGCGTGGGCAAAGACCGTGTGCAGGCAGGCGGCGGAGCGGGCGAAATCATCACCGTCCAGATAGCTGCCCTGCTCCCACTGGTCAACATAGCTGACCCATTTGCCCAGCGACGGCGGGAATTCAGCGCGATCGCTGAGCGTAAGAGCAGTCATCAGCAGCCAGGCAAAGCAGCTGTCCAGCGAGAAATCTTCAATCGCCACCCGGGAAACCGGATGGGCCTGCGCGCGCGCTTTGAGCGCCTGCCGATCGGCGTCACTAAAGTTCCATAACCAGGCCGAAACGGAACGATATCCCTGGCTGTTTTTGCAGTTCAGCGCGATCCCTGCTGAGGCATCGTCGCCTAATCCCAGCGCCAGCGTTCCGGCAGGAATATCACGCAGGGTGGGGTCCATGGAAAACGAGGAGTGTGCCAGCACCGCCGCCAGGCGATCCCGCTGAAAGATGTCGGCCATTGCTTATCCTTTATATGCGCCAGGACAGGACGCCATCGCGCAGAAATTATTAGGAAAAAGACTACTATATCTCTGATATTGCAGCAAGATTATTGGAAATAGCCGCTGTTCGATCGTTACCTGCGTAAAGTAACAATTATTCCGCTGAGTTAAATTACCGGCATCGCCCTGACCGGGCAGATGCCACACTTCCTGTCATCAGGACGAGGGGCATTCAGGCGATTGATGCAGGGGTCTTGAGAATGAAGGGATGCCACCGACCTGAAATGATGAAAAAAGTACCGCTCCGTTACTACCAGCCATAACTGCGCTTTTGTTGAGAAACTATCGCCGCGCGTTCTCCGCTGACGCTGCCGATTCATTTATTAATCCGACGGCTCCACTCATTGACGGATCTGAGGAAGACTTTTTAATTCATCAATCTGTAATATTATTTATCGAACTGTTTTAAAAAAATTCAAAAACGCCGTTAATTAATCAGAAACCCATATCGATAAAATTTATCCCACTGAAAAATAATAGTAAATTATCGATCTTCGTCAATAAACTGCCGTTGCTTTTCGCCATGCGCGGGTGTAGATTCCTGCCGTTACCCCCATCATGATGATGGATAAAAATAATACGCCGCCTGAGCGTAGGCGAACCTGCGTTAATGCCTGCCTTATATTAACGCGATTTATCATTTTCAGACTTTATTTTTAATTAAAGACTAACAATCCCTATTCCAACCCAGGATATTCATCATGGCAAAGATAAAAGCAGCAATTTTACTCACCGTTATACCTCTGCTCACTACCGGCTGTATTTCACTTAGTCCGAGTGAGAAACCCTCGGCAACGTCGCCACAGCTTCAGTCTTCGGGCAGAACATCGTTATGGAACGATGCCAGCCTGTTCGGTAAGGTGCCTTCAACGCTGCAGCACGAAGGCGATGTAAAATGCGCAGCAATGCATAAAGGCCCGGCCATTGGCTACCACCCGCACGCGAAAAAGAGCGACGGCAGCTATTTCCAGGGTAATGCTTATCTGTGCTCGATTATTTAAACTACCACTCGGCGATCATACGGTTCCGGGTTAATTAATCGGGGCCGTACCCATCCATCATGGCACCTTCTGCAGATAACCTTCGCACCGACAACCCATCTGGCTCTGGTGGTTCTGGCCAGAAACGAACCCAGGCTATAAGCTCGTCGACTATCATTTTATGCTTACGCTGACCGCATTCCCCACCCTCACGCCCACCTCAACGACGTCCATCTCTCTTTCCAATAATGACGACAAAAGGTAAAATATTCTTACCAATAAAATTGTAACTGAATGGATTTATTACATGACACTCTCACCGTCCGGCTCCGTTGAACAAAAAATCGACCACACAAAACGCGATTTTTCAAAAAAAATATTGTGGCAAGCGCTGCATGGTGGCGTCTTTTATATCTTTTTAAGTTTTTTTCTTCTGCTAGGCATAAGGTTTGATAACGGCGACTTTATTAATAAAAAATTTGTTAACGTATTTTTTGAAAACCTTGCGCCCGACTCAATAATGATTTTAGTGATCGTTGGGGGCATGCTGACTGTGAGCAGAATGATGGTAATAGGTCCGAATCAGGAGGAAAAACCGGTTGAGGGTTGGTTCTTCCGCTTTGCTGTTTTTCCGGTCATTAATACAGGAAAAATATTAGCAATCTCCGGGTTGGGAATGATGATCGGACTGTTTATCGCTTGCACTATCTCCGTTTTTCCTGAGTGCTATGCAGCTAAAGCGTTCCGACTAGTTATCGTATTTATTGCCTATATTATTGGCTTCAGCGTGATGGAATACCTTGGAAAATACGGTTATCGTTCAAGTGTCGGGGATTGCCTTACGTATTTCACCCTGGCCCTTCTCCTGGTGCTAATGCCCTGCCTTTATGTGTGGGCTAATTAATTGTCGTTAACGATCCGGCACGTTATCATTGGACAACGCGCCGGATTTTTTAAAACGACAGCTCGCGTATCAGCACCGCGTGCACCCGCTGCCACAGTTTAACCGCCGGGCTTTGCGATTCCCCCTTCAGCGACACCGTACCGACCAGCACCTGCTGCGGCGAAAGGCTGTCGGCGGGCAGCTTCAGCACCACACGGTACACCGCCTGCTCCGGCGTCAGCCTGCGCTGTGCATCGCTCAGCGTCGCCACCGGGCCGCCGTAGACCGACGCCAGCTCCGCCAGCGGTTTCATATCCGCCAGCGCCGCATGCTCAATATCCACCACGGTAATCTCACTGGCCGCGCGGGAGGCATCGCGGGGATAGAAAGTACCGCCGTCGCCCACCTTCAGCCGCCGCCAGTCCTGTTCGGACACCAGCGCCTCCACCACCCCACCCTGCGAGCCGATCAGCGTACCGAGCCATTCTCCCGGCGGCAGCCATTCTCCCGGCGTGATAGGCAGCAGCTGATCCACCATCACCCCGTCGGCCGGCGCGCGAAGGGTCAGCGCCTGCTGCTGCTGCTCCAGCACCGCCAGCCGCTGACTGGCGGCCTGCTGCTCCTGACGCACCCGCTGATGGTTCTGCGCCGCCCGCCGGTTCATCAGCTGATACTGCTGCTGCCAGGCCAGCGTGGCCACCTGCTTTTCCAGCTGCTGGCGCTGGTGCGATTCACCGTCCGCCTGCAGGATAAACAGCGGATCTCCGGCTTTTACCGATTGACCGGGCTTAACCAGAATCTCTCCGACCCGTCCGGCCAGCGGCATATAAAAACTGTGCTGCTCGGCGGCGCGCAGCAGCGCCGGCGCGGTGACGGTGCGCTGCCACGGCACGATCAGCGCCAGCAGAGCCAGCGTAACCACCGCCAGCGTGACCCCAAGATGGCGATTCATTCGATAATCCTTACGTCGTTGGGTCCATTCACGCAGCTCCTGCCAGACAGGCAGCAGGATAAACCAGCCAATTTCCACCGCAAACAGCGCCATGCCCAGCAGCTTGAACGCCATGTGGTAGACCAGCAGCGCAATGCCGGTAAACAGAAACAGGCGATACACCCAGGTGGCGAAGGCGTAACTTAACAGCGTGCGCCGCAGCCAGCCCGGCCACTGTTCGGGCGGGGCATCGCCCAGGCCAAAAAGCCACTCGCGCAGCCGCCAGCGGGCCAGCGCAAAGCCGCGCGCCTGCAAATTCGGCACGCCCAGCGCGTCGGAAAGCAGAAAATAGCCGTCAAAGCGCATCAGCGGGCTGAGGTTAATCAGCAGGGTCATGATCCAGGTGGTGGTCGCCAGCATAAACGCCGCGCTGCGCCACATGCCGTCCGGCAGGAAGCTCCACGCCAGCGTCGCCCAGGCCGCCAGCGCCAGCTCCACCAGCATCCCGGAAGCCCCTATCGTCAGCCGCTGGCGGCGCTTCGGCAGCTTCCACGACGCCGAAGTATCGGTATACAGCACCGGCATCAGCACCAGCAGCGCCACCCCCAGCGTGGAGACCCGCGCGCCGTAGCGGGTGCAGGTAAAGGCGTGGCCCAGCTCGTGCAGGCACTTGGTCACCACCAGCGTGCCCCCGGCCAGCAGTGCGCCCTCCAGGGTGAAAAAGTGCAGGAAGGTGTGCAGAAACGTCTGCCACTGGCGGCTGGCGAACAGCAGCCCGCAGGCCCCGGCAGCCAGCGTCGCCAGCCAGAACGGCCGCCGGTAGAACAGCTCCACGTGCGGCAGCAGCCGCTGCAGCAGGCGGTGCGGATGCAGCAGCGGAATGCGCATAAACAGATAGTTATGCAGCAGCCAGCGCCACCAGACGCTGCGGCTCTGCTGCTGCTGATTGAGGAACTGCTTCAGCGCGGCTTCACCCTCGGGCCGGGTCAGGGAATGAAACTGCAGGAAACGGCTAAAGTTCTCCACCTCCTCGTCACCGATCTCCAGCGGCAGCCGCTGATTCACTTCGGCAATCAATCTCTGACGATCGCCCAGCGACCAGCGCGACAGCAGCGCCATCTCCAGCCAGCCGAGGCGGAAAAAGCGCCCGCGCTGCGGATCTTCCAGCGTCCAGCTGGGGGAACCGTCCCAGTTCGCCGGGCCGCGATGCAGGATCAGCTCTTCGCGCAGCGCGGGCAGCGGAGCCGAACTTGCGGCAGAACGCGCCAACGAAGCCCCACCGGCATGCAGCGGCGCATCAGCGCCTGAAGCCGATCCCTGAGCAGCCAGCGCCGCCGCTGTATCAGCAAGAGAACCCGGAACCGTACCGTTAACTGACGTCCCCACGGTTATACTCCCAGCCAGACTCGCATCGCCGACCAGGGCTTACGCAGCAGCCAGGCGATCAGCACCGTGCGCTCGCCGTAGATTTTCGCACTGCCCTTCAGTCCGACGCGCAGCAGCGGAACCGGCTGAGTAAATCCGGCGCGCAGCCGGTAGGCCATAATATTTTCCGCCGTCAGCGCCGCGCGGTAGCCGGTCTGCTGCAGCGTCGCCGCCACCGCGTTATCCGGCGCGACGTTGAGGAACAGCCGCACCTCCGCCCCCGGGGCCAGCGCGATGGCGTCGGCGGCGGGCAGCTGGATCTCCAGCTCGCTGTCCGCCGGATCGGCCACCAGCATTATTTTCTCGCCCACCGCCACCGGGCGGCCGGTCAAATCGCTGACGTCGTCAAAAATCGCCACGCCGTCACGCGGGGCCACCAGTTCGGTGCGCGCAAGCTGCGCCTGCAGGAAGGCCATCTCGGCGCGCCCCTGCTCGCGGCGGCTGGCCAGCACCGCCAGCTGCGCTTTGGCATCGGCATCGCTCAGTGCCTGCTGCTGCGCCTGGCGATATTCACCGTCGCTGGCGGCAAACTGCTGCCTGGCGCTTTCCAGCTGGTTCTGCAGCTCGCGGGAGTCCAGACGCACCAGCGCCTGCCCCTGCTTCACCGCCTGGTTGGGCCGCACGAGGATCTCATCAATCACCCCGGCCAGCGGCGCACGCAGCAGCGCCGGGCGATGCGCCACCACTTCTGCGGGCGCGATCACCGACTGGCGCACCGGGATCAGCATCAGCGCCAGCAGCAGCGCGCAGGCGGCAATCACCCTGCCGCGCTTCGGCTTCTGCCGCTTCGCGCCGCGCCGTGGATTCAGCCCGAACCAGGCGTGACCATAAGCCCCGCTCAGCTCTTTCAGCAGCAGCAGCTCGCCGTCCTGCCACGGCGTTTCACGCAGCAGCAGCAGCGCCAGTGCGGTTTCACCCTGCGCGGCAGGCAGCGGCAGCCACAGACCGTACGCGGGCAGATACTCCTGCCACACCGCGCGATCGGCGGGGTCCAGCACGCTGGCATCCAGCCGCGAGGGCTGGCCGTAGCTCTGCTGCCAGCGGGCACACAGCCGGGCCATCTCCTGGCTGAACGGCGCGTGGCCGTCCGGCGCGGCGATACCGGAAACGGCGCGCAGCCTGCCGCTGACGCCGTCCCACAGCAGCGCCTGGCGGTAGGGCGTCAGGCGATGAGTTTCATTGACCATAAAGAAGGCCAGCTCGTCGCTGCTGGCCAGCTCGCGCATCCGCCCCTGCAGGCGCAGCAGCTCGCTCAGCGCCCGCAGATGCCCTTCCGCTGCCGCGGTCTGGTTTACCTCGCTCATTGCGCCGCCGTGTCGGAGGTGGCGGGCAGGCTGAACTGCGCCGCACCGCTCATGCCGGGCAGCAGCAGGCCGTCGCCCTGCTCTTCAATGCGGCCGAACACCTTCACCGACTGGCTGACCGGATCCACCGCCGACGACAGCCGGACGATTTTCGCCGGGTAGCTTTCCCCGGTTTCATCCAGCGCCACGGTAAACGGCGTACCGGCTTTCAGCCAGCGCAGCCAGCGCGACGGCACGATCATCTCCAGCTCAAAGGCGCTGTCATCGTACAGCGTCAGCAGCGGCTTGCCTTCCGGCACCGTTTCCCAGTTGCGCACCAGGGTTTCGGTCACGCGGCCGGAGAACGGCGCTTTCAGCACGCAGCGGTCGAGCATCGCCCTGTTTACGCCGCTTTCCGCCTGCGCCATGCTCACCGCCGAACGCGCCTGCTCCACGTCCGAGACGCTGATCGAGTTCAGGCGATCCAGCCGGTTCGCCACCGCCAGCTTTTTCCGCGCCGCCTGTTCGCTGGCGCTGGCGTAGTTCAGCTTCTCTTTCAGCATGGTGCAGTCGAAGCTCAGCAGGGTGGCGCCCTGCTTCACCCTATCGCCCTCTTTCACCGTCAGCGTATTGATCCGCGCCGCAATGCCGCTGGAAAGCGTGGTCTGCTGCACCGCGCTGAGCTGGACGCGCACCGGCTCCGGCGGCGCGTCCTCCGCCAGCGCACGGTCGGCACACACCATCATCAGCGCCAGCAGCAGCGGATACGCCCGTTTTTTGCTCATCACTGCGCACCGCCGGAAAGCGAGCTGTAGCTGTCCCACATGTTGCCTGAGCTCACCGCGTACGGCTGGCTGCTCACCGCCTGCTGTGCAGGTGTCGGGGCCGGGGCCGGACGGCTGGCGGCCAGCAGCGCGGCAGAAGGCGCGGCGGTGGTGACCTTACCGGTTGGCGCACCCAGCGCAGGCACGGCAATCGCCCCGTTTTCAATCTGCCTGCTGGTGCTGTTGATGCTGCTGCTCAGCGCGGCCAGGCTGGTGTCGTTAACGCGGTCCGGCAGAATATCCAGACCGGCGGCCTGCCAGATGCTGCCCAGCGCGTTCTGCATCACCGCGAAGCTGCGGTCGCGAGCGCGAGTGGTCAGAATGGTCTCGGTGCTGACGCGGATCTGCTCCATCTGGGTGGCAGCCTGGTTACGGTAGCTGAGGTCGGTCTGCTGATAGATGCCCTGCTGCACGCGCGCCAGTTCCTGGTAGCGGTTGAACATCTGTACGCTGCTCAGGTACTCCTGCCAGGAGACGTTAACCTGGGCCATCACCGCCATGCGCATCGCCTGGCGACGGGCTTCCGCCACCTGTTCGGCTGACTCGCCCGCACGCTTCACCGACGACCACGCCAGCACGTTCAGCAGGTTGCCGCTGACCTGTACCCCGGCGGTGGCCCAGCCGTGGTTCACCAGATAGCTGTTGCTGTCGCCGTTCACCCCGGCAAACAGTGTGGCACCCGGCATCAGTCGCAGCAGCGAACGGCGGGTTTCCAGCACCGCGTTGCGCGCTTCGTAGCTCTCTTCGCGGATTTCCGGGCGGCGCACCATGGAGATATTTTCCAGGTCGCCCAGCGTGTAGCTCATCTTCGGCGCGGTCATGCTGCTTTCAGCCGGGACCACCAGGCTGAAGTCGCTGGCCGGCGGCAGGTTCATCAACGAGGACAGGCGGGCTTTCGCCAGCGCCAAGTCGCTGTCCACCACTTCCAGCTGGCGCACCATCTCCAGCATATTTTTCTGGAAGCGCAGGGATTCAACCGGCGGCAGCAGGCGCTCGCGCTCGGTGGCGCGGGCATAGTCCAGCGAGCGCTTCGCTTCACCCAGCGCGCGGGTGACTTCCGGCTTCAGGCGCTGCGCGGTGGCCGCTTCCCACCAGGCGGTGCGCACCTGGCGAGTAATATCCGCCACCACTTTGCGGCGGCGCTCTTCGGCGGCGAGAGTTTTGTTGGCCTGCATATGGGCATTAACGTAGCTGATACCGAAGTCCAGCACGTTCCAGCTCAGGGTCAGATCGGCGGTGCGGGTGGTCTGATCCTGGCTGGTGGACGATTCCAGCGACTGCTGGCCGGTGGTCACCGACTGGCTGCTGGAACCGGCAACGTTGTCGCGGGTCTGCAGTCCGGCGCGGGCCGCCAGCTTCGGCAGCATATCCAGGCTGGCGACGCTGCGCAGATCGTCCTGCATCGCCTGCTCCATCAGCGCCACGCGCTGCTGCAGGTTGTACTTCAGCGCGCGGGCAATGGCTTCATCCAGGGTAATGTTGCCGCGCACCGGCTCCTGGTCGCTGAACATCTGCGTGCGGTCGGTCATCGCCTGCGTCACCTGCTCGGCAGGCGTCATCGCCTCGGGGGTGACGGCGCATCCGGCCAGCAGGGTGCAGGCCAGCGCCACGGCCAGGCTTAAACGGCGCGGCGCGAGGAACGGCGCCTGTACGGGTGCAGAAACAGAGGTAAAGTGAGTCACTGAAAGCGGTCCCATGGTATTGAAATTATTCATTGATAAAGTTGAATCCCTGTTAGTCACGCGCCAGCGCATTCAGCGCCTGGAGCAAATCGTCGCCGTCGCCGCGCAGGGCATTCAGCGAGTGTGAAACACCCGGGTTAAAGGCCACGTCCGGCTGCGTCTGAACGCGTACCCCGCTGGTCGGTATCAGGAACCGTTCGCTGGTTTCCGCCGCCGCACGCGCAGACTCGCTGCCGTGCAGCGTCAGCAGCAGCGCCGGCGCGCCGCCCGCCCGCTCAAGTCGCAGCTGAACCTGACCCACGCGGCCGGCATCGGCGGCGTCAATCTGCAGCTCGCGGCGGGCGGCGTCATAGCGGATCCACTCGGGCAGCGGGCGACCGTTGGCCAGTTGGACCGACACAATGCCGCCGCGCCCCGCCAGGCCAGGCGGTAGCGTATAGACCTGCTGACCGTTGCCGCCGTCGTGCCATTCACCGCGCCATGCGGTGGCCCGCGCCAGCGCCGGGTTCTCGGCGGTACGGGAGGTGAAGTTGACCTTCTCCATCGTCGGCATCAGCGTGGGCATCAGCGGATCGAGCTGCCACGGCGTGGCCTGATAGTCCAGCGGGCCGCTGGCCAGCACCGGGGTATCGCTCAGCACCAGCGGATCGCGCGGTGCCTCGGCGCTGACCGGGATAAATTCCGGCTCGCGTTCCTGCCAGATAAAGCGTTCGGCATCACCGTCCGTCTGTGGGAACAGCGTCACCGGGGTCATCACCACCGGCGACACGCCCGCCCCGGCAGGCTGGATGGTCAGCGTAAAGGTGCGGCTGGCGACGCCGCCGTAAGGATCGGTGACGCTGACGGTAATCAGATAGCTGCCGTCGGTGGCGGCGCGGCCGCTGAGGGTACGCGTGTCGGCGTCAAAGCTCAGCCCGTCCGGCAGCCCGCTGACGCGCCAGGTCAGGTCATCGCCGTCGGCATCGTTAAACAGATCCGCCGGCAGCGTCTGCTGCCAGTTGATGCCCGCAATTGGCTGGTCAGGGGTAAAGGTGGCATCGGTCACCAGCGGCGCGCGGTTGGCCAGCAGCACCAGCGTGCGGCTGACGCTGGCGCCCCAGGCGTCGGTCGCAGTCAGCGTCAGGGTGTAGCGCCCGGACGGCAGCGTGCCGCTCAGCGTGTGGGTTTCGACATCAAAGCGAAGTCCCGCAGGCAGGTTATCCGCCTGCCAGGTCAGCGCATCGCCGTCGGCGTCGGTAAACAGCGTGTCGGCCAGCGCCACGCTTACCGCCGTACCGGACGAGACGCTGAAGCTGGTCTCACCGGTGCCCAGTTCCGGCGTGGTGTTCACCCGCAGTTCAAGCTGGCGGGTCGCGCTGGCACCGTCGCCGTCGGTCACGGTGATGCTCAGGGTGTAGACCCCCGCCGAAGTGGCGGTACCGCTCAGCGTGCCGGTGGCCGCATCGAAGGTGATACCGTCCGGCAGGCCGCTGATACGCCAGCTCAGCGTGTCGTTATCGGCATCGGTAAACAGCCCCTGCGGGAGCGTGGCGGTGTACGCCGTGCCAAGGGTGATCACCGCAGGCTGATAGCTGACGTCGGTGCTCTGCGGCGCATGGTTAATGGTCACCGCCTGCTGCCAGGTGCCGCTGGTCAGTTCGCCGTCGCTGACCACAAGTGACAACGTCACATCTCGTCCGGTGTTGTTATCCGTATTGTTCCAGACCAGGCTGCTAATCACCCGGCCTGCGGTGGCGCTGCTGACCCCGTCGGCGAAGGTAACGATCAGCACGCCGTCGTGCTGGCTGAAGCTGCCAGTCACCGTGCCGTTGTCCAGCAGCTGGCCGTCGGCGTTCAGCGTCAGACCGCTGGCGGCGGTAAAGGCAAAGCTGCCCAGCCCGCTGCTGTCGGTCACGGTCAAGCTCGCCCCGCCGTAGTTACCGCTGCCGTCGTTAAGCAGGTCCAGTGCTTTATCCTTCAGCGTAACGTCGCTGCTGAAGTTCAGCTCCGCGCCGCTGCCGACGGTGTAGCGCACCTCTTCCACTACGGTGACCAGGCTGGCGAGCTGGCTGCCGCTGACGATCACCCCGCCGTCGCGGGTAGTGATGATGGTCGTTGCACCGTTCAGCGCCGCGTACTCGCTGCTGCTCCAGCTGGAGGTCAGGGTCAGCCTGCCGCTGTTGCCGATGCTGTAAGCCTGCAGCGTCCCGTCGCTCAGGGTGACGTACAGGCTGTCGCTGCTGGTTGCCAGTGCGGTCACGCCGCCGATCTCGCTCATCACGCCGGTCTGCACGATCTGCCCGCTCTTCTGGTTAAGGCTGAAGATTTGCAGACCGCTGCTGGTAGCGACGTAAATCAGGCTGCCGTCTTCGCTGGCGGTCATCGCCGACGGTGAGTCGATGGAGAGCCTGCTGCCGCTGGCGTCGGTACTCTGGTCGTAGACCGCGCCGAGCAGTGCCAGCGTGCCGTCCGCCTGGCGCTGGTAGACAATAATGGCGTTGGGGAACTGGCTGGATACCGGATCGGTAACGATAAACAGATAATCGCCGCTGATCGCCTGCGCCACCGGCTGCCACAGGCGCGGCTCGCTCCAGGCATCGGCATAGATATCCTGCAGCGTGGTCATCTTGCCGGTTTCGGCATCAATGGCGATCGCGCTGAGGCCGTTCTGGTTATACACGTAGATCGTCAGCCCG
Source organism: Erwinia sp. SLM-02 (assembly GCF_037450285.1). Taxonomy (NCBI): domain Bacteria; kingdom Pseudomonadati; phylum Pseudomonadota; class Gammaproteobacteria; order Enterobacterales; family Erwiniaceae; genus Erwinia; species Erwinia sp. SLM-02. The sequence continues at coordinate 1,205,118 of NZ_JAQISN010000001.1, read as the reverse complement.
TCGTCGGAGACCAGCACCGAGCTGATATCCCACATTTCTATCCTGTCGTCCTGCGTCAGCGTACCGTCCGCGCCGATGCTGAAGGTGTTAAGGCTGTAGTTGTAGTCATCCTCTGAGCCGCCCTCGGGCACGCCGCTGGTGCTGATCACCAGCTTGCTGCCGTTATCAATCAGGGCGATCTTGTCGACTTTACCCAGCCCGCTGTCCATGTTGCCGAGCCAGGTCAGCGCCCCGGTGGCGGTATCGCGGCTGAACAGCGCGACCTTGCCGCTGCCGTCGATAACGTACAGGCTGGTGCCGTCGTCCGACAGCACGCTTTGGATAATCGTGCCGAGGCCGCTGACTTCGCTGAGGCTTCCGGCCCAGCTGAGCTTATCGCTATCCGGTGAACTGAGCTGCGGGCCAGCATCCTGCGCCTGCAGCGTGATGATCGAATGGATATCCAGATCGGTACTGTCGCTGCCGCCGAGCGCGGTGCCGCCGTTGTCTTTAATACCGGTCAGCACGATTTCGCGGCTGCCGAGATAGGCATCCGGGTTGCCGTAGCCGATAGTGTTGATCAGCGTCTGCGCCTGTTCGGCGCTGATGCCCGCATCGCTAGCAATGCTGACCGAAGCCACGCCGTCGGTGACGCTGACCGTCACCACGATATTGCTGTCGGTCAGCACGCGAACGCCGTCGGCCAGCAGGACGTTTTTACCGTCAACCACCAGATAATCGCTCTCGCCGCTCACCAGCCCGCTGACGCTGAGGGTGATTTGTACGATGCTCTGGTCGTTCTCGATGGTATCCACCACCGTGTTGCTGAACACCAGCGTGCTGCCGCTGGTATCGCGATAGGTCGGGTCGGTCGCCTGGCTGCTCACTTCCGGCGCGTCGTTAATCTGAGTGACATTGACCTCAACCAGCTGGCTGGCGGTGGTCCAGGGATCGCTGATGCTGACCACCATCGTCAGGGTGCTGCCCGGCGCTTTACTGGTGCTCTGCCAGCTGATTTGATGCAGGACCTGGTTGGCGACCGCGGTGGTAACGTCGGCGGTAAAGGTGACGGTCAGCGTACCTTCGCTGACGTTAAAGCTGGCGATGGCTGTGCCGTTAAGCAGGATATTGCCGTTCTCCAGCGTCAGCCCGTTGCCCTCTTTCAGACTGTAGCTGTCGTCGGCGTTGGCCCACCCATCGCGCGCCATGGTGATGGTGGCACCGTTGTAGTTGCCCGCACCGCCGCTGGCCGCATCGTAATCCACGTCACGAAGCACCAGCTGGCTGGCGATCTCGCTGCTGCCGCGTTCGGTCCACGCCACGGAGACCAGATCCGTTGAGCTGTCGAATGAGCGCAGGCCGGTTTTGTAGTAGCGCGAACCGCCGTAGATCGATTTGCCGTCGGCGGAGATCGCCACCGCAATCATCGCCCCGTCGCCCTGCAGGGTATTGCGCAAGGTCAGGCTGCCGCCGTCACCGATGGTGTACACCGCCAGGCTGGCGGCGTTGGTGCCGACGTACAGCGCCGAGCCATCCGCGGAAATCGTCACCGACATCGGGAAGCCGCCCACCTCGGCGTTGACGGATTTTGACGAGATCAGGCTCATGCTGCCGTTCGCCGCATCGTAGTGCAGCACGGTCAGGTAGTTAGCGGTACCGGTCACCACGTAGATATAGCCGTCGTCGGAAACCGTCATCTGAGTGAAGACGCCGCCGTTTAACCCGCTGCCGGAGCCGAGCGTACCCGCACTGCTGGCGTTGCCGTCTTTATCGGTCCAGGTCAGCGCGGTGCCGTCGCGGGTCAGCTTACCGGCGTAGCTCAGCGCGCCGCTGCCGTCGGTGGTGTAAAGATTCATGTTACCGGTGCTGCTGATGACGTACAGCGTGCCGCGGGCGTCGAAGTCCATGCTGATGGCGCTGCTCAGTCCGGTAAAGTTCTCCTGCGCGGCGAGTTTGCCCTGCGCATCCACGCTGTAGCGGTACAGCCCGCTGGCGGTCAGCGCGTAAACGCTGCTGCCGTCATCGGACATCGCCAGTTTTACCGCCGCCGCGCTGAGATTAACGCTGGAAACCGCCGTCAGCGAGCCGTCATCGCCGAGGGTAAATGCCTGCAGTACCGCCTGGCCGCTGCTGTTGGTACCGGACAGATACAGGGTGTTGCCATCGGCGGAAAACGCCGTCTGGGTGGTGCCCTGGAGGCCTTCGATTTCAATACCGTTGTCGTCGTTACCGTCATTGACGCTGCCCTGGGTATAGGTTTTTTGCAGCGTCAGCTTGCCGGTGCTGGTATCGCGGCTGTAAACGCTGACGTAAAGGGTGCCGGTCCAGTTAGCCCCGGTGCCACCGATCACCACCAGGCTGGTACCGTCTTCTGACAGGTTAATCGCGTCCACGTAGTAGCCATAGTTCTCAAGGCCACCCTGCGAGGTGTAGATCAGCGAGCTGGACTGCGGGCCGAGCGTCGGTGTGGTGTTGGCGGCCTCATCGGCGGTGATCACCCGCAGAGTCATATCGCGGCTGGCGCTGTCGCCGGATTTATCGGTCACGGTGAGGGTAATGGTGTTATCGCTAAGCGAGGTCGCCGTACCGCTGATGGTCAGGGTTTTTGCATCGAAGGTCAGCCCTTCCGGCAGGCCCTCCACCGTCCACGTCAGCCTGTCGCCGTAAATGGCATCGGCATCGTTAAACAGCGTGGTGTCCAGCTTCAGGGTGAACGACTCGTTGACCACCGCCGAGCTGAGCTGATTGCTGGCGTCCCAGTTGGTTTGCGGCGCACGGTTATCAATCTGCGCCACCGCCAGCGACAGGGTCAGGCTGGCGGTGGCACCGGTGCTGTCCTTCGCGCCGATCGTGATGCTGAAGGTGCCGACCGCCGTGGTGGAGCCGGAAATCGTGCGGGTTTCGGCATTGAAGGTCAGACCGTCCGGCAGGCCGGTGACGCTCCAGATCAGGTTTTCACCGTCGGCATCGCTAAACAGCGCCGGCAGCTCCAGCCAGTAGTCCGTCTCGGTAGTGGCCTGCGGCAGAGTATAGCCAGCGGCAACGTCCTGATTGAGCAGCGGGCTGGTGTTCACGCGCAGCAGCACGGTGCCGGTGTTGCTGTTCAGCTGGCCGTCATTGACCACCACACTGAGCGTCACCAGCGCGCTGCTGGTGCCGGTGGTTGCCCACATCACCTGCTGTAGCACCTGGTTGGCGGTGGCGGTGGTCACATCGACGGTGAAGGTGATTTTCACCGTATTACCGCTGGCGGCAACGGTGCCAATCACGCTGCCGTTCAGCAGCAGCTGGCTGCCCTGCTGGGTCAGGCCGCCGTCGCTGGCGAAGCTGTACTGGCTGTCGCTGCTGCCGGAGGCGGTCAGGGTGATCGAGGCGCCTTTATAGTTGCCCGCGCCGTTGTTCAGCACGTCGAAGTTGCTGTCGGAGACGTTCATGCCGGTGGTCACCGCCACCGGGCTGCCGCCGACGGTGTAGGTGATCAGTGAGGTATACACCTCCACGCTGCTGCCACCGACCACCGCCAGCGAGGTGCCGTTGCTGGCCAGCGCGGTGCTGCCGCCGGTGGTCTGGCTGCTGACCAGGGTCAGCGCGCCGGTGCTGGCAATGGCATAGACCGACAACTCGCCGCTGCTGGTGCTAACGTACAGCAAAGTGTTGTCGCTGCTGATGACCAGGTCTTTCGCCGAGGTAATGGTGCGGCTTTCGACCTGCGTTAAAATGCTGCCGTTGAAGCGCCAGGCGATCAGCGCTCCGGTGCTGGTGTTCAGGGTATAGATCACGCTGCCGTCGCTGCTGGCGGCCAGCTGATATTGATAGCTGTAATTAAGCGGCGAGGCCACGGTGGTGTTATCCACTTCCACCAGCGTAGTGACGCCATTCTTGACCTCGCGCTTCAGTACGGTCAGCGTCTGAAAGTCTCCGCCCGCGGTCATGACAAAAACATAGTCGCCCACTGAGGTCAGCCCGGCATGGCGGTCCACATTGCCGGTAAGACGGGAGGCAAAGGTCAGCGCGCCCTGGGCATTGATATCGTAGATATAAATCCCGTTGACTTCAGAGCTGATATAAAGCTGTTTACCATCCTCGCTGATGGCCATATTGATTGGCGTATCGCCGATGGCTTCTTTACTGGCGAAGCTCAGCGTACCGTCCGCGGCACGGGTCAGGGTGATGATTGCGCTGGTGGAACCGTATCCTCCTTCATTCGGCACCACGTTCAGCAGATAGACCGCCTTATCGCCCACCGCCATGCCGCTGGTCACGGCAAAATTCGCCGCGTCGCTAAAGGTTTGCAGTTTGGTCAGCACGCCGCTGTCGGAAACGCTGTAGACCACCACGCTGCCGGTGCTGCTGGCGACGTAGGCGAAGTCACCGTCCGGCGAATAGCTCACGGCATTGGCGCCGTCGGCGAGATCGGACACGGTGAGATCGTCCAGCAGCGTCAGGTCGCCGGTGCTGTCCACTTCGGGCGCGAGGTTTTTATCGTTATCTATGGTCACCGTGCTGCTGATGTCGAGATCGGTGCTGTCGTTTTGCGCGTCGCTAAGGGTTCCCAGCCGCACGGTGACGGTGCCGTTGCCGACTTCGCCGTCCAGCGCGCGATAGCTGATACCGTTAATCAGGGTCTCCACCGCATCGGGGGTCACGGTACCCGCATTGTTCAAAAACAGCGTGATGGTGGTGGTGTTATCGGCAATCGCCACGCTGTAGGAGTAGTGGCTGTTGGCCGTTTCGGTCGTGGTGCTGGTGGTCAGCGTAATGGCGGTGCCGTCTATCACCAGCGCCTGGTTGCTGCCGCTGGTGTTAACGCTGATGGTCAGCTTGCTGATTTCGTCACCGCTGCTGTCCGCCGCGACGCTGGCGTTGCTGAACAGGTGCACGTCGGCACCCGGCGTGCCGGAAGCGTCAATGCTAAACACCGCATCGCTGACCGGCGTCGCGGTGGCGACCGGTGCGGTGGTGGCAACGGCGGTCGCTTCGGCCACGTCGGCGGCGGTGGTGACCGCTGCGGCATCAAACATCATGCGCGGCTCCAGCGCCAGCGTCAGGCTCCAGGCCGGGCGTGTGGATGATTTTTTCATGAGTTCACCTAATAATTAACGCGTTCTGCCGGATGAATTACTCGATCAGGCGTACGGAACTGCTCTGTTTATCGATGCTCGCCAGAATGTCATCCAGCTTGTTGCCGATCTGACCTTCTGCCCCGGAGAAGCTGGAACTGTCGGCAAACTCCACCGAACCGCCATCGTTGTTGGTACACACCTGCAGTCCGGGCAGCGCAATGCGGTCAAACAGCCCGCGACCGAAATCTTCCGGGTCGCCCGGCCGCACGCCGATGAAATAGAACTTGATATCGCGGTTGCGGAAGCTGTTGCACAGCGAGCGGAAGCGTTCGGTGGCGGCCGGGGTGGCCTGGCCGGTTTCTTCACCACCGTCGATCGCCTCGCCGACATAGCTGTTGTAGGAATCGGTATCGAACCAGTCGCCGGTAGTATTGGCCATCATCACAATCACTTTCAGGTTGCCGCTGCCGCCGTCGTTAAAGTCCAGCGGATAGTCGCTGTCGCCCCAGCCGTCGCCGCCGCGAAACGCCGGGGACAGCGCCATCGCGCCCCAGCCCATGGCGATGGCGTAGTTGATGTTAAAGTGCGACTCCATCTGGTCCAGGCGGTCGGAGATCTTGCCGAGATCGTCGGTCAGCGGCAGCAGCGCCGCCGTCGGGCAGCCCTTGTCACCGACGATAAAGCGGGTGTCGTTCACCCCGGTGGCCTGGCCGAAGTCCGGGTTCGGTCCCACCCACTGAATAAACGGCATCCAGGTGGCGTTAATTGGCAGATCGTGGCGATAGTGGATCCAGAAGCTTTTGGCCGGTGCCTCTTCCCAGAAGTAATTATCCCCCTGATCCAGCCCGCGGTAGAGGCACATCCGCTTCGACTGCAGATCGGGCATCATGCGGCTGGCCATGTTGGCGATACCGTAGTCGTTGTTGCGAAACAGCGAGGTCAGTTCGACCGGCGTCAGCGCCTGGTTCAGCGACCAGCTGCGAATGCGGGTGCTCCAGTTATCGGCATCCCAGACGCTGACCGACTGGCTGTAGGGCACCAGCGCCATTCGCCGATCCGGGAAGTCGGTGAGGAACTCATCGGCAAAGGTATTGGTCAGGCGACGCAGCACCGCCAGGTCGGCGGCCTGCTCGCTGGAGGTGTTCGGCAGTATCATCGCCACTTCCGCCGGGCGATAGATCACTTCGGCGGTGGAGTAGATCTCCTGCTCCTGCGGGCCGACATCCAGCAGTTCGGGATCGCTGGCGTAGCTGACGCTGACGGTAAAGGTGCGATGGGCTTTATCCGTCCGTCCTTCGCTGACCGCAATATCAGAGATGCGCAGCTGCTCCGCCAGGCGGCTGTTAAGCCCGAGGTTGGTGCGGACGTATTCCCAGGCCAGCTGCTGCTTTTCACCGTCGCCGAAGCTGCTGTTGTTTTTAATCAGCGACTCGCGCCCCACCGCCAGCGCCGCCGCATCCGCCGCCCGCTTGATCTGCGCCGCGTCGCCGGTGGTTTGCATGCCGTCGATAATAAACGCGCCGCTGACCAGCAGCGCCATCATGCCCAGCACGTAGAACGCGGTTCCCGCCCCTTTTTCCTGCTGGCAAAAGCGGCGAACGGCGCGGTGCAGTCCGCTAAAAGGCTTAGTCATCGGCTTATTCATCGGCTTCTTCCTCCAGCCCGGCTTCCGCCGCCAGCGTGGCGTCCAGCGTCACGGTGTTGCGGGTCACGCGATTGACGGCGGTGACCTGAAGCTGGTTTTTCACCGTCATACCGCCCAGCAGGGTGAGATCGCTGCCGTTGCGGCACAGTTCCACCACCATCATCGACACATTCTCTTTGCCCGTCTCTTCATTCACTTCCGGCAGTTCGCCGGGCCAGATGCTGCCGGTGGGCACCACGTTATCGGTACAGATAGCGGTGTTACTGCCCCGCGACAGCTGCCAGTAGACCTGGCCGTTCTGCCGCACGTTGGCGATATTCAGCTGGTAGCTGCCGGTGTTTTCATCGGGGATCGTCGCGGCCAGCAGCCCGCTCAGCCCCTGGCGGGTCAGCTCGGTCTGCATCGCCAGCACCGAGACAATCGCCCCGGCGCGCTGCTCCAGATGTTCGCGCTCCAGCTCAACGGTGATCAGGTCGGTGAGCACCGCCCCCGCCGCCAGCACGATCGGCAGCGCCAGCGCGGTTTCCACCGCCAGCGAGCCGCGCTGTTGCCGCCACAGGCGACGCAGAAGGTTATTCATCGTTCAGTTCCGTACCGAAAACGTGTTTGTACTGGTAGCGGAAGGTATTCCCCAGCGACAGCACCTCCGGCAGCGGCGAGAGAAACTCCTTCTTGATCTGCACGGTCACCGACCACACCGGCAGCGTCTGGCGGTTTTCGCCCTGCTCATCGTCGGACACCGTAAGCCCACCCAGCTCGCTCAGGCTGTCAAAGTGCAGCACGCTGACCGACAGATCGTCGGCGGAGATATAGCCGTACCCCGCTTTCACCATGCGGCTGCGCAGCGAATCGGCCATATCGCTGGCGCTTTCGCTTTCCAGCGTGTCCAGGCGAAACGACTGCACGGCGTTATCCAGCGCCACGCTGCCGATGCCAATCACCAGCCCGATGCGCGCCAGTTCGAACAGCATCATCACGCCCACCAGCACCACCGGGGCGAGGAACGCCAGCTCGGTGGCGATCACTCCCCGCTCGCAGCGGGCGGCGGCGAAGAGGCGGCGCAGCTTTACGGCTGTCATTGGGCGTTTTCGCTGAGCGGCAGCATCTGGGTACTGGCCAGCAGCAGCGGATTACCGTTGCCGCCTTTCTGCTTCAGTTCGTCGGCGCGGGTGCTCAGCGTGGCGATCAGCCCATCGATGCGGTCGGCGGCGGCCAGGTGTGACAGGGTATCGCGAGCACCGGCCTCATCACCCTTATAGAGATAGGCCAGCGCCAGGTTAAGGCGCAGCGACGGGTTATTCATATCGGCGGTGCGCAGCTGGCCGATGGCGCGATCCGGCTGGCCGCTGGAGAGCCAGGAGAGCGCGAGGTTGTTCATCACCGCCACGTTGCCCGGCTCGCTCTGCAGCGCCTGCTCAAAGCGGCTGCGGGCCTCGTCGTGGCGGCCCTGGGCATCCAGCAGTACGCCCATGCCGTTCAGCGCGGTAGCGTTGCCGCCGTCGCGTCGCAGCGCACACTCGAAGTCTTTACCGGCGGTGGTCATACGGCCCAGCGCCAGCTCGGCGCGGCCCATGCCGAGGCACAGGGCCAGCGCTTCGGTGTCCGCCATTTTGTCGATATTGCCCCCCAGCGCATTGCGCGCGCGGCCATACAGCGCCAGCGCCTGCGCGGGCTGCTGCACCGGCGCGCTGACGGTAGCGTATTCCAGCATCTCGGCACCGCTCAGCTTGCCGCGCGCGTCCAGGCGGGCATACACTTCGCTGGCCGCTTCCAGCCGACCCTGATCGCGCAGCAGGCGCGCCAGCTTCAGCCCTTCATCTTTACTGCCCTTCAGTCCCAAGCCGGAACTGCAGCCGGCCAACATCAGGCCGCAGATCAGCGCCAGCAGCAGGCGCGGGGTCAACAGTGACGGGGATTTTTTCATCGACATTTCAGGTTCTCTCGTTATTGGGCCAGCAGGCGGATCACGCGCAGCAGCGCGGGTGCGGCCATAATGGCGATAATCGGCGGCAGAATAAGGGCCATCAGCGGTACGCTGAGCTGGGCGGGCAGCTTGCCCGCCTTCTCTTCCAGGGTCAGCAACAGGGTTTTGCGGCTTTCATCGGCAATGGTGCGCAGGGCCTGGGACAGCGGCGTGCCGTAGCGCTCCGCCTGCAGCAGGGTGGCGACCATGCTTTCGATTTCCGCCACCCGCGTGCGCTCGGCCAGGTGATACAGCGCGGTATTACGGTCGGCAAGGATCTGGAGTTCGGCGGCGGTGTAGCGCAGTTCGTCGGCCATTTCCGGTGCGGACAGGCCCAGCTCCTTCGAGACCACCTGCAATACGCGGCCAATCGGCAGGCCCGCTTCGGCGCAGACCACCATCAGATCCAGCGCATCGGGCACCGCACGGGCCAGCTTTTCCCCGCGACCGGCGGCGCGCATCTTCAGCCAGAACTCCGGCAGCAGCCCGCCGACGAAGAAGCCAATCAGCATCGCCGCCAGCCCGGTCAGGCTGAAGCGGTCACCGGCGGGCAGCGCGCCGACGTTAAGCAGCAGCCCCAGCGCCACGCCGGTCGCCAGCTTGCCGCTCAGCAGCCAGCCGAGCGCTTCCACCCGGCGGAATCCGGCCAGGTCCAGCAGGCGGCGCAGCTGCTGGCGATCGCGGTCCGATCCCGCCATCCGCTCGCCGAAGCGGGCCACCGGCATCAGCACCTTTTCCAGCTGCGGGGACAGCGCGGCCCCCTGGTTGCGCAGAATGCTCAGTTCGTCGGCCGTGCCGCCCTGCCCGGCGTCACCGGCACCGAGATGCGGCGCCAGGCGTGCCTGCAGGCGCTGCAGTGCGCCGCTGCGGCGGCTTTTCAGCAGCAGCCACAGGCCGGCGACAATCAGCAGCAGGGCCAGCCACAGCATTGAATCCGGGTTATGACTCATGGTTCAAAGCTCCTTACGCGATGCGTTTAACCATCAGGTGGGTGATCAGCATGCCCAGCGTGATGCTGCACAGCGCGTAAATCAGAATGGTGCTGCCGACCGGATCGCTGAACAGGAAGGTGATGTCCTCCGGCGACTTGAGGTACATGTAGCCCAGGCAGCAGGGGAACAGCGCGGCGACGATCTTTGCCGAGGCGCGGGCCTCTGAGGTTTTCGACTGCACCTTCATCGCCAGCTCGCGGCGCTGGCGCAGCGTGGTGGCGAGGCGTTCCAGGGTTTCCCCTAAGCGGCCGCCCGCTTCCTGGTTGATGATCAGGATCACCGCGAAGAAACGGTATTCGGCCATCGGCACCCGTCCGGCGGAGGTCTGGATCACCTGGCGCAGCGGAATGCCCAGCTTCAGCCAGTGATCGATGGTGCGGAACTCGGTGGCCAGCGGGCCGCTGAGGTGTGAGGCCACCTGACCGAAGGTGTTGGCAACCGGTACCCCGGCGCGCACGCTGCGGGTGATGGCGTCAATGGCATCCGGCAGCCCTTCTCGCAGCTGGTGCAGGTGTTTTTGCAGCGTGCCGCGGAACAGCAGCACGCCGAGCACCAGGGTAACCAGCAGCGAGAACAGCAGACCAAAAGTGAGCGGCAGCGGCGTGCGCTGACCGAGGGTCATTCCCACCAGCAGTCCAACTGCAGAGAGGATCAGCAGGCGCTTGCGCAGGGTCGACTGCCAGCCGATAAACGCCAGCTGCTGCCACAGTTTTGCCAGCAGCGGCCCGAGCAGCGGCACCGAGGCCAGCGGCGTCTGCGCCTGGCTGCGCAGAATCGACACATCCTCCTCACCGGCGGCTTCCGCCCCCTCACCGAGGATCTGCGCGAAGCGCTGGCGGCGCTGTTCATCCAGCTGGCGCTGACGCCGCCAGTGGCTGACGGCCAGCACCACAATCAGTACGGAAAGAAAGACCAGCCCGGTGATCAGATTCAGCTTAAACGCGTTCATCAGGCTCCCTTAGTACGCATCGAACAGGTGCGCTTTGTCCGCATAGAACTGCGGGCGCTGGATGGTCTGCACGTACTCGCCGGTGATGCGCCCCTGGCCGTCCGATCCGGTGACGCGGAAATTGAACAGGTCCTGCATTTGCAGCACCTCGTTTTCCATGCCGCACAGCTCGCTGACCGCTACCACGCGGCGCATGCCGTCGCGCATACGTTCGATCTGCACGATCAGATGCACCGCGCTGGCGATCTGGCGGCGGATGGCCATCAGCGGCAGCTGCATATTGGCCATCATCACCATGTTTTCCAGGCGCTGAACCGCATCGCGGGTGGTGTTGGCGTGCACGGTACACAGCGATCCGTCGTGGCCGGTGTTCATCGCCTGCAGCATGTCGAAGCACTCGCCGCCGCGCACCTCGCCCAGGATGATGCGGTCCGGGCGCATACGCAGGGCGTTACGCATCAGGTCGCGCTGGTCGACCTTGCCGCTGCCCTCGGCGCTGACCGGGCGGGTTTCCAGACGCACCACGTGCTCCTGCTGCAGCTGCAGTTCGGCGGCGTCTTCGATGGTGATGATGCGGTCGGTGCTGTCGATTTTCTGCGACAGCGCGTTCAGCAGCGTGGTTTTACCGGCACCGGTACCGCCGGAGACAATCACGTTCAGCCGCGCCTGCATCGCTTTGTTCAGCACGTCGGCCATCGCCGGAGACATACAGCCCTGCGACGCCAGATGCTCCAGCGACAGGTTGCGGCGCATAAATTTACGGATCGAAATGGTGGTGCCGTCGATCGCCAGCGGATAGGTGATGACGTTGACGCGGCTGCCGTCCGGCAGGCGGGCATCGACCATCGGGCTGGATTCATCGATGCGGCGGCCCACCCCGGCGGCAATGCGCTGGGCGGTGTTAAACACGTGCTCTTCGTCGATAAAGGTGATCGGCGACAGCTCCAGCTTGCCGAAGCGCTCGATAAACACCTGCCCGGCACCGTTAACCAGAATATCGTTGACGGTGTCGTCAGAGAGCAGCGGCTGGATCGGGCCGATGCCGGTCATCTCGTCGAGCATTTCACCGGCGATCAGCTCCTCTTCCTGCCGCGAGAGCTGCAGGCGCTGGTCATCGCACAGCTGGCGGATGGCCGACTGGATTTGCAGCAGCAGCTTGTCGCGGGACATCGCCGCTGCGCGACCGGCATCGATCAGGTCATAGAGCTGCGAGCGGATCAGCCGACGGTTGCCGTTGCGGCTTTCCGCCTGCGGGCGCGGCGCGGGGGCGGCCTGGCGCGCTTCCGGCACCTCGACCGCGCTGGCGGCCTGTGGGGCGGCTTCGGTTTTTCTGGCCGGCTCTTCACGACGCGGGGCGGCAGGTTTACGCATCAGCATGGGATTTTTCCTCACGTTAGTTCGCTCAGGCGCGCTTGAGCAGGCCGTTCAGCCAGTTCTTTTTCACCGGCTGCAGGCGCTGCCCGCAGGCGAGATCCACCAGCTGGCGCATCGCCTGGCGGAACGGACCGCTGGCGGCGAGATCCAGCGCGCCCAGGCTCAGGCTCTGCCCCAGTCCGACACCGGCATGCGGCAGCACCAGGTCCACAGGACGCCCGACCAGCGCTTCGAACTGCGCCCGCGTCAGCGGCGCGGCTCCGGCATAGTGGCTCTGGTTGTGCACCAGCATCAGCCGCTGCCCTTCGCTCTCGTCGCCGATGGCCTGGATAATGCGCCTGACGTTGCGCGCGTCCTGCACCGTCAGTTCGGTGACGATAATGCGCAGATCGGCGCAGCAGATCACATCCAGCGCGCCGTTGGGGAACGAGCCGGGCAGATCCCACACCACCTGATTGAACATGCGGCACAGGCTGCCGCCGAGGTGCAGCACCGCGTCGGCATCCGGTTCCGTCAGCTCACCCAGCTCCGGCTTTTGCGCCAGCAGGTGCAGGCGGGTATCCACCTGCAGCATCGCGCGCTGGAGCAGACGGGTATCCAGCTGGCTGCTTTCCAGCACCGCCGACAGGCCGCCGCTCTCGCTGACGCCCTGCAGCAGCAGCTGATCGCCGTGGCGACGATCGAAGTCCACCAGCGCCACCGGCAGGTGCCGTTCGCCGGACATCAGCTGCGCCAGCCCGGCGGCAATGGTGCTGGTGCCAACGCCGCCGCTGGCACCAACCACCGCCACGGTGCGCCCGGTGCGGGCATATTCCGGGCCGGACTGCTGGCCGTCGCACTTCGCCAGCGTGGAGGAGAGCAGATCGAGGGTGCAGGGTTTCACCAGATAGTCGGTGACGCCCAGCTGCAGCAGCGCGCGGTACAGGCCGATATCCTGCCCCTCGCCGAGCGCAATCAGGCGCGTCTGCGGTCCGCACATCGCCATCAGGCTTTCCAGCGCCGGCAGCGGCCACGGCTCGCCGTCCAGATCCACCAGCAGCACCTGCGGCGGCAGGTTGACTTCGCACCACTGCGCGGCGGCGCTCAGGCCACCGGCCAGCACCTGCGCATCGCTGCGCTTCAGCCGCGCCAGGTCTTCACGCAGCTGGCTTTGCGCCCCGCTGCCCTGGATAAAGGCCACCAGGCCGGTGCCCCACTCTTCGCCTTCCTGCTGGGCGGAATTCGTTGCCTCGCTCATACGCTTAACCTTCCGTTAATCTTCGTCGAAGTTAATGTCGATGAGGTCTTTCACCTCGTTCTGCTGGTAGCGTTCGATGCTGTTGACGATCACCGCGCCGTCGGCATCATCCAGGCTGCGCGCCTGAATCAGATCGCGCGGATCCGCCACCATCTGCGCCAGGTTGCTCTGGTTGGCGCAGCCGAGATAGCCCACCGCGTCATACGGCTTGACCATCAGCAGGTTGGGGTCGTTGATCTGGCAGCGGGTGTTGGTGACCGCCAGCGCCTGCGACTGCAGCTGCAGATCGCCACCGCGACCGGCGGACGGCACGCGGCCCATCACCCGCACGTGGCGCTTGTCGGCTCCGGCATTCTGCAGGGCACTCGCCAGGCGATTCGCCAGCTGCTCGCCGCGCGGGGTCCACGGAGTCAGAGTCAGGGTCTGTTTTTCCAGCCTGCCCTGCTGCTTCAGCAGCTGATTGACCGCCGCCAGCGATTCCGGGGTCAGCCCCTGGCCGTTGCGATCGACCTGAAGATTGACCGCCAGCGAGGACGGCTTCACCTTCACCGCCGCCAGGTCCGGCTGATTGAAACGCGCCATGCGTTCGGCGCTGATATCGCGGTCGCTACAGGCGACCAGCGTGGTCATCAGCAGCGCCATGCCGCTCAGGCGCAGGGTAAATAAAGAAGAGGTTTTCATGTTTATCGCCTGTCAGTAGAGGTAGCCAGCGGCACCGAATTCAGGAGTTACGGCATCGATCATCTTCACGCCGCTGCCCGGGGTTTGCAGCTGTCCGGCGCTCACCGGGGCAACCACGTAGGCGGTGGCGATGATCACCAGTTCGGTTTCTTCGCTGCTGGTCGATTCTTTCTCAAACATGCGGCCCACCACCGGAATCGATGACAGACCCGGCACGCCGTCGACCGTCTGGCTGTTGCTGCTGCGCAGCATCCCGGCGAGGGCGAAGCTCTGACCGCTGGCCAGTTCGACGGTAGTGTCGGCACGGCGCACGGTGAGGGCAGGAATGGTGGAGCCGCCTTCCAGCTGGACCGATCCGACCGAGGTCAGCTCGCTGACTTCCGGCGCAATATGCAGGCTGATGCGGTTGCCCGACAGCAGGGTCGGCGTCATGCGCAGGATCACCCCGTAGGATTTGTAATCGATGCTGATGCTGTTGCCGGTCACCAGCACAATCGGCACCTCGCCCCCGGCGGCAAACGCCGCGGTTTCACCGGACATCGCCGTCAGGTTGGGTTCGGCAAGCACCGAGGCCAGCCCCTGTGAGTTCATCGCCGAGAGCAGCGTGCTCAGCGAGCCGTCGCTGCCGGTGCTGCTGTAGCCGAGGATGCCGCTGCCGCCTTCGCGGGTGAAGGTGTTACTGGTGGCGCTGAAGAAGTCGGTCAGCGCGCCGCTGCCGAAGCCGAAGCTGTTGCCGCCGCGATTTAATGAGGCATCCCAGTTAAAGCCCAGTTCGTGGGTCAGCTTGCGGGAGACTTCCACCACGCGAACGCGGATGTTGATCTGCGATGGGGTGCGCACTTTGAGCTGGTTGACCACGTTAGGGGAGGTGGTGCTGGAGCCAGGCTGCGAATTGCCTGAACCACCGCCGCCGCCGGCACCACCGCCCTGCCCGCCTTGTCCACCGCCACCCGCGCCGCCGGAAGAGCCGATCCACGCCTGCACGCTGTCGATGACTTTCTTGGCATCCTGTGGGGTTTCCACGCTGCCGCGCACGATCACGCCGCTGGGTATCGACGCTTCCAGCTGGATCTGCGCATCCGGGAACTCACGGCGCAGGCGCTCCTTCAGCGCAGCGAGGTCGTGCTCGGCCACCAGGCGGATCGCGCCGATCACCTGGCCGTCGGCGTCCATCGCATACAGCGTGGTGGTGCCGACGGTTTTGGCATAGACGAATACGTTGCCGGGAGACGGCAGTTCAAAGCTGGCGATTTCCGGATCGGCAACCAGCACGCTGTCCGGGACTTCATCCAGCTGCAGCATGCGGCCCTGATGCACGTTAAGGTGGATCTCGCTGGTGGCATCAATCTGGGTGACCGCCGCCGCCGGCAGCGCCAGGGTGGCTAACAGCCAGCTGAGGGCCGTCAGCAATCGTTTGCCAGCCGGGCGGCGGCAAAAGTCGGTAGGTTTCATCTTCATTTAGGAATATCCGTGACTGGGATTATCTCATCCGTACCGCCGCAGGCTGCGGCAGTACGCGGTCATCTTGCCGGGAACTGCTGCACGTCCTGCTTATCCGCCCGGAACGTTTTCACCTTCACATTGCCCTGCAAGCCACCGTAAATACGGGTGGTATCCGCCAGGCGAGTGACCGTGGACGGTCCCGCATCGGCATCGTCATCCGATTCTACCGGGCTGCGCAGGGCCAGCTGCAGCAGGCCAACCTCTTTCGCCACGGCAAGCACCTCCGCCTGCTGCGGCGTGGCTTCCACGGTGACGGTTTGGTAGACCGGGTTGCGCGGCCGTGCCGGGGCGTTTTTGCCCGTCGCGTCGCCGTCAACGTCCTGGCGCGGACGCACGTCGGTGTCGGTCTGGCTGTTCATCGCCAGCACCCGCAGATTGCGCGCCACGGTCTGCGCGGCCAGCATCGGCACCACCACCGGCGCAGCGGCCGTCGGCGCGGGCTGCGCTTGTTCATCACGGCGCAGGCTGAGGATCACATCCACCCGATCGCCGGCGGAAACCAGACCGGAGTTGCTGGCCACGGCGCTGGTGGGGATAGAGATTGCGCGCATGCCCGGATGCAGCACGGCGGCCACAAAGCCAGGCTCGTTCGGACGCACCAGCATATTACTGCTCAGGCGCGTTCCTGCCGGAATACGTTCGCGCAGCGTGGCGCCGAACAGTTTATTTTCCTGGTCTTTACCGCTGACAAAATAGAATGAGCGGGAAACGGCTTCCGCCGTTTCTTCCCAGCGCAGAGCAGAGGGGTCGATAAAATCACCCGGGGAGAGATCGCGCGCGGCAACTAATACCGCGGTTTTTTCCACTGGTGCCTTGGGTGCCTGTTTAACCACCGGCGCAGAGAGCTGGCTGCGAACGAGCAGCGCCACCACTCCGGCAGCCATTAGCGCCCCGGCTAATAATACCGTTGAATTAATTTTCATTTTTTTATATTTACCGCTTCAGACTCTTTTATTCAGAACTGAGGCCAAATAAGGATATAAGCCGCACCAAATGCAATGGCAATTCCGTAAGGAATACCCCGCGATAACTCATCGGGTAATACCGGCGGCGGCGTAATATTTATCCGCAGGTTGCTGTTCAGTCGCTCAATAAACAACGCAATGCCGGTGGTTAAGGTATTCAGCAGCGGCAGCGCCAGCGCCAGTACCCCACCCGCTATCGCGGTGATCATCACAAATCGCGTCTGGTGCCCGTAACCCACCCAGAGGCAGAGCACGCTCATCAACTTCACATCTCCGGCCCCCAGGCGGCCGGTCAGAAACATCGCAAAGCCCACCACAAATACCAGACCGGCACCGGGTAACGCCTGCAGCAGTGAACCTGAAATACGCGGCAGCGGACCGGCTATTCCCTCAGCCGCCAGCGCGCAAAGCGCCAGAAAGCCCAGCAGCAACAGCATCACGGCGCGGTTAGGAATACGCCGCGCCAGCAGGTCGCTAGTCACGCACCACAGCAAACCGACAGCCAGCAGGACATACCAGGCAATCTGTAGGCCTGACTGTATCGCCATTATTTGGTGGTGGTGCCGGATCCGGTGATCTGATCGGCAATCTGGGTAAACTTGTCGTTCAGCGCCTTAACAAAAATACCGTCATCGCCGAAGATGGCCGCAATCGCTGCCGCCATCGCCGCCGCGAGGATGCCGTATTCAATGGCCGTTACGCCGCTTTCATCATGGAAAAAGGCGCGCAGTTTTGCACTTAACAGTTTCATTATTCCGCTACTCTCTTTCAGGTTATTAGGTTGCCTTGTGCCACGGCAGAAGGACAATCAGAGGCGTCAATAATGAGACTTATTCTCACGAACAACAAGATACCGAAGATTAAGATACGTTAATTTTCGCTATTTTCTTGCCGGAACAGCCGTAATTTACGCGGCAAAAAACGTTGCACCACAAAATAAAACCTGACGTGAAGAAGGGATTATACTTTATAAGGATTTACGCGCAGGGAATAATTCCCTGCGCGCAGAGGGAGAATTAATAATTCTTAATGGTAAATAATATTACACATAAAACAAACGGCATAAAAATAGCCAGATTGATGCTAAGACTTTCCTGGAGAAATCCATCACTAGCTGCGATTAAGACACAAATAGACCACCAGCCCGGGATCGGCAGATCCAAAATAGAGTTTACCATGATGTAATTCGGCTATCGCTTTTACCAGCGAAAGTCCGAGCCCAAAACCACTGTGCGTACCGTCCTGCCCCAGTCGTTCAAAGCGTTCCGTCGCCCGCGAATACTGTCCCGGTGCAATACCCGGCCCCAGATCCGCCACCACCAGCGCCAGCCAGCCGCGATGCAGCTGGACGCTGAGGGTGATCCGTCCGCGTTCCGCGGCGTACTTCAGCGAATTTTCAATCAGATTCGCCATTGCCTGGAACACCAGCGCCCGGTCGCCAAACAGCGGCATCGGGGCGTTCAGTTCCACCGCCAGCGAGCACTGCTTCTCTTCCGCCAGCGGCTGATAGTATTCGGCTAAATCGTTCAGCAGATCCTGCGCGCTGAAGGATTCAAACTGGTGCACGCAGCGCCCGCTTTCAATTTCACCAATGCGCATCACGTTGCGAAACAGCGCCAGCACGTCCTGTACTTCGGTGGTGGCCGCGTCGATCTCGCGCCGCACGCTGCCGCTGAGATCGTCACGTTCGCCGAGGCTGAACAGCCGGTTCTGCAGATGCGTCAGCGGCGTGCGCAGTTCGTGCGCCACGTGCCCGGCGGTGCTGCGCACCTGATCCATCAGGCGATCGATGCGCTCCAGGTTCTGGTTGATATCGGTGCACAGCCCGTCAAAATCGTTGCCCCACGGTGAAACCGGCATCCTCACCTGCTGCTCGCCGGTGCTGTAACGGCGCAGCGCCTCGCGGATTTGCCGCACGCTGTTGAGGTTGCGCTGGCTGAACCGGCTGCTGACCAGCAGGCAGCACATCAGCAGGATAAACACCCCGGCTCCGGCCACCAGCGGGATGGTGCGCAGCCGCTCCAGCATCGGCACAATATTGTACGCGCGAAAGAACGTCGCACCGTCGTCCAGCCGCACCGCCAGCGCAATCACCTGATTGCTGCCCGCCACGCCCAGCAGCCCCTTCAGGCATTCAATATCCATGCCGCAGTGGCCGCGCGCGGGCATCATCGGCGCGTTGTGATAGATCATCGCCCCGTCGGCGGCCAGCACCATCACCATCGGCAGCTCGCCGCTCTGTTCGTCGCGCTCCTGGCGCAGAAATTCCACCAGGCTTTCGCTGCTCTTCAGCCGCGATTTGGCGGAATAGCTGTAGATATCGTTGGTGATAATATCATGCACGTGGGTGCGCAACAGTGACTCGCTTAGCACACTGACGCCCACGATACAGCCCAGCATCATCATCATAAACAGATAGGCGATGGCGATAGCCTGGCGAAAATTCGAGGTCGACAGGAACGCCGGATCGTAGTTGGCGAGAATCGCCTGCCACTGATGCAGCTTCATCAGCGCCCGGCGGCGGAAAAGGCGCAGGCGCAGGCCGGACTCGCGCAGATTGTTAACTGACGACACCCTTACCTCTTCTCCACTTCACCCAGGCAGTAACCTACCGAGCGCAGGGTGCGGATCAGCGGCAGCGAAAAGCCCTTGTCGATCTTGGCACGCAGCTTGGACAGGTGTACGTCTATCAGGTTGGTCTGCGGGTCGAACTGATAGCCCCAGACCCGCTCCAGCAGCAGGGTACGGCTGAGCACTTTACCGGGATGCTCCATCAGCAGCATCAGCAGCTTGATCTCTTTATCGGTCAGGTCGATGCGCTTGCCGCCGCGCCACGCGGAGCGCTGCAGGCAGTCAACT
Organism: Erwinia sp. SLM-02; assembly: GCF_037450285.1. Lineage (NCBI taxonomy): Bacteria > Pseudomonadati > Pseudomonadota > Gammaproteobacteria > Enterobacterales > Erwiniaceae > Erwinia > Erwinia sp. SLM-02. The sequence continues at coordinate 1,185,908 of NZ_JAQISN010000001.1, read as the reverse complement.
TTCAGATCGGCAAAGGTCAGCACCTGGCTGTGCTCGCTGCGGCGCTTGTCGCGGCCGACGATGATATCGAGCCGCAGGCGCAGCTCGTTCATATTGAACGGCTTGCCCATGTAGTCCTCGGCCCCCAGCTCCAGGCCCATCACCCGATCGATATCGCGATCGAGCGCCGACAGCAGCATCACCGGCGGGTGCTGGCGGCCCTGCAGCGCGCGCAGGACGCTGAAGCCGTCCATTCCGGGCAGCATACGATCGAGCAGAACCACGTCATAGACCTCCTGCTCTATCGCCTCCAGCGCTAACGCGCCGTCGTGAACCAGACGACAGGAGTGTCCGTGGGCGTGTAATTTCTCACTCAGCCACTGGCAAAGCGTGGAATCATCATCAACCACTAAAACGCGCATAAAATTCCCCTGAACTGCACTTTCTTTCAGCCCGCCCGCTGAATGCAGGTACTTGTTATTAAAATAAATCGGTTATTACTTTACTGCTCGGGAAGGGAGGCGGCCGGTAACAACCGACTAAATACTCTAACAGATAATAACAATCATTATCATTTGATTACAAGATATTTGCAATGCCTGTGTAAACGTTTGCACAGCGGAGGAGTCGGGGTGCAGGCCGCGGCGGGCAAGGAATGAGAGCAAACGGCGTTCGGGTGAACGCCGTAACCTTAACGAAATTTAATGCTGGCGGAGAGTTACCTGGGCATGGCCCTCAGCGGCGGCAGCGCTGAGGGTGAAGACGCGGTGAGCGGGCGTAACCCCTCAACCCACCGTCAGGAGCGGGCGTTCACTCTGTTTTCCGCGGCAAGGCGGAGTCTGCCGTGAGTGCCGACGGCTCTCTCCCTGATACATGTTCACCACCTCTCCGACGATCAGCAGCGCAGGCGTTTTCACCTTTTCCCGGGTGACGGTGAGCGCCAGCGAACCCAGCGTGGCGGTCAGCACCCGCTGCTCCGGCTGGGTGCCGCGTTCGATCACCGCCACCGGGGTGGTCGCCGACAGCCCATGAGCCATCAGCCGCTGGCTGATGTGCTCGCTGTGGGTGAGGCCCATATAAAACACCAGCGTCTGCCGCGCCGAGGCCAGCGCCGACCAGTCGACGTCCGGTTCGCCCTGCGCGCCGTGGCCGGTAACAAAGCGCACCGACTGGGCCAGATCGCGATGGGTCAGCGGAATGCCGCTGGCCGCCGCACAGCCCATCGCCGCGGTAATGCCCGGCACGATATGGCACGGCACGCCGTACCGCTGGCAGTGCGCCATCTCCTCCCCGCCGCGGCCAAACACAAAGGGATCGCCCCCTTTCAGCCGCACCACCCGGTGACCGGCCTGCGCCAGGTCGACCAGTAGCTGATTGATCTCATCCTGCCCGAGGGTGTGATTGCGCATTGATTTACCGACGTCAATGCACAGCGTTTCATCCGGGATCAGCGCCATCACCGGCGGGGAAACCAGCCGGTCAAACACCACCACGTCCGCCTGCTGGATGGCCCGCAGCGCCTTCAGGGTCAGCAGTTCAACGTCGCCCGGCCCCGCACCGACCAGCCACACTTCGCCGCCGCGCACGGGCTGCCGCCGGTCGCCTGCGGCCAGAACGTTCGCCAGTTGCTGCATCTGTAAAGCGTGTTCAAGCGTATTCATTTGGCCCCTCCCGCCGTCAGCGTGCTGAGCTGAACGGCAATGATTTTTTTGAGTTCGGGAATGCAGGATCCGCAGTTGGTGCCGCATTTGAGTGCGTCACCGAGCTGCTGCACGCTGTGGCAGCCCTGCCGCACGGCGTCGGCAATCGGGATCTCGCCGATGGAAAAGCAGCTGCAGATGATGGCACCGGATGCCGGTTTATCCGTACCCGCACGACCTGCCAGCAGCGCCAGTCGCTGTGCTGCTGTCTGCGGCGGTGCGCTGAAGGCGGCCACCACCGCCTGCCGATCGACGGACGGCGCTTTGAGGCGGGCATAAAACGCCAGCTGTAATTCGCCCCCGGCCCAGGCCAGCAGGCTGAAGCCGTCGTCGCCCAGATCGGCGGTCTGGCAGAGGCAGCCGTCGGTAGCGTACTGCTCGTTCAGCCACGCCAGCCAGTCTGCGGGCCGTGACGAATCCGCGAGGGTAAAGTGGCTAACCCCCGGCTGAGTAATCCGGCTCCAGTACGGGGTCACCGGCGGCGCGGTGTTTTCGCCGCGCACGAACAGTTCGGCCTGCCACGCGGTGCGCCAGCGGCGCAGGCTGACCGGCATATGTTTGCTTTCCGGCTGCCCGGACAGCGGATCGACGTGGGCTTCGATCAGCGCATCGACCCGCGCCTGCTGGCTGAACTGGCTGTTCCAGTGCATCGGCACAAACACGCTGCCGCGCGGCTGCAGCGGGTCCGGCTGCGCCCGCAGCAGCAGCCAGCCGTGCGAGGAGGAGACGCGCAGCAGATCGCCGCCGCGGATCTGCGGCGCGTCATCGGGGTGAAACTGGCAAAACGGTTCGCTGATATGCTGCATCAGCCGCGCCGATTTGCCGGTGCGGGTCATGGTGTGCCACTGGTCGCGCACCCGGCCGGTGTTCATCACCAGCGGGTACGCGTCGTCCGGTCTGTTCAGCGGCAGGCGCGGCGTGATCGGAATAAGACGGGCTTTGCCGTCGGGATGGTAAAAGCGGTTATCGGTGAACAGCCGGGCCGTGCCCTGCGGGTGAAGCGCGTTAACCGGCCACTGCACCGGCTGCAGGCCGTCCCACTCTGTGTTGGACAGATTTGCCAGGCCGCTGATATCAAACGCCCGTGACCCGTGGTTTTCAAAGCCCGAGAGCGCCGCGTGCTCGCGAAAGATCTCTGCCGGGTGTCGGTAGCGAAAGGCTTCAGCAAACCCTAACCGCTGCGCCACCTGGCTGAGGATCCACCAGTCCGGTTTTGCCTCGCCCGGCGCGGGTAAAAATCCCCGCTGGCGCGAGATGCAGCGTTCCGAATTGGTCACCGTGCCGTTTTTCTCACCCCAGCCCAGCGCGGGCAGGCAGATATGCGCCACGCGGGTGGTATCGGTGTCGCGCATAATATCGGAGACAATCACCAGCGGGCAGCGTGCCAGCCCGGCCCGCACCCGGTCAGCATCCGGCAGCGACACCAGCGGATTGGTGCCCATAATCCATACCGCCTTGATCTGCCCCGCTTCCACCGCCCGGAACAGGTCCACCGCGTTCAGCCCGGCCGATTTCGTGACATTGTCACTTCCCCAAAAGCGCCCCACCCGGCTGATTTCCTGCGGGGTAAAGCCCATATGGCACGCCAGCTGATTCGCCAGCCCGCCCACTTCCCGCCCGCCCATGGCATTCGGCTGACCGGTTATCGAAAACGGTCCGCAGCCCTCGCGGCCAACCTGGCCGGTGGCCAGATGCAGATTGATGATGGCGTTGCATTTATCCACCCCGGAGCTGGACTGGTTAATGCCCATGGAATAGAGCGTGACCAGCCGTTCGCTGTCGCCGATCAGCTGGTAAAAGTCCCGCAGCTGCGCCTCCGCCAGGCCGCAGAATTCGGCGGTGCGCGCCAGCGTCCACTCGCCCGCCGCCCGCAGCGTTTCTTCTGCACCCTGCGTATGCTGCTGCAGAAATGCATTATCCAGCCTGCCGCGCTCCGCCATCGCCTGCAGCGCACCGCAGAACAGCGCGGCGTCGCTGCCGGGGCGCAGCGCCAGGTGCATATCGGCGATGTCGCAGGTGGCGGTCTGGCGCGGATCGATCACGATAATCCGCATTCCCGGCCGCGCTTTCTTCGCCTGGGCCAGCCGCTGCCAGGCCACCGGATGCGCCCACGCGGTGTTCGAACCGGTTAACAGCACGCAGTCGGCCTGCTCCAGATCCTGATAGCGGCACGGCACCGCATCGGCCCCGAACGCCCGCTTGTAGCCCACCACGGCGGAGGCCATACACAGCCGCGAATTGGTATCCATATTTCCCGCGCCGATAAAGCCCTTCATCAGTTTGTTGGCAACGTAGTAATCCTCGGTCAGCAGCTGGCCGGAGCCGTAAAACGCCACCGCCTGCGGGCCATGTTCGGCAATAATCGCCCTCAAGCGCTCCGCTACCGCATCCAGCGCCTGCGCCCAGCTGACCGGCCGGCGGTCGATCTCCGGCTGCAGCAGCCGCCCCTGCAGATCCAGCGTTTCCCCCAGGGCGCTGCCCTTGACGCACAGCCGCCCCAGATTAGCGGGATGGGTTGTGATACCGCTGGCGCTGAAGCCGTCGCCCTGCGGCTGCATGCTGACGCCGCACCCGACGCCGCAGTAGGCGCAGGTGGTCTGCGTCGGTATCGTCGGGGTCGATTTCATACGCTGACCGTCGCGATGATCTCCGCGGTTTTCACCGCCGCCGCGACCGGCAGTTCCTGCACCCAGACGCGGCCGTTTTCCACCTTAACCGGCCAGACGCTGAGCGCCGACGGGCCGCCGTCCACGCTGTGACCGTCGTGCAGGCGGAAGCGCTGTTTGTACAGCGGGGAGATCACCACCGGTTCGCCCTTCACGTCCCCCACCAGCCCACGGGCCAGCACGTTGGCGTCGCTGTCCGGCTCGTGATTGCTCAGGGCGAAAACCTGCTGCGGATGCGCCGGCAGGTGGAACAGCGCAATCTGCCGGTTCGCCAGCCGCGCCGCCATACCGGCATTGGGCGGGATCGCCTGCAGGTCGCACAGCTCCACCCAGCCCTGTACCGCACCCACCGGCGGGATAACCGCGCCGGAGGAGAGTTCGCCGCGCTCCTGCGACGTTGCCGGGCGGATCTGCTGGCGCTCGGTGACCATTACCACCGCCTCATCCAGTTCCGTACTGTTGACGAACGGACGGAACAGCGCCAGCCGGTCCGGTTCCGCCAGCGTGGTCTGCCATTCGCACTGGTAGGTGCCGACCACCGCGTCCATCTCGCTTTCCAGCTCTGCGCCGATGTGCAGGCTGTCTTCCAGCACCACCTGCCGCAGATAGTCGAGGCCACCCTCCAGATTATCCATCCAGGTGCTGGTGCGCTGCAGGCGGTCGGCAGTGCGCACGTAAAACATCAGGAAGCGATCCACGGTGCGGATCAGATCCTCGGTGCTCATGTCCTGCGCCAGCAGATCGGCGTGGCGCGGCTTCATGCCGCCGTTGCCGCAGACGTAGAGGTTCCAGCCCTTTTCGGTGGCGATCACCCCCACGTCCTTGCTCTGCGCCTCGGCACACTCGCGGGTGCAGCCCGAAACGGCCATTTTGATCTTATGCGGCGAACGCAGGCCCTTGTAGCGGTTCTCCAGCCGCAGGGCCAGACCGGTAGAGTCCTGCACGCCGTAGCGGCACCAGCTGGATCCCACGCAGGACTTCACCGTGCGCAGCGATTTGCCGTAGGCGTGGCCGGTTTCAAACCCGGCATCGACCAGCAGTTGCCAGATCTCCGGCAGCTGCTCCAGCCGCGCGCCGAACAGGTCCACCCGCTGCCCGCCGGTAATTTTGGTATAGAGGTTATAGCGCTTGGCAACCTGACCGATGGCAATCAGCCCGTCGGGGGTGATTTCACCGGCGGGAATGCGCGGCACCACGGAATAGGTGCCGTCTTTCTGAATGTTGGCGAAGTAGCGGTCGTTGGTGTCCTGCAGTGGCAGGTGCTGCGGCTTGAGCAGGTAGTCGTTCCAGCAGGAGGCCAGGATCGATCCGGCCAGCGGCTTGCAGATTTCACAGCCGCTGCCCTGGCCGTGCTTATGGATCAGTTCCTCAAAGCTGCGGATGTTGCCCGCACGCACCAGGTGATAGATTTCCTGGCGGGAGAAGGCAAAGTGCTCGCAGATGTCTTTTTTCACCTCCACGCCCATTTCGGTCAGCGCGAACTCCATCACCTGTTTGGTCAGCGCCGCGCAGCCGCCGCAGCCGGTTGCCGCTTTGGTGCAGGCTTTAACCGCCGCCATATCACCACAGCCGCCCTTCACCGCGTCACAGATATCCGATTTGCTGACGTTATGGCAGGAGCAGATTTGCGCACCGTCCGGCAGCGCCGCCACGCCCAGCGTCTGCGGGGCCGCGCCGGAACCGGCGGGCAGGATCAGGGATTCCGGGCTGGCGGGCAGCGGCATATCGTTGAGCATCATCTGCAACAGCGTGCTGTATTCGCTGCTGTCGCCGACCAGCACCGCGCCGAGCAGGCGCTTTTTGTCCTCCGACACGACGATTTTTTTGTACACTTCCGCCGGGCCGTCCACCCAGCTGTAGCTCTGGCTACCCGGCGTGCGGCCGTGCGCATCGCCCACCGACGCCACCTCCACGCCCAGCAGCTTCAGTTTGGTGCTCATATCCGCGCCTTTAAAGGCCACGTCGCTACCCAAAAGCGTGTCGGCCAGGGTGCGCGCCATCTGGTAGCCGGGGGCAACCAGGCCAAAAATCTGCCCGTTCCACAGCGCGCATTCGCCGATGGCATAAATCGCCGGGTCGGAGGTGCGGCAGCAATCGTTAATCACAATCCCGCCGCGCGGCCCGACCTCCAGTCCGCACTCTCTCGCCAGCTGGTCGCGGGGGCGAATACCGGCGGAAAACAGCACCAGATCGGTATCCAGATGGCTGCCGTCGGCGAACTCCATGCGATAGCCCCCGGCGTCTCCGGCGACGATGGCGCACGTTTCCTTGCCGGTATGTACCTGCACATCCAGCGCTTCAATTTTGCGCCGCAGCATCGCCGATCCGCCTTCATCCAGCTGCACGCCCATCAGCCGGGGGGCGAACTCCACCACGTGGGTTTGCAGGCCGAGGTGCTTCAGGGCATTGGCCGCTTCCAGCCCCAGCAGGCCACCGCCGACCACCACGCCGGTTTTCCCGCTGGCGGCGCAGGACTGGATCGCCGCCAGATCGTCCAGCGTGCGGTACACCAGGCAGCCCGGCGCATCGTTGCCCGGGATCGGCGGCACAAACGGATACGAACCGGTGGCCAGCACCAGCACGTCGTATGCGGTCTGCCGGCCCTGGTGGTCAACAACAAAACGGTGGCGGGTATCGATATGGCCGATGCAGTGGCCCAGCCGCAGTTCAATGCCGCTGGCTTCAAAGAAGCCGCCGGTCACCATCGACAGCGATTCCGCACTGCGCCCGGAGAAATACTCGGAAAGGTGCACCCGGTCATAGGCCGGGACGTTCTCTTCCGCAAACACCACGATCTGATACTGCAAATGCAGCTCGCGCTCCACCAGCTGCTGCAGGAAATGGTGTCCAACCATGCCGTGTCCGGCCATCACTAATACGGGTTTCGACATTGCTTTGCTCCTCGTTGCCTCGCCGGGCAACTGTTCTGATTTAACCGGCGGCAGGCCGGAATCGGCCGGTTCATCGCCGGGACTGAAGACGCTCGGTGGCGTCTGCGGAAAATCGGTGTGGTTAATGCGGGCCAGATAGTCCGGGCCATCGCTGATATCGCCCCATAGCACCACGCCTTCCAGCCGGTTATCGCGCAGCAGCAGGCGGCGGTAATGGCCGTCCAGCGGATTGGATGCACTGTGGATCTGCGCGCCCTCGCCGCCGTGCAGCTCGCCGGCGCAGAACAGATCGATGCCGGTGACCTTCAGGCGCAGCGCCAGCGTCCGGGTGGTGGCCGCCGCGATCGGCTCCCCGGCCAGACGGGCGGCCAGCGCGTCGGCCTGCTGCCAGCACGGGGCGACCAGGCCGACGGTGAGCTGCCCCTGCTGGCAGCATTCACCGATGGCGGAAATCGCCGGGTCGGAGGTGTGCAGCGTCTCGCTGACCAGAATGCCGCGATCGCAGGCCAGCCCGGCGGCCTGTGCCAGGGCGATCTCGGGCCGCACACCGGCGGCCACCACCACGCGCTGCGCCGGGATCTCGCGACCGTCGCGCAGCGCCACCGCCCGCACGTGGCCGGAAAGGTCACCGACATAGGCAGCGGTCGGCGCCCGCAAAAGCGTGGCGATGCCGCGCGCCGCCAGGCTGGCCTGCAGCAGTTCGGCGGTATGCGCATCCAGCTGGGCGTCCATCAGATGCGGTCCCCGGTGCAGCAGGCTGACCCGCATCCCACGCAGCGCCAGCGCCGCGGCGGCTTCCACGCCTAATACGCCGCCGCCGATCACCACCGCAGGCTGCCCGGTGACGTCAGCGCTGAGAATGCTTTCCACATCCCGCATATCGCGAAAGCCGTGGATGCCGGGCAGATCGTCCCCCGGCAGCGGCGGCATAAACGCCCGCGAGCCGGTGGACAGCACCAGATGGTCATAGGCCAGCGTTCGATCGCCGACGCTCACCCGACGGGCGGCGCGGTCGATCGCCGTGACCGGCGCACCGGCGATTAACGTGACGTCATGCGACGCATACCACTGCGCGTCGTGGGTGATGATGTCTTCAAAACGTTTCTCACCGGACAGCACCGGGGTCAGCTGGATGCGGTTATAGGCGGGCTGCGGCTCCTCGCCAACGATCAGGATGCGCCAGCGCCCCGGCGCGCGTTCGCACAGCTGCTCCACCAGCCGTGCGCCCGCCATACCGTTGCCAACCACTATCAGGGTGAGTTTCTCCATTGCGCGTATCCCGCCTGATAAATCAGGCCACCGCCCGGTGTTTTTCGTACAGGAACTGCAGCACCTGCTGGCGGTACTGGTGGAACAGCGGATCGTTAGCCAGCGCCAGCCGCGATCGTGGCCGCGCCAGCTCCACCTGCAGGACTTCGCCGACTTTCGCCGCCGGTCCGTTGGTCATCATCATCACCCGGTCGGAGAGCAGCACCGCCTCATCGACGTCGTGGGTGATCAGCACGATGGTGGTGTTCAACCGCGCCTGAATCTCCATCACCGCGTCCTGCAGGTGGGCGCGGGTTAAGGCGTCGAGCGCGCCGAAGGGTTCATCCATCAGCAGCACCTTCGGCTTCATCGCCAGCGCGCGGGCGATGCCCACCCGCTGCTTCATGCCGCCCGAGATCTCGCCCGGGCGTTTGTCGGCGGCGTGCGCCATATGCACCAGCTCGAGGTTGTGATTAATCCAGTCGTGCATTTCGCTTTTGCTCATCGTGCCGCTGAACACCTGATTGACCGCCAGCGCCACGTTGTCGAAGCTGGTCAGCCACGGCAGCAGGGAGTGGTTCTGAAACACCACCCCACGCTCCGGGCCGGGGCCGGTAATTTCCTGGTTGTCGCACAGCAGCACGCCTTCCGTCGGGCGGCTCAGCCCGGCGATCAGGTTCAGCAGCGTGGATTTACCGCAGCCGGAGTGGCCGATCAGGCTGACCGTTTCGCCCTGCGCGATATCGAAGCTGACGTTGTCCAGCGCCAGGAACGGACCTTTAGCAGTCGGGAAACTCTGGCTGACGTTCTGCACGCGGATAATGGCTTTGTTATTCATCTCAGGCTCCTAACGGTTGTCGTAGCTGAAGCGGCGGGCAATGGCCATCAGCCCCTGCTCCAGCACCATGCCCACCGCCCCAATCAGCAGGATGGCGATGATGATGTTTTCCACGTTGAGGTTGTTCCACTCGTTCCAGATCCAGAAGCCGATGCCGACGCCGCCGGTGAGCATTTCGGCGGCAACGATCACCAGCCAGGCGATGCCAATCGACAGGCGCACGCCGGTAAGGATGTAGGGCAGCACGGCGGGGAACAGGATTTTGCGCATCACCGTGAATTCGCTGAGCTTCAGCACCCGCGCCACGTTGAGGTAGTCCTGCGGAATGCGCGTCACGCCTTCGGCGGTGTTGAGGATCATCGGCCAGATCGAGCAGATGAAGATGGTCCACGCCGAGGCCGGTTCGGCGCGCTGGAACAGCAGCAGGCCAATCGGCAGCCACGCCAGCGGGCTGACCGGGCGCAGCAGCGAGATAATCGGGTTAAGCATGCTGGCGATAAAGCTGAAGCGGCCAATCAGGAAACCGGCGGGAATGCCGACCAGCGCCGCCAGCCCGAAGCCCATGGCAACGCGCTTCAGCGAGGCCAGCACGTTCCAGCCGATACCCATGTCGTTAGGCCCGGCGACGTAAAACGGATCGGCGAAAATCACCTTCGCCGCTTCCCAGGTTTTTAGCGGGGTGGGAAATCCTTTACTGCCGATGGCGGCAATCTGCCAGAGGGCAATCAGCACGATGGCCCCCAGCAGCGCCGGAATCGCTTTTTGCAGCGCACCGCGCAGCATCGCGCGCAGCGATACGGATGACGTTTTGACCGCCGTCGCCGGGGGCGCAGCGTTCAGCGCGGCCGGGGCAATTGAGACAATTTCTGCGCTCGTCGCTTCGATCGGCACGACGGTTTTGGTTTTTACATTGACGGACATCGGCGGCCTCTCTTAGCGTTTCATGGCAAAACTGTTGGCATAGTCGGCAGGGTTGCTGCCGTCCCAGACTTTCCCGTCCATCAGCGTGCTGCTGCGCATCTCCCCGGACGGCAGGCTGATGCCGCCGACCGCGCTGGCCGCCTGTTTGTAGACGTCGGTGCGGTTGATTTTTTTCGCCACCGCCAGATAGTCCGGGTCGTGGTCCAGCAGGCCCCAGCGCCGGTGCTGGGTGAGGAACCACATGCCGTCGGAGAGGTACGGATAGTTGACAGCACCGTCGTTAAAGAAGCGCATGGCGTGGGCGTCCTGCCACTTTTTGCCCAGTCCGTTCTGGTAATCACCGAGCATCCGCCCCTGAATGGTTTCCACCGGGGTGTTGATGTACGCGCGGGCCGCCACCGTCTGGGCGGTTTCAATGCGGTTGGCGTCCGAGGTGTCAATCCAGCGCGAGGCGTCCAGCACGGCGGCGGTCAGCGCGCGGGCGGCATTCGGATTGGCATCGACCCAGGACGCGGTGGTGCCGAGAATTTTTTCCGGGTGATCCGGCCAGATTTCCTGCGTGGTGACGGCGGTGAAGCCGATATCGTCCTGAATGGCACGCTGGTTCCACGGTTCGCCCACGCAAAATCCACTCATGTTGCCGATTTTCATGTTCACCACCATCTGCGGCGGCGGCACCACCACGTTGCGCACGTCGTTAAACGGGTGGATACCGGCATTGGCCAGCCAGTAGTAGAGCCACATGGCGTGGGTGCCGGTCGGGAAGGTTTGCGCAAAGGTGTAGGTGCCTTTCGCGCTGGCATCGACCACCTTCTTCAGCGAGGCGGCATCGGCGACGCCCGCCTGCTTCAGCTGATTCGACAGGGTGATCGCCTGGCCGTTGTTGTTCAGCGTCATCAGCATCGCCATATCGTGCTGCGGGCCGGAGACGCCCATCTGCAGGCCGTACACCAGCCCGTAAAGCACGTGCGCGGCATCCAGCTCGCCGGACACCAGCTTGTCGCGTACCGACGCCCAGCTCGACTCCTTGCTGGGGATGATTTTGATGCCGTACTTCTCATCGAACTTTTTCACCGCCGCCATCACCACCGAGGCGCAGTCGGTCAGCGGAATAAAGCCGACGCGGATCTCTTTCTTCTCGGGGGCATCGGAACCGGCCGCCCAGACGCTGTTCATCAGGCCCGGCACCAGCAGGCTGCCGCCCAGCGCCGCACTGCCGGCGATAAAGCGGCGGCGGGAGAACTGCGCGGGCATTTTTTTATCTTGCGTCATTGCGGCTTCCTGTAATGTTGAAAAATGAGCAAAAAAAAAGCGTCCTGTCAGCGCTCAGTTTCCTGAACGCTGACGGACGCCTTTATCCGTAACTCTGACTAAACCGCCGTTGGCTTAGTCGTTATGGTTAATAACAATGCAGCTTGTATGCCAACTTCGCGCATCCGCGTAAAATCAGCCGCTTAGCCCGTTTCCCCTGCGCTGCCCGCGTTTCACTGCACCGCAACGGCACGTTCTGCACAGCGCAATGGCACACCAACAGTGCAGCTACTCCTTTAGTATTAGTTGCCTTTTTTACCCAATACCGCCGACATGGCGAGCATCGCTTCGGCCACGTCCGACAGTTTACGGTTCTGGTTCATCGCCATATCGCGCAGAATTTTATGCGCCTGCGGCTCGGTCATGCCGTGATGCTCCATCAGCAGCCCCTTGGCGCGCTCCACCAGCTTGCGCTCGGCCAGCGTGGCGCGCAGCCCGGTCAGCTCGGCGTCCAGCGCCTGCAGCTGGCGGGACTGCTGCTCGACCAGTTCCAGCACCGATCGGCTGAGCTGCGGCGGGATCAGCGCGGAATAGTGCGGCTCGGGCGGTGGGATCTCGCCGATGTCCTGCTGCTGCATCGCCAGCGAGGCCTGCGCGTCATCGATCCGCTGACGGCAGCAGGCCATCAGCACCTCTTCCAGAAGGTCTTCCACCCCTTTCATGCCGTCGATGCGCGCGGTGGTGACCTCAAACCAGCGCAGCGCGGTGTCGCCCTCATTGTCCGACGGTGTCGCACGGGTGCAGGCGATGCGCCGCAGGCGTTCAAACTCGCTGCTGTCGGCGGTCAGCTGCTGCTGCCACAGCGCCAGGCAGAGGGCATCGGCGAACTCGCTGAAGGTTTGAAAACAGCGCTCCTGGCCTTCGATCAGTTCCAGCAGCTGCTGTTGCGCCGCCTCATCAAAATGCCGGGCGGCGAATCCCGCCGCGCCCAGCGCCCGCTCCTGCCCGGCCAGCTCTTTACCCTGCATAAAGCTGAACATGGCGAGCAAAGCCCGCGATATGGGCGGGTCGCCGGAGATATCCGCCGCTTCAAATATCAGCGCCAGATGCGTGCGTATTGCGTCGCTGTACTGCCGCATGGCCTCCGGCTGGCCGATCGTCTGCGCCTGAACCTGGCGACGGAGCAGCGGCAGCGTGCTGAGGCTGTGCAGGACGGCGGCAATGCGGCTGAAGAGGCGCGGCGCGTTAGCCATGCTTTGCCCGCTGAGATCCAGCGCCTGCAGGCGCTCGCCAACCGCCCGTTCCGCCCGCTGCACCTGCTGCGCCCGCTCGCTGAGCCGTTCGGCCCAGAGTTCGCCGTGGGAGCACAGAAAGATATTGGCCGTGCCGCGTTCGCGCTGGAGCATGTGGATCAGCTGGCTGACCGCGCCGACCAGTCTGCCCATTTCCAGCAGCTGCTGCAGGCAGGTGATTTCACTTTTTTTGGAGGCGAGGACGAAGCTGAGTGCAGAAAGTGGCATAGGCGGGTCCGATAAGTCATGGTGATTGGTGTGATTAAGCAAGAAGCGTGCCGGGGGGAAGATGACATGGGTTTCCTGGAATGCTGGTTAGGCGGCTCGATAGAAACTCCGTGTTTCAGCGGACTGGTTGCTCCCCCGCTCGGGCGGGTCCTCGCGCCGCTACGCGGTCCCTTCACTGCGTTCGTCAGCCGGTCGGACCGCCAGAGACGGGCCGTCCATGGCCCGGCTCTGACTTTCCCCCGCGTCCATGCGGGTGAATCCTGGCTTCCTCGCTCCGTTCAGCGCTGTGGATTGCCCGCTCGGGGGAGCAACCAGTCTGCTTTTGACTTGGGAGTTGTCTGTGGGAAATTCCGGCCTTCTTGTTCCGTTCAGCGCTGTGAATTGCCCGCCCGGGGGTGCAACCATTCTGCTTTTGACTTGGGAGTTGTCTGTGGGGAATTCCGGCCTCCTTGTTCAGTTCAGCGCTGCGGATCGCTGGCCAGAGCGAGCAACCAGTCTGCTTTTGATTTGGGAGTTGTCTGTGGGAAATTCCGGCCTCCTTGTTCCGTTCAGCGCTGTGAATTGCCCGCCCGGGGGAGCAACCAGTCTGCTTTTGACTTGGGAGTTGTCTGTGGGGAATTCCGGCCTCCTTGTTCAGTTCAGCGCTGCGGATCGCCCGCCCGGGGGAACAACCAGTCTGCTTTTGATTTGGGAGTTGTCTGTGGGAAATTCCGGCCTCCTTGTTCCGTTCAGCGCTGTGAATTGCCCGCCCGGAGGTGCAACCATTCTGCTTTTGACTGGGGAGTTGTCTGTGGGGAATTTCGGCCTCCTTGTTCAGTTCAGCGCTGTGAATTGCCCGCTCGGGGGAGCAACCAGTCTGCTTTTGACTTGGGAGTTGTCTGTGGGTAAATCCTGGTTTTTGGGTTTCGTTCAGGAAGATAAGTCTGGATAGCAGTTTTGAGCTGGGTACGTGCATCTGCAACTTAGGTTGATTTGAATGAATGGACATCATTCTGTTTAAGCCAAAGTCAGTCCATGAACCGTTTCAACATTGGTTTTTTTGAAACAGCCTGCACAATGCAAGAAAGAGGGGCGGCCTCGGTGGCTGGCGGGTAATCCGCAGCGCCGAGGTGGAGGCATTACGCCAGGAGAAGGCAGCAGGGACGCTGCCATCAGGCCGGGCTTGAACAGGGATGTTCAATCCTGGCCGATCCGTCGGCGAAATGCCGGAACCGAGGGAACCGCATCGCGGCGCGAGGACCGGCCGCCAGCCACCGAGGCCGCCCCTTTTCCACAGTCTCCATCGCGATAAAAACGCCAAACTATCCAAAACACATTCCTCCATGACCCGGATCTGAATTTCACCCGCGTCCATGCGGGTGAATCCTGGCTTCATCGCTTCGTTAGCGCTGCGGATTGCCCGATCCAACCAGTCTGCTTTGAGTCAGGAGTTGTCTGTGGGAAATCCTGGCTTCATCGCTCCGTTGCTGGTTAGCGCCGGGAAGCCGGGTGGCTAAAAAAACAGCCGAGCTACACTTATAAATATTTGCAACCTGACGGGTAACTTATTGTGCGCGTACTTATCGTGATAACGCTTCTGGCGCTGGCGGCCTGGTGGAGCCTTCCCTGGTTGAAATCTCATCTTCCTCCACAGTGGAACCCCTTCATTCCGCTTGCGGTGACCGACCCGCCGGGCTGGATAACCCGCTATAAATTGCAGCAGCTAGAAGACGATCCGCAAGCCTGTCTGGCGGTGTTGCAGCGCGCCAGTGCGCAGGGACTGGTCAGTTTTCGTGAAGCGCCACTGCCCAAAGGAGAATGCACAATCTCGCAACCCATTCGCATCAGCAAATTTGGTCCGGTGTCACTCAGCAGCAGTTTTCTGGCGAGTTGTCCCATGGCCGTCGCCAGCACGATGTATGTCACACGTAGTCATCAATTATTGCAACAGTCGGAGGTAGCCAGCCCGCTGCGGCGTATTGAACATGTTGGGAGCTTTGCCTGTCGCAATATTTATCATCGTCAGCAGGGACGGCGCAGCGAACATGCCACCGCAGATGCCTGGGATATTACCGCTTTTCAACTGGCTGACGGGCGCTGGTTGCGGGTAGCGAAAAACTGGCAAGAGCCTGCCGAAGAGTCAGCAGCATTACATTTGCTCTGGCGCAATGGGTGTGCCAGCTTTGGTAATGCGCTGGGACCAGACTATAACGCGGCTCATGCTTCACATTTTCATCTTGGCATGCGCGGTAGCGGATTTTGTCGCTGACGTGTACGAGCCGGTCCGTCAGCGAAATGATGGAACCGAGAGCCTCCTCCCCGCCATTTCCATCGCGACAAAACAAGGCAAAAAAAAGCCGCCATCGTCCATCGATAGCGGCTAAATGGCCTCAAAAAGACCTTATTTCACACACACTCAAATCAGACTGTTACCTCTGACTCTTCCAGCTCGGCTAACTGCTCGCGCCACAGCGCCTGCTCAGGCTGGCCTTCTTTACGCTCGCCGTACAGCTGCGCAATCTGCGTACCGTCGGCGGCGTACAGCTCCAGACTGGTCACCACGCCGTCAACCGTCGGTTTACGGGTGATCCAGCTCTCTGCAATCTCGCTGTCGCGCAGGTGCAGCGTAAACTCTGGATTAAAAATATTCAGCCAGCCGCGCATCGGCTCAACGCGCGCCAGTGGACCGGTAAAGATCTGCACCGCGCCCCGGTTCGCCACAAACACCATGATCGGATTACCGTCCTGCTGCACGCGGTTGAGCAGTGCTTCAACGGCCTGATTATCGACCCGGCGGGCCAGATCGTCGCTGACGCTGTTAAACGCCTGCTGGCGGGAAAGACGATGGCGGTGCAGGATCATATAAAACTGATGCACGTCGGTCATTCCGCGCCACTCGTCTTCCAGCCGCGCGCTGTCCACTTCCGTGGCGAACGCCTGCTTCTGTGCGGCAACAACCGTCAGTTCCGGGTTTTCCTCGCGGGCAAACTGCGCTATCAACTGCTGCCACGCGGCCATATCGCTGTTTTCGGTGGTGTAGACTTTGTGGATAGCGTCACCCTGCGCATCGAAGAACTGCAGGCTGTGGCGCACGCCGCGCGGGGAGGATTCCTCCAGCACGAACGCGCTGTGCCACTGCTTGAGGAACAGGCGTAAATCGATGCCGCCGGGATTGAGGATCAGCCCCGCGTGTCCGTCCAGCTGCTGATTAACGTAGTGACCCACCTGCTCGTGCACCGCCCAGTCGTTACGCGTAATCGCCTTCAGCTCACCGACTGACGCCAGCGCGCCGAGCAGAGCTTTTGGCTCATCGACCAGACGGCGGGCATCGTAGCCCACGCGCGCAGCGGCAAGCTGAGCCTCGCTGGTTTCCAGCACCGCCGCCAGATCGCGGGCATAAAGCTGAGGGTGGTCCGCGCGGGCGGCAACATAGCGTGAATAAAGCGACTGCGACATGATGAGGTTCCTTACAGAATCGGGCATTTGCGCGCAGTATGATCGCCGCCCGCTCAGGGCCACAAGTAAAAACAGGCAACCTGAAAAGAACTTAATAATCCACGCCAGGGGGTGAACAGGCGAGTATCTACCTCAACCCGCAACAGTTAAGGATCGATGGTGGATTTCCCCCGGCGATGACCCGCCCCAGCATTAAATTTTGTTAAGGCACGCCATGCCGCCGAGCATTAGTGCAGAACGAAGCAAGGAGTTAACCAAACGACGTGGGGGAGAGTCAGAATCGAGCCATGGGCGAATCGGTTGTTGCTGGTTCGGCTTTTTTTTCGCGATGGGGATAGTGGAAAAGGGGCGGCCTCGGTGGCTGGCGGCCGGTCCTCGCGCCGCGATGCGGCTCCCTCGGTTCCGGCATTTCGCCGACGGATCGGCCGGGATTGAACATCCCTGTTCAAGCCCGGCCTGATGGCAGCATCCCTGCTACCTTCTCCTGGCGTAATGCCTCCACCTCGGCGCTGCGGATTACCCGCCAGCCACCGAGGCCGCCCCTCTTTCTTGCATTGTTCGGGCTGTTAGAAGGCGCCAGTCAGTGGAAACCCTGAGTTTCTGTTAAGCGGCCGGCAAACGTTAATCCCCCTTTAATTGCTCTGAATGCCAGCAAAAAACATTCACACTGAATATGACTCCTAAGAAATAAACCGGCGCTAAAAGCAACCTGACAACCCCAGTGTTCAAATCATCCGCCAGCGTGGCATAAAGCACGAAAGCCATGTTTCCTCCACAGACAACACCTGAGTAAAAAGCGGACTGGTTGCTCCCCCGAGCGGGCAATCCGCAGCGCTGAACGGAGCGAGGAGGCCAGGATTCACCCGCATGGACGCGGGTGAAAGTCAGAGCCGGGCCATGGAAGGCCCGTCTCTGGCGGTCCGACAGGCTGACGAACGCAGTGAGGGAACCGCGCAGCGGCGCGAGGACCAGCCCGAGCGGGGGAACAACCAGTCAGCTAATACGCCGTGCTATCAGGAAAGTCCGTCTCTGACGGTCCGACCGGCTGACGAACGCAGTGAGGGAACCGCGCAGCGGCGCGAGGACCGCCCGAGCGGGGGAACAACCAGTCAGCTGATACGCCGTGCTATCAGGAAAGTCCGTCTCTGACGGTCCGACCGGCTGACGAACGCAGTGAGGGAACTGCGTAGCGGCGCGAGGACCAGCCCGAGCGGGGGAGCAACCAGTCAGCTGGAACACGGAGCTTCTATTGAGCAGCCCGATCGGGCGAACAGCCAGTCGGCTGAAACGCCACCCCCAATCAATCGATTGTAATCAAAAAATAAATATCGTATAACAACCGCCTCCGAGGGGTGTCCTGTAACGGGCTGAGATGGCAGCAATGCCGAACCCTTTGAACCTGATCTGGGTCATGCCAGCGAAGGGACGGGTTGGCAAACACAGATCGGTATTTGCCTCTTCACACCGCCGCCGCACCCCGGATCTCCACCACGATTTTGGAGATCTTATGCCTGCTTCAATGTTCGAATTCGGTCTGTTTGGTCGCCTGCGCCAGGATGCGGGACAGCACTGGGAACACTACGTTGCCCACCCGTTCCTGCAACAGCTCGGTGCCGGAACGCTGCCGGAAGCCGCCTTCCGCCGCTACCTGACCCAGGACTATCTGTTCCTCGTCCACTTCGCCCGCGCCTACGCCCTGCTGGTCACCAAATTCCACACCCTGCCGGAAATCCGCGCCGCCGCCGGATCGCTGAATAACATCGTCGCCGAACTGCCGCTGCACGTCGGCTACTGCGCCGGCTGGGGGCTGAACGAAGAACAGATGGCGCGCGAGCCGGAAGCCACTGAAACCATCAATTACACCCGCTACGTGCTGGACATCGGCCACTCTGGCGATGCGCTGGAACTGCTGGCCGCCCTGCTGCCCTGCGTGGCGGGCTATGCGGAAGTTGGCCTGCGCCTGCTGGCCGATCCGGCCACGGTGATGGCGGATAATCCTTACGCCTCATGGATGCAGAACTACAGCGACCAGGGCTATCTGGACGGTGTGAAAGCGGCGATTGAGCTGCTCGACCGCGTGGGCCAGCAGCGCGGTGCCGACGCCCGCTTTGAACGGCTGAGCGAAATCTTTACCACCGCCACCCGGCTGGAAGGCGCCTTCTGGCAGATGGGCCTGAACGCCGTCGAAAAACCGGTAAACGCGTGGTGAACGGCGTGGATCCCCGCCCCGCCATCGAAATCCGCGACCTGACCCTGCGCTTCGGCAGCCGGGTGATCTTCGAGCGGCTGAACTTCAGCATTGAGGGCGGCACCTTCGTCGCCATGCTCGGGGCCAGCGGCGCGGGTAAAACCAGCCTGCTGAAGATTATCGCCGGGCTGGCGCAGGCTACCTCCGGCACGGTCACGGCCAGCGACGGCCTGCCGGTGCCGGGGCGCATTGCCTATATGGGCCAGCGGGATCTGCTTTATCCGTGGCTGACGGTGCGGGAAAACATCACCCTCGGGCCTCGCCTGCGCGGGGAAAAAGCCGACCGCGACTGGGCGGAACATCTGCTGGCGCGCGTTGGGCTGAGCGGCCACGGCGACGATCGCCCCGCCGCGCTCTCCGGCGGCATGCGCCAGCGGGCGGCGATTGCCCGCACGCTGTACGAGCGCCGGCCGATTGTGCTGATGGATGAACCGTTTTCGGCGCTGGATGCCATCACCCGCGCCACCATCCAGACCCTGGCCGCCGAGCTGCTGGCCGATCACACCGTGCTGCTGATCACCCATGACCCGATGGAGGCCTGCCGCCTCAGCCACCGGCTGCTGGTGCTTTCGCCGCATCCGGCCGGTATTGATGACAGTCATCATATCGGCGGCCTGCCGCCGCGCGCGCCGGATGATGTCGACCTGTTGAAAAGCCAGGCCGAGCTGCTGCAACAGCTGGTGAGGGCCGCAGAATGAACCATCAACAGGACGGCCGCCTGGCAAAATGGGGGCGCGGGCTGACGGTGTTTATCGGCCTGGTGCTGCTGTGGTGGCTGGCAACGCTGAGCGATATTCCGGCGTTTCTGCTGCCGACGCCCGCCGCCGTGGCGCAGGCGCTGTGGGAGGGGCGGGGTTTTCTGGCGTACCACTCGCTGGTCACCGCTTCCGAAGTGGTCAGCGGCCTGCTGCTGGGCGTGCTGCTCGGCGCACTGCTGGCGTTGAGCATGGTGTTTTCCCCGCGCCTGCAGCGCTGGCTGATGCCGCTGGTGCTGACCAGCCAGGCGATCCCGGTGTTTGCCCTCGCGCCGCTGCTGGTGCTGTGGTTCGGCTTCGGCATGAGCGCCAAGGTGGCGATGGCGGTGCTGGTGATCTTCTTCCCGGTCACCTCGGCCTTCTTCGACGGCCTGCGCCGGGTGAATAACGACTACCTCGATCTCGCCCGCACCATGGGGGCTTCGCCGTGGGCGCTGCTGCGGCACGTGCGGCTGATGGCGGCGCTGCCCGCCTTCGGCACCGGCCTGCGCATGGCGGCAGCCGTGGCGCCGATTGGGGCGATTATCGGTGAATGGGTCGGCTCGGCCGAAGGGCTGGGCTACCTGATGCTCAACGCCAATGCGCGGATGCAGACCGACCAGCTGTTTGCCGCGCTGTTTATTTTAATTCTGATGACGGTGCTGCTCTGGGTAGCCGTCGATAGCCTGCTGCGCCGCCTGATTAACTGGGCGGCGGAATAACGACCTGCAAACGACATAACAAGGAATAACAGCAAAATGAAAAAGAACCTCTGCGCCCTGCTGCTGGGTACGGCCATCGCGGGCCACGCCGCCGCTGCGGAAAACGTCACGCTGATGCTGGACTGGTACGTGAACCCGGACCACGCGCCGATTATCGTTGCTGAACAGATTGGCGCGTTTAAAGCCGAAGGGCTGGACGTGAAGATCGTGCCGCCGTCCGATCCTTCCCTGCCCCCGCGCCTGGTGGCCGCGAAGAAAGCCGATCTCGCCATTACATATCAGCCGCAGCTGCACTTCTTCGCCGATCAGGGCTTACCGCTGGTGCGCGTCGGCACCCTGATCAACACGCCGCTGAACACGGTGATGACGCTGGATAAAAACATTCAGTCACCGGCCGATCTGAAGGGCAAAAAGGTCGGTTTCTCGGTCACCGGCATTGAAGAGGCGACGCTGGGCACCATGCTCAAGCATGAGGGAATTTCCTCTGGCGATATTACTCCGGTTAACGTCAACTTCCAGCTGACCGGCGCACTGCTGGCGGGCCAGGTGGACGCGGTGATCGGCGGCTATCGCAATATCGAAGCGCTGGAGCTGCAGATTCAGGGCAAGGATCCAAAGGTGTTCAACGTAGAAGATTACGGCGTCCCGGCCTATGACGAGCTGGTGATAGTCGCCAATCACGATGACGTGAAGAAACCGAAAATTGCCAAATTCCTCGCCGCGCTGAAGAAGGGGAACGACTACCTGCAGGCGCATCCGCAGGAAACGTGGAAGGCGTTTGCCAGCAGCCACCCGGAGCTGAACACCGAGCTTAACCGCCAGGCGTGGCAGAAATCGCTGCCGCTGTTCGCCCGCGATCCGGCGCATCTGGACACCGCCCGCTACCAGGCCTACGAACAGTTCCTGTTTGATAATAAGCTGATTAAGAAAATCACCCCGGTGGCAGACTACGCGGTGGAGATTAAATAATCCGCTGCTGAATGCGAATCATGACTCGATATAGATAATGATAAGCATTATCATATAATTCACTTATCGCATTGCAGAGGTGGATTGTATGGATCGGACAGCGGAAACGCTCACCGCCGACTGTTGCATCGTCGGCGGTGGTCCTGCCGGATTGATGCTCGGTTACCTGCTGGCCCGGGCCGGCGTTCAGGTTGTGGTTCTGGAGAAGCACGCCGACTTTTTACGCGATTTTCGCGGCGACACCATTCACCCTTCCACCCTGCAGATCATGCACCACCTCGGGCTGCTTGAGGATCTGCTGAAGCTGCCCCACCAGCGCGCTGAAAAGCTGCAGGCCGAGGTCGGCGGTGAAGAGGTGACGCTGGCCAACTTCACCCGCCTGCCGGTGAAGTGCAAATTTATCGCCTTTATGCCGCAGTGGGACTTTCTGAATTTTCTCGCCGAACGCGCCAGCGCGCTGCCCGGCTTTACCCTTTTGCAATCCTGCGCCTTTGACGACCTGATTACTGTCGATGGCCGGGTATGCGGCGTGCGCGCCATCGCCGACGGCCAGTCGCGTGAAATTCGTGCCCGGCTGGTGGTCGGCTGCGACGGGCGCCACTCAAAGGTGCGGGAAAAAGCGCAGCTGAGCGGGCAATCGTTCGGCGCACCGCGCGACGTGGTCTGGTTCCGCCTGGATAAACGTGAAGACGATCCGCAGTGGGGCATGGGCCATAAGGGGCCAAAGCAGAACTTTATTATGATCGATCGCGGCAGCTTCTGGCAGTGCGGCTATTCCATCACCAAGGGGCAGTTTGGCGAGTTGGAGGCCGCAGGCATTGACGCCTTTAAACAGCAGGTCGCCACCGTTTCGCCTTTCCCCGCCGACCGGCTGGCGGAGCTGGACCGCTGGGACCGGCTGCGGCTGCTGGAGATCCGCATTGACCGGCTCGACAGCTGGGCAAAAGAGGGTTTGCTGTGCATCGGCGATGCGGCGCACGCCATGTCGCCGATCGGCGGCGTGGGGGTGAATCTGGCGATCCAGGACGCGGTGGCTACCGCCAATCTGCTGACCCGTCCGCTGCTAAATGGCGAGGTCAGCCTGCGCCAGCTGAATAAGGTGCAGCGCCGCCGCCAGTTCCCGACCTGCGCCACCCAGTTTATTCAGATTAAAATGAGCGGCAAAAAACGCGAGCCGGGCCAGACCAGCCCGCTGCCGCGTATCGTGAAGCGCTACCGCTTCCTGCCCTACGTTTTCGGCTGGATGATTGGCCTGGGCTTTCGCCGCGAAACGCCACGGCGGACCGGGAAGGCCTGACCGAATTACCCGGCTAGAAGCTGTACTCCAGCTTCAGGCTGGCGTCGTTGCGGTTGTAGGAGTAGATCCAGTCGGCGTTGCTTTTCACCCGGTTGTGGCGCAGCGTCAGGCTGGGAACAAATCCGGCCAGCTCCCAGCGCGGCGCGCGCAGGACCAGGGTGTAGTTCTGCTCCTGGTCGCGGCGGCGCACTTCAATCAGCGGGTTGTACAGCTCATAGTCACGCTGGCGGTATGAGGCGGAAAGCGTGCCGTCAAACCCGGCATCAAAGCGCAGCGAGGCCCCCAGCCGCACGCCCTTCTGCTGATATTCCGCCGTCGGGTCTTCCGCGTGGCTGTTGACGAAATCCAGCCCGCCAAACACCGTCCAGCCCGGCGTCAGCTCGCGGTACCAGGTTCCGTAGAGCGACTGCTGCGCGCCGTCAAAGTTGCGGGCATAGTCGGCGCGGCGATACTGCATATCCTTATAGTCCGCCTCCAGCTTCACCAGCGAGGCGGACGACAGCATATAGCTCCACTCGCCGTGAACGCCGGGCGCGCCGTACATCGCATCGTTGCCCCACTCGTAATATTCGAACGACGGGGCCAGCATCAGCTGCTGGCGGGCATCGCGATAGCTGTAGCCGCCCTGTAACGTCACGGTGGTTTCGTTAAATTCACCGTGGTTGCGATACTGCGTGCCGTACAGCAGCGAGCGCAGATACACGCCGTGATGCCCTTTTATCGCCAGCCGGCGCTGTACGCTGAAGTCGAAATCGGTGCCGGTGGCTTTTAACGCCTCCGGCAGTGCGCGCTCGTAGTAGCAAAAACCGGTGCTGTCGCTGATCAGACAGGTGCGGCTGGCCGAGGTGCGGTTGACGTTGTCGCTCCAGCTCGGGCCGAAGGAGAACGAGCCGTTCCAGTCGCTGCGTTTTTCCAGCGCCTGCTGGTAGGCACCAATGGTTTTGCGCACGCCGGCGGTTTGCGGATCGCGGGCGTCGATAATCGCCAGCGCATCGGCAAAGGCCTCTTTCGCTTCACGCTCCTGCGCATCGTCAAACAGCGTTCTCGCCAGCTCCAGCCTGCCGAGAATAAAGTCCGGCTGCTGTGCCAGCAGCTTGCGAAATTCGGCGATAGCGGTGTCGTTATCGCCCACCACCCGCGCCAGTATCCCGCGGGCGTAGTGCTCCAGCAGCGGATCGCGATCCGCCAGGGTAAGGTACTCCTGCAGGAAACGGTTGGCCGCCTGCCACTGCTGATGCTGCAGTGAAAGATACAGCGCCTGGCCCAGCGCGCTGGCGGTGTGATCCACCTGATAGGTCTGGCCGTCAATGGTCAGCGTGGGCCGCTGGTCACGCGTCGTTTCGTCTTTCAGTATTTCGCGCTCGCGTTCGGCCCCCTGGCGCTCAATGCTCATTTCGAGCATGCGCCGTGTATCTTCACGCTCCTGCGCCACCGCCGTGACGGTAACGGTGGCCAGCAGCAGCGCAGTCAGGCTGAGTGCGGCGCGGCGCGGTGTAAGGTAGCGGGCAACGGGTAACTGAACGGTCGGCATAGATCATGATCCCTGAGGCAAACGGTGCCGCTCAAAACGGGCTGAGCGGACGCAAAAAAGAGCAAAGACCAGCGGCCTTTGCTCCCGGGAAGGCAGTGAATCAGGCCATCAGCGTCGTTCCCGCTGTGGGTGTGATCCCTGCATATAAGGTGGTGAGATTCGCCACCGGATTAGTTCTTGGTACCGCCGAATGCGGTATCTTTGTTGCGGTCAGCAAACTTAACGATACCTGCCACTGCGCTGGCGCCGGTGCCGAAGAATTTACCGTCCAGCGTGCCGCCGGTGCCGGAAGCACTTACCACGCCTACGCTGCTTGCTGCCAGACGCACATCGGTACCCACGGTGCTGATGGTACCGCCGGTGAAGTTGATGTCACCGGAAGAGCTGGCCACTTTGGTATTGAAGTTGGCGGTCAGCGTACTGGTTGGCAGGGTGCCGCTGTACTGATTGATGGACTTGATGGCGTAGCTTACCGGTGCAGCCGTTGGCAGCGTGGTGGCTACGTTACCGTTTTCACCCGCATAGAACACGGTGTGGGTACCGGCAGTTTTCGTCCCCACGGTCCCTGAAGCCGCTTCACCATCCCATTCGCCGAACCAGACGTCCTGAGTACCGACCTTAGCGAAAGACCATACGCCCAGTTTGCTGTGGTCCGGACCAGGGCCTGCAGGGCCAGGTGCGCCGTCAGCCACCATTTCGCGGCCGCTGAAGTGGAATGCCCCACTCGCATCCTGATAGGTCGGTGAAGCAAAGTGAGTGAAGGTGGCTTTAGCACCATACAGCTGACCGTCAACGCCGGCCGCCGCAGCCGGGGTAGCTGTCGTTGTTTGACCAACGCGAATGCCACCCGTTTCGGTATAGCTTTGATTCGTGACGACTGCGGCCTGAGCCACACCGGCTGCACCGAACAGAGCAAGAGCAAGTACTGATTTCTTCATAATCTGGTTCATTTCATTTTTCCTGAAAAGCATAGGTTAAAGGTGAAAATACATTGAATGAAAAAGCAAATGATTATCATTACTATCTATAAGTACATTCCTCCCTGACGACGGGAGGATTTACTGCTTACTCGGACTACTTACAACGGGTACTACGGTTACTGCTTAACTTAATTAGCGTAATAGTGCTCGACCAGGGCACGAACGCGGGCAAACGCCTGCTGCGCGCCGGCAATCGCGCGAGCTTCCCCGGCCTCGTCCAGCGGCAGCTGGTCCAGCGCCGCGGTAAAGGTGCGCCAGTGGCGGCCTCGCCCTTCCGGTGCGCCGGCCAGATGGCGCGCACCAAACTCGCCGGACAGGCCCAGCTTCTCCGCCTGTTTGATCAGGAAACCGGCACCGATATTTGAACCCTCCGCCACGTACAGCCAGCCCAGTGCGCTGGCGATATCCGGGATTTCCGCCGTGCTGAATGCCTGGGTACCTTCCGGCTGCGGCAGTTCCTGCCCAAGGTCGGCCAGATCCTGGCCAATCAGCGGGAAGCGGCGGCGCCCGGCTAAATCAGGCAGCAGCGGCTCCAGCAGCGCAGATTCGTACAGCGCATCGATCTCCCGATGAAACTGGTACTGCACCTTCACAAACAGGCCGTAGCGTTCGCGGCTGGCAAACGGATCGCCCGCCATAATTCGCCGATCCAGACTCTCATGGCTGCTGGTGGTTGCCGCCTTCAGCCGCTGCGCGCGGGTCAGTACGTCAGGCTGGGTGCTCACATCGCTCATTATTTTTCTCCCGTGCGCCTGCTCTGCGGCAGGCGGCATTGGTTTAACATCAGAATTTCAGGGTTACGCCACCGCGCACGGTACGACCTGGCGCTGGAATCGGAATGGTGTTCAGCGCATCGACGTAATAGCGATCGGTCAGGTTATCCACAGACAGATCGAAAGTAGCGTTCTGGTTCAATTTGTAGCTGGCGTAGAGGTCGACCAGGGTATATGGCTTCCAGTTGGACGGCGCGATGGAGTACATGCCTGAAACCTGCCCGAGCCCTTCGTCCGCGCCCAGCCCCTCAACAAAACGGCTGCCGATGTAGCTAATACGCGTTCCCACCGTCAGATCGCTATCCAGGAACCGCGACCCCAGATTTACCGTGACGGTATCTTTTGGTGGAACCTGCTGCTGCGCAAAGCTGTTGTAGAGTCCACCCGGTGCACAGCGGCTGGCTGATGGATGTATCACGCCGTCTTTGGCGCAGAACATAATGTCGGTGTAGTGATTCCACGCCACGCTTCCGAACACCCGACCGCTGTCATACTGTGCGGACAGCTCAATGCCACGCATTTCCGCATACTCCAGATTCATGCGGCCCAGCTGATAGTTTTCCCGTCCACTGGCCGTGTAGCGTTTGATGTTGCCGCGCGTGATGTAGTTGTCGATGTGGTTACTGAACCAGGCACCGTGGAAGCGTAGCTTATCATCCGGCAGGAAAACGCCATCCATCAGATAGTTAACGCCGAATTCAAGGCTTTTGTTGCGTTCAGGAGCCACCGGATTATCCGCAGTGGGTACCGAGAATGACGGGCCGGTGATCGATTCAAAGATGCTGGGTGAACGCAGTACGCTGCCGTATTTTCCGTAGGCCTGGAAGCCATCCAGAGGCTCTACCATCAGGCTGAAGATCGGCGACCAGCCGTGATCTTTGCGGGTAAACGGCGATTCAAGCGACGGGCTGCGGTCAAAGCTTTCAAAGGTGGAATAGCGCAGATTTCCGCTCAGGGTCACCCAGTCCAGCGGCTTCACTTCAAGGGTGCTGAAACCGCTGTACTCTTTGCGCCAGCCAAAACGCGATCCGGACATGGTCTCTTCATCCACACCGTCCGGCAGTCCCACGTTTTCACGGGTAAATGAACCGCCGTACTGCCAGGTCACATCGGCCATGTCGCTGTAGAAACGTGAGGTATTCGACGCGTTGCCGCCCCAGCGGTTCGACGCCAGCCAGAAGTACTGTGGATACAGGGTGCCGCTGCTGTTAAACACCGAATTAACCCGGTTATCTACATCGGAATAGAAAGTATCAACTTTGATATCAATCAGATTGCTGTCTTCCGGTTTCCAGCTGTAGCGACCGGTCCACGTCGCCAGGTCGATGGTACTCAGCAGTCCCTGATAGGGTTGCGAATTGAAGTAGCTCATCAGCTGTGAACCGAGAATGTTGCCGTAGCGGCTCAGATAGCGCGAATAGCCCAGCTCAAACTTCTGGTTGTCCTGGAAGCGGAAGGTGCTTTTCAGCAACCATGACTCCGTATCGCGCGAGGTGTTTAATACCTCCTCGCCTGCGCGATAGGGCGTCAGCGGGCTGCCGTCTGTGACATTGACCTCACCGAACGGCCCGGTTGGATCCGAAATCACCGCGTGAGCATCGTCCCCACCGCGTTTACCGGCAAAGTAGTTGCCGTTGTAACGCTGGGCGTAGGCGGCCACCACGTCCACCGCATCGGTGGTGCCGGCGATGGCGATGCTGCCGGATCCGCCGGTCGGCTTCAGCGCCGACGGACGGTTCACCCCGCTGGAATCACCAAAGCCGCTCGGGAACTCATCCCAGCTGTAATAGGTGCCGAGGTTGGTCAGGCCACCGGTAGTGCCCGGCGACGGCGCGCTGCGGCTGTTGGTGTTAAAGTTTCCCTTCAGGCGCACGCCAAAATCGTGGCCCGGCAGCAGGATATCCTTCACGCCGATGGTGCTCATGCGCACAATCCCGCCGACCGCGCCGGTGGAATCGGCCCCCATGCTGGCCCCTTTTTCAATATCAACCGAGCCGATAAAGTCCGGGTCGATATAGGTGCGCGCCGTGGAGCCGTTATAGCCCTGATAGACGGTGGTTTCCTGGCTGGCGCCGTCAACCAGCACCGGTACGCGCCCCTGCCCCTGCAGGCCGCGAATGTTAACATCCACCGCGCCGGAGTTGCGGCCGTCACCGTTCAGTACTCCCGGGATACCCGATAAAAAATCACCCACAGAGGTGCCGCTAAAACGCTCAACCTGCTCGGCGGAGAGGTGGGCGCGAGAGCTGGCCCCCTGCCAGGGCGCATCGGCCGGGTCGCTGCCCGCACGGCTGGTAACGGTGATGGTGCCCAGCAGCAGCGAGTCGTCCGTCGCCGAGGCAGACGCAGACGTACTGGCCGCGGCACCGCCGTTCACCAGCGTCACGCTGTCGCTGTTTACAAACTGATACGAAAGCCCGGAGCCTTGTAAAATGCGGCCCAGCGCCGCTTCCGCAGAGACGGCACCCTTGACGCCCACCGACTGTTTACCTGCGGCGAATTCCGGTGGATAGCTGACCTGCACGCCGGACTGGCGGCCAAACTCGGCGATAGCGCCGGAGAGGGAACCGGCCGGGATATTGAAGGAGACTGGCGAAGTTTGCGCAAACGCACCCTGCTGCATCGACATCAGCGCCAGAGAGATCGCGCTGGTACGGAACACGGCTGCCATCAGCCACTTTTTGCCGTTGCGCGATTTCGCGCGTTTGCACTTCACAGACTTCATTTTGACCCCGCAGGCGTTATTAATCAGTACGCTGGCTTTGCGGATTCGCATCCGAGCCAGTTCTTACTTAATAAAACGAACGGGAGTCGAAAATTTTCTTAAAAATTTGAACTTTTTTTTCAGACTGCGGAAATAATGGTCAGCCAGGGGGTAATTTCACGCACTTTTCCGGCATAGGGCTGGATCACCGCCGCCAGCGCGCGCTGAGGATGGGCGAGGTTGTACACGCCGCTGATACGCTGTTCGCCCAGCTCGCGGCTGGCGATCAGCACTTTCCCCGGCACCCAGCGGGAAATGCGTGCCACCACGGCGGCGACGGTTTCGCTTTCCGCCACCAGCATACCGCTGCGCCAGGAGGCGAACTGCTGCGGATTGCGGGTGCCGCGCTCCACCAGACCGCCGTCGCGGTCCAGCGACAGCCAGCTGCCGGCGGTAACGGATTCATTCAGCGACAGCGACAGGCCGGGAGTGGCGACGTCGACCGCCCCCTGCTCTACGGCAACGGTCAGCAGTTCGGCATCACGACTGAGGTCAAAGGCCCCTTTCTGCGTCACCACCTGCATGCCTTCCACCACCGCATTAAACGGCCGACGGGCGTCGTCGGCGACGTTGAGCCACGCCATGCCGCTCAGCAGTTCAATGCGGCGTTCATCGGCGGTGAAGCGGGAGGCAATGGCGCTGTTGGGGCCAAGGATAATTTCCGATCCGTCCTCCAGCGGGATTTGCTGGATTTCGCCGGTGGAGGTTAAATGACTGGCTTTCATCTGTAACAGCATGCCGGGTGCCAGCGCCAGGCCGCTAGCGGCAGCCGCCACGGCAACGGAACCGCCCAGCACAAAGCGGCGGCGAGAAATCCCGACCGGCTGCGGCTCGGACTGGCTGCGGGCCTGAACCACCCTGCCGGTCATGCCGTGCAGATGGACGGCTTCTGCCCATACTGCCTCATGCTCTTTGCCGCGTGCGCGCCAGCGTTCGGCCAGTTCGCGCGCGGCCGGATTCCCCGGATCGCCGTGCAGACGAATGATCAGGTCGAAGGCTTCTTCAAACAGCTTTTCGTGTTGCGACATTTTCTCAGTCATTATTGGCAAATTCCGGCAGCCTGGCGGCGACGGGAAGAAAAGGTAATTCAGATTATAGGGAATTACACGCGCTGTCGCTGTGCAAAGTCATTAGTGCTTCGCATCATCATCCAGGGTGGTGCGTAAATGCTGGTAGGCGCGGCGGATCAGCGTCCAGGTGTGGGACACCGATAAATCCAGCTCCTGTGCCACCTCAGCAATGGTCATATCCCCTAAGCGATAAAGCTCAAAGGCGCGCCGGGTCTGATCCGGCAGCGCCGTCAGCCCACGGTCAAGCACCGCCAGCTGCTGACGATCGGAGGTGACCCGCTCCGGATCCGGCGATTCATCCGGCAGCTCGCAGTAGGCCTCTTCCGACAGATAATCGATCGAGGCAATTTTCTCGCGGCGATACAGATCCACCGACAGGCTGCGCGCCACCATATGCAGATAGGCACGTGGATTATCGTCCCGTTTGGGCGCTGCGGAACCTAAAATACGCAGAAACACATCCTGGGTTAAATCCGCAGCCACGTCGGGGCCGTGCCCGCGCTTCTGCAAAAAACGTTGAATTTCCTGAGCATGCTTATTAAACAGGCTTTTCAGGTTCCACATCAACCAAACCTCGCAGTAACACTCTGGATAACAGCGATCTTTACTGCAGTGCTGTGTTTCCCAGCAGGGATGGCCGCTAAAAGCCTGTGCGGCCAAATATGTAAAACGTGAACGTTTATCCGGCAAAAGCGCAGTGGGCAAGGCCATATCGCTATTGGCTGGCAGCAACGTCAACGAAGTGTGTTTAGAATATATAAAATTTGAAACAGATGGTAATGATTTTCATTTGTATTTTTATTAAGATTTTCGATATCAAACCCTGATTTTTACGGGGATTTAACACATTGCGAGGAAGGTGAATACCCGCCGGTTTCCCGGCGGGTTAAGGTACTGAGGATTACTCTTCTTCGATTGATGACAGCAGCGCGTTCTGAATAATGCGCTGGGCCTGCATCGCATCCTGCCGCGACTGCGCTTCCTGCAGCGCCGGAATATCCAGCTTATCCAGCGCGCGGTAGATGTGCTTGAGGAAGCGAATCGACAGGCGTGCCGCTTCAACGTTGTCTTCGCGGAACGGGAACTGATCCAGCTGCCAGACGCCGTCCCAGTTGTTGATCTTCAGCACGTAAAAGAACTCGAAGATCTCCGTCATATGCACGGTACCCACCACCAGGTCATCGTCCCAGCCGCGCAGGTTGTCGTTAACGTCCATACCGAACAGACGGCCGCGATCGATGATCAGCTGAGCGGAGTCCGCCGGGGATTCGCCGCCGAACAGCGCGTGGCCGAAGTCCAGCAGGATGCCGACGTTGTCCAGGCCGATTTCATCGATGCCCAGCAGGGTACGCGCCGCCGAATCCCAGGTCATTTTCACGCGCGGTTCACGCGGCTTGTATTCGATAGCAAATTTGACGTCCGGGTTGGCCGCCGCCAGCTCGCGCATGCCGTCTACCGCCAGCTTCCACAGCTGCTTGTGATCCACCTGGAACGGATAGTCCCAGCCGTCCTGGCCCGGCCAGACTTTCACGTAGCTGGCACCCAGCTCACGCACCACGTCGGCCGCTTCGTTCATCAGCTTGAGCGCATCCGCACGCGCCACCGGGTCCGGGTTGGTAAAGGCCCCGCGCGACCACTTACGCAGGTAAATCTCCGGGGTGATGCCGATCGCTTTCAGTCCGGCATCGGCCAGCGCCTCTTTTACCTGGCTGATGGTGACGCCCGGCGAGAAGGGATACGGTACGTCCACGTAGGAGAGATCGCCGACCTCTTTTGCCGCTTTGATCTGCTCCAGGGTGCTGAGCGCCGGGCCGTAGCCGTCTACCGCGTAACGGTCAACGTAGTTCGCAAAATGCCAGAGACCGGCGCCAAATTTCGGGTAGTTGTAGGTTGTCATATCGGGTCTTCTCCATGCTGAATATCACGCAGCCGGGGCTGCAAGGTTGTCAATTTCTCTGCCGGACGACTGCGGATTAACCTGCCGCCGGGGGGTGAATACGTGGGCCAGCATCAGGCCGCCCCGGGTAAAACGTGGGCGACAGTCGGGTCACCCGGGGTAAACTTCGGCACGGATCAGGCAGCCCGGCTGGTTCCGGCCTCCACCAGCAGCGCCTTCTGCGCCACCACCGCCGCCTTCTGCTGCATGCGGCTCTGCATCTGATCGATGATGACCGCAATGATGATCACGATGCCCTTAATCACCATCTGCCAGAATTCGCTGACGCCCATCATGATCAGCCCGTCGGCGAGGAAGCCGATAACAAACGCGCCGATCAGCGTGCCGAGGATGGTGCCGCGCCCGCCGGCCAGCGAAGTGCCGCCCAGCACCACCGCGGCGATAGCGTTCATTTCAAAGGCGGTGCCGTTTGCCGGATGGGCGGCCACCAGCTGGGAAGACACCACGATGCCGGCAATCGCCGCGCACAGCCCGGAGATGGCATAAACGCAGATTTTCACGCGTTTCACCCGCACGCCGGAGAGTTCGGCGGCGCGTTCGTTATCGCCGATGGCGTAAACCTGGCGGCCAAACGGCAGCCGGCGGGCAACGTAGGCAATCACCAGCGCCAGCAGCACCATCATCCAGATAGCCCACGGCAGGCCGAGGAAATAGCCGGATCCGATTTTGTCGAAGCCGGTATTGCCAAGCTGCGGGTTGCCCTGCAGCCCGGGGAACGTTTCGCCCCCCGAGGTGAGCATCGCCGCCCCGCGCAGGATATACATGGTGCCCAGCGTGCAGAT
The DNA here is from genome assembly GCF_037450285.1 of Erwinia sp. SLM-02. Lineage (NCBI taxonomy): Bacteria > Pseudomonadati > Pseudomonadota > Gammaproteobacteria > Enterobacterales > Erwiniaceae > Erwinia > Erwinia sp. SLM-02. The sequence continues at coordinate 1,153,632 of NZ_JAQISN010000001.1, read as the reverse complement.
AAACGGTGCCACGTTATAGCGGGTGATGATCCAGCCGTTGGCCGCACCGATCAGCCCGCCGATCAGCAGCACCAGCGGCACCACCACCCAGACGCTGGGGAAAATCGCGATGCCGAAGGCGGGCAGCACGATGCCTTTGGTAATCAGCCAGCCCGCAATCATCCCGCACAGCCCCAGCGTGGCGCCGATCGACAGATCAATGCCGGCGGTAATAATCACAAAGGTGATGCCCAGCGCCAGGAAGGCGTTGATGGCGATGTGTTTAATCATGATCACCATGCTGCCGACGGCGAGGAAGTCCGGCACGGTGATGGCGAAGAATCCGACGATCAAAATCAGAGCAATAAAGGTGCGCATTTTTAACAGCAGCAGGATCATTCCCTCCCGCGAGTTAAAGGCGTTGATCGCAGGCGCCGACTGCGCTTTCCCGGTAAGATGTGTCATGTCAGAACCCCTGTGCACTTGCTTTCACCAGCGCGGACTCTTCGGCCGCCGCCCGTGGAATATCGGCGGTCAGCTTGCCGCCGGACATCACCAGAATACGGTCGGAGACCGCCATAATTTCTTTCAGATCCGAGGTGGAAAACAGCACCGCAATGCCCTGCTCTGACAGCCTGACCATCATGCGGAACACGTCTGCCTTCGCCCCGACATCAATGCCCCGGCTCGGTTCATCCAGCAGCAGCAGTCGCGGATTGGTCAAAAGCGATCGGCCAATGACCACCTTCTGCTGGTTGCCGCCGCTCAGCGCGTTGATCGCCACCTCCGGCGAGGAGATTTTGATCGACAGATTGCTGACCGTACTGCTGACCACCGCCATTTCCTGTTTGTGAGAGATGGCAAACCGGTGCTCCAGCCGCTGCCACAGGCTGGCAATGGTCAGGTTGCTGGCCACCGAGGAGATGGGGAAGATGCCGGTACGTTTGCGGTCTTCCGGCACCAGGCTCATGCCCATCCGGATGCGGTCGGCGGTGGACAGCCGCTGCGGCACCGGTTTGCTGTCCAGCCACAGTTTGCCGAGATACGAGGGCTGGGTGCCGAGCAGGCATTCGAACAGCTCGGTGCGCCCCGCCCCCATCAGGCCGTAAATGCCGACGATTTCCCCGGCGCGCACGCTGAAGGAGACGTCGTTAACCACCGCGTTCCCGGCGGGGCCAACGCAGGTGATGTTTTCCGCCTCCAGCACCGTCGCGCCGAACTGGCGATCGGGGGTCAGGAAGCTGCTGACCGGCTCGCTGCCGAGCATTTCACGCACAATCCACGGCACATCAATGTCGCTGACCTGCGCTTCCGCCTGAAAGCGGCCGTCACGAAGGATGGTGATGGTGTCGCCAATCGCCATCAGCTCCTCCAGACGGTGCGAGATATAGATAATCGACACGCCCTGACGGGTCAGTTCGCGGATCACCCGAAACAGGATCTCCACCTCTGTTTTACTCAGCGCCGAGGTCGGTTCATCGAGGATCAGGATGTCGGTGTTTTCGGCCAGTGCTTTAGCGATCTCCACCAGCTGCTGCTGCCCGACTTTCAGATTGGCAACCAGCTCGCGCGGTGAAATCGCCTGGTCAAGCCGCTGCATCAGCGCCGCCGTGCGCGCCTCCTGCGCTTTTTCATCGATCGGCTGCACGCCTTTTTGCAGTTCGCGGCCGAGGAAAATGTTTTCCGCCACCGACAGGTTTTCAAACAGGTTCAGCTCCTGATGCACCATGCCAATCCCCAGCTTCGATGCCGCGCGGGTGCTGCTGAGCTGCACCTGTTCACCGTTAAGCCAGATCTCACCGCTGGTCGGCTGCTGCACCCCGGCGAGGATTTTCATCAGCGTGGATTTACCCGCGCCGTTTTCGCCGATAATCACGTTGACCTTGCCGCGCCAGACGCGGTAGTCGACGTTGTCCAGCGCCAGCGTGCCGGGGAACAGCATGGATACCGCGCGGGTGTGCAGAATAATCGGATCGCTCTGGCTCATTACGGCTGCTCCTGCTTGATCACCACGGCGACCGCATCCTCAATCCGCTGCGGTTGCAGGGTCACGGCCAGCGTCAGCTGAACGGGTTTGCCCACCCAGCTGCCGTCGATCTTCGGCAACTGCTGAACGTTATGCTGGTTCAGCGCTTTGGTCAGCCTGGCGAACTGCACCTGGTTGGTGAATTCTTCAAATTTGAATCCGGCCGCATCGCGAATGGCGTTGCTGCGGATAACCGGGCCGATAGCGACCGGCACCGATTCGCCATTAATGGTCACCGTCAACAGGCGTTCCCGGTCGGCAGCATCGCTGACCGCGGTCACCATTCCGGCGGCCTGAACAAAGACGCTGCTGCTGGTCTCCGGCTTCTGCGCGGCACTTCTGGCCTTCATGTCATTCCAGGTGAGGGCGCGATCCTGCGCCCCTTTCAGTACCCTGCTGTCCCAGTTCTCCTGCGCGATCTGCTGCGGGGTCTGACTGCTAAAGCTGGCTTTCGCTGCCGGATCCTTTGGCAGGATCGGCTGACCGTTTTCATCAAGGTCAACCACCGTACAGCCGCTGAGCAGCACGCTGGCGCTCAGCAGAACGGCGAGCGGAAGTTTCGTCACCATCATCGGCTCCCGGATCAGTTGGCGAGGTTAAAGGTTTTCAGCCTGCTGGCGTTGGCGTCGTCAATCAGCACGCAGTCCATCAGCTGCTTCTCTTCTTTCTGCGCTTTGCCGTGGGTCAGGTAGTAATCCGCCTGCTCAACGGCCATCTGCGCCTGCGCCCAGCCCGGCTGCAGCACGGTCGCCCTGATGTTGCCTTTATTGATAATCGAGTCGCGCACGTAGTCGCTGCCGTCGAAGCCCACCACGATCACGTTAGTTTTGCCGGCGGCCTTCAGCGCGGCTTCCGCGCCCAGCGCCATGGTGTCGTTACCGGAGATCACGCCAACGATATTGGGATTTTTTTGTAAAATGGTTTCCATGCGGCTGAAGGCTTCGGTCTGGCTCCAGTTGGCGCTCTGCTGTGCGACCATTTTCATATCCGGGTAATCATCCAGAACGTCGTGATAGCCCTGCGAACGTACCCCGGCGTTGGTATCGGATTCTTTACCCAGCAGTTCGACGTATTCCCCTTTGCCGTTCAGTAATTTGGCAAACTTCTCCGCCCCCAGCTGCGCACCCTGATAGTTGTTGGAGACAATCTGCGCCACCGCGACGCCGGATTTGTTGATTTCACGGTCGATCAGGAAGGTCGGGATACCGGCATCTTTCGCCTTCTGTACCGGGCCAACGGTGGCATCCGCACCGGCGTTATCCAGCACGATGGCCTTCGCCTTACGGCCAATGGCGGTTTCAATCAGCTGATTCTGCTTGCTGACGTCATCATCATGAGAGGCCACCAGCGTGGTGTAGCCGAGCGCCTTCGCTTTCTGCGATGCGCCGTCGGCTTCGGCTTTAAAGAACGGGTTATCGTGGGACGGGGTAATGATAACGATCAGCCCTTTATCCGCCGCAAACGCGGCAGAAGAGAGGCTCATGGCAGAAAGCAACAGTCCGGTAAGCAGGGTACGTTTCATCTTTTTTTATCTCCGCTGTGAATAATTATTCGAGCATGATTTATTATTCAATCACTATTATTTATTGCGCCTTTTTTGTCCAAACAATCCGCACGGAAAAGCGAGCAAGATCACAATATGCGTTTAAATTTATTACTAATGAGTAAGTTTATTTAAATTAATACTTATTTTTCAATGTAATGACAAGATAACCTGAAGGTAGTCGATGTGGTTTGCTGCGGTTCTTCATGGCTTGCGAACGGCAAGCGCCTTGCCGGTATCCTGGTAGACCACCCGATGGAAACGGAGGGAGTTTGAGTTACAGATGCAGATAAAGGGGAAAATGTGAATTTTTTATAAAAATGTTACAAAGTTTAGATGCCGTTTAGATAAAAATGAGAATAATTATCATCACCTTTTATTCTGAGTCTTTCCGAATATGAAAACTGTTCCCGCTTTGAAGCTTTCCGCTCTCCTTGTTACAACCCTGCCCGCCCTGGCGTTCGCCACCACTTATCCGCTGACCGTGACCGATATGGACGGCCAGCAGGTGGTGATCAAACAGGAGCCGCAGCGTATTATCCTGCAGGACGGACGCGAGATCCTCAGCCTCGCCCTGCTTGACCGCGACAATCCGTTTAAGCGCGTGGTCTCCTGGAACAACCTGCTGAAGAAGCAGGATACCGGCAGCTGGAATATGCTGAAAAGCCGCTGGCCGCAGTCTGAGAAAATCCTTGATATGGGCTTTTCTGACCAGGGTGAAGTGAATCTGGAAACGGTGATCGCCAAACATCCGGACCTGATGATTGCCCAGCTGCGCGCGAAGCCGTCGCTCCAGCAGACCGGCGTGCTGAAGCAGCTGGCGGCGCTGAATATTCCGGTGCTGTTCGTGGACGTGGAGCTGCATCCGGTACAGAACACCGCTGCCAGCGTGACCCTGCTGGGCAAGGTGCTGAACCAGGAAGACAATGCCAAAGCCTATACCGATTTCTATCAGCAGAAGCTGACTGCGATTCAAAACAGGGTGAAGGATATTTCACCGAAGCCGCTGGTGTTCGTTGAGCCGATTGCCGGTATCGGCGGCGGCGGCGATGCCTGCTGCTTTACCCACGGTCGTAACGGCTGGGGTGCTTTGGTTGAGGCCACGGGCGCGCGCAACATCGGCTCCGAGCTGCTGCCGGGCACCAGCGGAAACGTTGCGGTGGAAAAGGTGATTTCAATGGATCCTGATTACTACGTGATGAGCGGTTCAAAGCGCGGCGGCAAGGCGAGTACGGTGATCCCACTGGGCTACAACACCAGCGTTGAGGAGATCAAAGAGAGTTTCGATCGCCTGCGCAATCGTAACGGGGTGAAGGATATTCCGGCGGTGAAGGCGGGCAAGGTGGCGGCGGTTTACCATCATTTCTACAATCATCCGTACAATATTATCGGCATTGAGATGCTGGCGAAGGATTTTTATCCGCAGCAGTTTAAGGATGTGGATCCGACGGCGGATTATCACCAGATTATCCAGAAGTTTACCAGGCTGCCGGATGAGCCGATTAATATTGAGTATCATCCGGTTAAGTAGGTTGCTGGGGGTTCGGTGCCCATCGGGGGACCGTAACGGGCAGATCGCCGGGGCGCCGTGAACCCATCCCTGGGGGCTTGGCTGCCGCATCCCTGCGGCAGACACCCGGCTAACCTGTCCCGTTACGGTCCCCCTTTTGAATCGTTGCATTGCTGCCAGAGGACGATCGCTATTCTGGCCGTTCGGAGACTTTTTGCGGTGAGGTCCGTGAACGGGGCGACCGTTACGGGCAGATCGCCGGGTCGCCGTAAATACCTCCCTGTAGGCTTGGCTGCCGCATCCCTGCGGCAGACACCCGGCTAACCTGTCCCGTTACGGTCCCCCTTTTTGGATAATTGTGTTGCTACCGGGTAATGCACGGTTGTTAAGGCAGAAATTCAGAAACGTTCAGGCGATTGGGGCTGGCGGAAAACAGTTCGGTGCCCACGGGCGACCGTAACGGGCAGATCGCCGGGTCGCCGTGAACCCCTCCCTGGGGGCTTGACTGCCGCGTCCCTGCGGCAGACACCCGGCTAACCTGTCCCGTTACGGTCTCCCTTTTGGATAATTTCATTGCTGCCAGGAAAGGGACGGTTGTTCATGCAGCAGTTCAGAAATTCAGAAACGTTCAGGTGATTGGGGCTGGCGGAAAACAGTTCGGTGCCCACGGGCGACCGTAACGGGCAGATCGCCGGGTCGCCGTGAACCCATCCATGGGGGCTTGACTGCCGCATCCCTGCGGCAGACACCCGGCTAACCTGTCCCGTTACGGTCCCCCTTTTGAATCGTTGCGTTGCTGAATTGAGTGTGATGTTATGCCAGCAATATCATTTATCTTTATCTTTATCTTCACTATAAAATAGTGTATCCCATTGTTGAGCGTCTTCACTGGTCATAACCACACAAATACTCGTCATTTCTTTTAATTTTATGGAATTCTGATTATTGTCTGAAAATCGGAGGGAATCATAATTCACTCTATTAACAATACGTTTTAAATTACCAACACTATCTGGACATATTAAACTCTTATCACCTAATGAAAACATCCTTAAACCATATATAAAAAATCCTTTCTCTATTTTATCTTTTGTCGTGGTCATCCATATATGCTGAGGGAACATTTCAGGTTGATAACTCTCAGAACTGACTAAAAACTGGTGGTTTCTATTATCAGTAATCCCGGTAAAATAAAGAGAGCTACTAATTAATGAAGTAGACACATTAGGGAATAGTAATGATGTAAATATAATGCATATAATAGCAGTTATAGATATTTTCTTTGCTAATGGAATAATAGCCCCAACTTCATTTTTAAATGGTTTCTTCATTACTTCTTTATAGTAGACTATTGCAGGGAGAAACGACAAGAACGCAAATGCGAGCATGAAAACCAACGCTATCATCAGTGATACAATGCTTTCACCCGAGCTATTCTTCATAAGAAAAGTAACAGGAATCGATATAGATAAAGTGGAGGATGTCAATAAAATTGATGCCACCAACATCCTAAAAATATTATTAAGTTTATCTAAAAAATCATTAGCAATGAAATCATCATTCATTAGTGAAAACATGATACAAATAGCCAAAGATAGTATTGCGATTACAAAAGAAAGTTTTAAAGGTGATAGAGCCATTTCTTTCATACCTGAAATACCAGGAAGAAATGCTATAATTAAAAAAAGTACACATAAACCCCAACCAAACCATGGTAAGGAAAAAGGTTTCTTAACTAAGTCCGGGATAATTGAGTGATGTAAGATAAGTATTGCGCTTGGCAAAGTGAGTATCACCCCTATAGAACAGGACAATATAATTGAGGATATTAATAAAGATACCAGGCCAATGTTAATAGAAAATGAATCCATTAACAAATCCAACCTACCAATATTATTCAAATAACTCCATATTATCATACCTGATAAAACCGTCATGTACGGAATCATTTTAACGACACCCCTACTAACTTTAGATAATAACTCTTTTATTTCATCGGTTGTAGTAATTGCCATGATGCATCCTTTCACATTGGTTTGAGATCATGATGAAAAAAACTTTTGGCAAGAAGAATAGCGATTAACACACTGTGAGTATACGAGAAGGGAAAGAAATTATCTTTAAAATAGTTTTTTTGCTAAACCCTTATTCTAGACCTGTATTAAGCGAATCATTGGTACTCTAATTGTTTCGGGATGCTGCCACTGGTTAAGTAAAAACATACTGGGGGTTCTTTAATCGACGTCTGCACTTTTCATGTTTTCTAAACCGCATACTACCTCACAAATACAGCCATACATCATGACCAGTCGAAACCCGTCCCGTTACTGTCTCCCTTTTGAGTCTTTGCGTTGCTGCCGGATAAGGCACAGTTGTTGCAGCAGCACCAATGCATGCAGGCAATCGGGGCTGGACGGAAAAGCGGACCGTCCGAGCACAGGGAGGTGCGAGGCCGAGCGAACAGGGACGTGGCAGCGGGTCCGTGTTCCGGCCAGCCCCGATACGCCAGGCGCTGAATCTAAAGCGACTCACCAGGTACAGGGAGGTGCGAGGCCGAGCGGACAAGAACTTGATAGCGGGTCCGCGTTCCGGCCAGCCCCGATACGCCAGGCGCTGAATCTAAAGCGACTCACCAGGTACAGGGATGTGCGAGGCCGAGCGAACAGGGATGTGGCAGCGGGTCCGTGTTCCGGCCAGCCCCGATACGCCAGTCGCGGAAATTAAAGCGACGCTCCGGAGCGAACAGGGACGTGGCAGCGGGTCCGTGTTCCGGCCAGCCCCGATACGTCAGTCGCGGAAATTAAAGCGACGCTCCCGAACGAACAGGGATGTGGCAGCGGGTCCGCGTTCCGGCTAGCCCCGATAAGCCAGTCACGGAAACTGAAGCGACGGAATCCGTCCAGATCATAAGACTTAATAAGATCGTTAAAAGCTAATTCGCGGTTGAATCTGTTACAGAGGGGAAGGCTCCAGGATTACTTACTTCAACCCCTGCCGGTTTTTAGCAGAGGGATATGAGGAGCAGCATTTTCTGGAAGATACCCGGTTAATCTTGGGTCTGGTGCAACCTCAATCTGAATAGCATAAGGTTGGAAACCCGAACGGATGTAAAAATTTAGCGCGGCGGGATGATCGAATGTACAGGTGTGAACCCAAAAGCGACTGACGGGTTTATTCCAAACCATAAAGATGGCTGCATCCATCAAACATCGCCCCAACCCCTTACCCGTCGCCTGCGAAGTCAGGCCAAAAAAAGCAAGTTCACATTCGCCAGCTACACGATAATCCAGTTCAAGGATGCCGATATCTTTGCCGTCACATTGCAGCGCATAAACGACTACATTCTTATCTTCCAGTATTTCTGCAAGTTTGTGGTCCTTCATGATAATGCGAGAAAACCAAAGCCATTCTTCTCCAACGTGACGGTATAATTTACGGTAGCGATTCATATCTGTGCTATCGATAACTTCCAGCGTAACACCAGCAGGAAGCTCACCCTGCCTGACCCTCGGTTTCTCCAGCATCTCCAGACAGGTAACCACAGTGGCCACATGCCCGGCCGGCACGCTGGAATAACCTGCAGGAGCCATTGATATTGTGTTACTCATTTTCAGCACGTTCCTTAGTTTAAGAATTCTTCAGGTTCTTACATTTGGCGATGCAGTTTGTACACGTCAGTTCTTGTGAACAGACGTCTTTACCTCATTAAACCGCGAACAAAAAAGTACATTATGCACATTATGTTTACAAGCTTATGTTTTCAGATTGAAGTACAGGCAGGCACAATCTCATGACGATCTTTCTGCGCTCCATAACTCGGCTCAGCCAATTTGTATTTAGCAGGCGGTAGATTTGGCGTATCGATACATGCGGCTATCAGAATTACCGCCATCCCTGCGGCAGACACCCGGCTAACCTGTCCCGTAACGGTTCCCCTTCAGAACATGTGTTGCTGCCAGAAGAAATCAGTTGTTCCAGCAGCAACACCAAAGCAATCAGGCAATCGGGGCTGGCCGGAAAAGCGGACCGTCCGAGTACAGGGATGTGCGAGGCCGAGCGAACAGGGATGTGGCAGCGGGTCCGTGTTCCGGCCAGCCCCGATAAGCCAGTCGCGGAAATTAAAGCGACATTCCCGAGCACAAGGACTTGCCAGACCGAGCGAACAGGGATGTGGCAGCAAGTCCGTGTTCCGGCCAGCCCCGATACGCCAGTCGCGGAAATTAAAGCGACGCTCCCACCCGCCCCAATTCGCTAGGTGCTATACGTGCAGCGCTTTCCTTTAACTCCGACACGTGAAGTGCTGCTCTGGCCGCGAATCAAATCTGCGCTAACCCACCATCAACGTATATTTCCGCCGCGTTGATGAAACTCGCATCGTCAGACGCTAAGAATGCCACGGTTTTACCGATCTCTTCGGGTTCGCCCAAACGGCCCAGCGGCACACCCTCTGCCAGCGCGTCAAACAACCCCTGACGATGCTCTTCCGGTACCAGACCGCCCAGACCCGGCGTGCGGATTGGGCCAGGGCTGACCACGTTGACACGAATACCACGATCCTTCAGGTCAAGCGCCCACGAACGCACCAGGCTGCGGACGGCGGCCTTACTCGCGCTGTAAACGCTGAAGCTGGCCGTACCTTTCGCCGCTGCCGTCGAGCCGGTCAGAATGATGGACGCGCCTTTGCTCATCAGCGGCAGCGCTTTCTGCACGGTGAACAGCACGCCGCGCACGTTGGTGCCAAAAATGCGGTCAAAGTGCTCTTCGGTAATCGCGCCCAGCGGCATCATATCGCCACCACCCGCATTGGCGAACAGCACGTCCAGCCTGCCTGATTCGCTCAAAATTGTTGAAAACACGCTGTCGAGTTCGCTCAGAACGGAGGCATCGGCCCGGATACCTTTGGCCGACGGTCCGATTAAGGCCACCGCTGCATCCAGTTCTTCCTGACGGCGGCCGGTGATGTACACGGTCGCGCCCTGCGCTGCCAGTTCCTGTGCCGATGCCAGGCCAATACCAGAGCTGCCGCCGGTGACTAATGCAATTTTGTCTGAAAGTTTTTTACTCATGATGTCATTCCTTAATTTAAGTAGGGATAGATTGATTGGGTCATCTTTTGTTGGCGACGACGTTTGTTGTCGCGATGGAAGAAGCATATCTGCGAACGATAACTTTCAAAATAGAATGGTTTGCAACTCATCGTTGCAGATTTGAAATGATGAGTTTTCTGATTCCGACGGGCTTGCGAGATTAACGAACCTGACAGAGGAAGGTGAGCCTGCGGCAGACACCCGACTAAACCGTCCCAAGGAAGCACGGTTCGACACAACGACGGTTATTGAGCCGGTTGAAAGAAAACATACCGGATGGTATGTTCGTGTTTTTTAACAGATGGTCCGTTATGAATCCCGTTCTTATTGCTTATGCTTCACTGGCGACAGCCATTATCTCCGAAGTCATGGCGTCCTCATTCCTGCAACGTTCAGCTCAGTTCACCCGCCTGTGGCCTACGATCGCAATGGCAGTCTGTTATATTTTGTCCTTCTACATGCTCTCGCAGGCCCTGCGCGTTATCCCGTTAGGCATCGCATATGCTATCTGGGGTGGGCTGGGTATTGTGCTGACGGCACTGGTCAGCGTGTTTATCTTTAAGCAGACGCTTGATGCGTGGGCGATCGTCGGGATAAGTATGATTATCGGCGGAGTGATTGTGATGAACGTGCTTTCCCGCAGCGCCGGGCACTGATTTCAGGGAACGTCTCCCCCGCATCAGCGTTTACACACACGGCCCGGTGGCACAGCCGTACATCATCACCAGCGGGAACAGCGGCAACAGGGGGATCAGGGCGATGGTGCCCAGGGTACTTATCGTCTGGGTTTTATCGTTGACGGAGACCACCACCGGCCTGTCCAGGCGGTAAGGAGCAGCCAGTTCGGGTGCGTGAGAGGACGACCAGAAACCCTGAGCTTTAAACAGGATGCCCAGGTTATCGTTATCAATCGGAGCAGCCTTATATTCATTCACCAGCACGGCATGCTGCCCGGCATCCAGTTTGCGCTTATCCACCACCACCAGGTACTCCGCCGTCACCTCATGCTCTTTGACCAAAAAGCTAACTTTTACCCCGGAAGCCTGCTGATGAAAGCGTTCATAAAACGTTTTGTAGCGCTGATATTCCTGCGGCGTGCCATCGCGGAAGAAGCGATAACTGTATTTTTCAGAGCTGGCGATAATGCCGGACGCAATCGGTTTGACCGCTACAATGGTATCGGTCGGCGGCAGGTTTGGCTTACTGGTGCAGGCGGTTATCAGCATGACCGCCATCCATACCGCATAAACCCGGCTAATCTGTCCCATCACTGTCTCCCTTTCAGATCATTATGTTGCTGACAAAAATGATTATCGTACAGCCTTGCTTAAACACTTTATCTCAGGCCAGACATAGTTTTTCAAGCCGCCATACCAGGATAGTCAGGCAATCGGGGCTGGCCGGAAAAGCGGACCGTCCGAGCACAGGGATGTGCGAGGCCGAGCGGACAAGGACGTGACAGCGGGTCCGCGTTCCGACCAGCCCCGATACGCCAGGCGCGGAAACTGAAGCGACGTTCAGGCCAGCTCCGATAAGCCAGGAAGAAAAAATGACGTACCTGACTCAATCCGGATTTCAGTCCTTATTCCGACAGATCAACGCTATTTCCTGCCAGGATCGTTGCAGGGAATGAGAACGGTCCGACAGCGGCTGTCGTCTTCGGACCAGGCTTCCCCCACCTCATTCAGAGGACGTTGTATAAACGGAACAGACAAGCCATGGTTTAATACTGCCTGAAAAAGCTCACCTATCGCGGCAGTCAATTCTGCATCTGAAACGCTACCCAGCCCGCTGCCCATCAGCGTTAAGCCTGATGAACGCAGCAATTTACTATGCAGGTTAATTTCCTGACCGCTAAGTGACCCAATCTGAACGAAACGCACGGTTTTTGCGCCACCGGCAACGGCCGCAGTCATAATATCCAGTGCGCTTTGACCCCAAAGATAATCAAGAACAACGTCAATCCCCTCAGCCATTAAGGCGGGTAATTCAGATGGCAGGGAGTCCAGCGTTAAAACAACATCCGCGCCCTGTTCACGTAATTTGTTCAGGATATCTTTATTTCGTCCCGTTGCAATAATCTTCCCGGCACCCAGACAGCGAGCGATGTGTACGGCCAGACCGCCCGATGTGCCGGTTGCGCCATTGATCAGAACCGTTTCGCCCTGTTGTAAAATTGCCCGGCGCGTTAACGCAGCCCAGGATGACATTCCGGGGTTTGCAATCGCCGCTGCAAGAACAGGGTTCAGTCCTGGGGGTAAGTGCACAACATTGTCCAGTGAAACCCGTGTTTTCTCCGCCATGCTTCCCCAGGGAGCGTTAAATGACAGGAAGTACACGGGATCGCCGTTGCTGAGGTAACCGGTCCCATCAATCCCGGGAATGAAGGGAGCAGAGGTCATTGAGCTGTAATGCTTTCCAGCCGCGCGTGATTTTGCCAACTGGCTAATCGCGGCGGCTGTGACGGTAATAACGGCCTGACGATCGCTGGCCTCTGGATCAGGATACTCACCGTACACTGGCTTTTCGCCCTGCTGGTTAATAATCGCTGCTTTCATCTGAATGTTCGCCTGTAGCCAATGTTATTTATGTGTATAATGCACACATTAAATTCAGCCAAAGCCGGTGTCAATAAAAAGCGTGCAAAATACACATAAACTCCAAGATTTTTCCGATCTGCATGATGCATTACTCACCCTTGTTGGCGTGTTTAATCGTCCGCAACGTGATGAATTAATGATTAAAGCATCGACAATCAATCTCGATCGCGCACTGTTTCCTCTTTTGGTTCAAATCAGCCGGTTTGGTCCTATTGGTGTCGTCGAACTGGCAGACAGAGTGGGCCGCGATTACACCACGGTCAGCCGTCAGGTCACAAAGCTTGAAGAAGCGGGTCTGGCACAGCGGCAGAAGAACGCGAAAGATAAGAGGATCAATGAAGCCGTTATCACGACAGTGGGTAAAGCGATGACCGATAAGATTGACGCAGCGCGTGAAGACATTTACCAGAAAGTTTTCCAGCAATGGCAGCCGAAAGACCGTGTACAGCTTGAACGCCTGCTTAAACAGTTCGTTATTGATTTTTCTTCGTTGGATGAAATTGAGAAATAAGATGAGTCTCCGGGCCTGCCTGACGGGCAGGCCCGCAGGAGATTTATCGCGCGCTATTCCGGCCGCTGCTTTCCTGTGATAACCGCCAGAAGTCGTGGCCCGCCGGATACTGGTACAAACGCAGGGAAAATTTCCCCGCCACGGCGGTAATGTATTCGAAGATCTCGGACTGCGTATTCTCGTAGTCCATCCAGAAAATCGACGAGGTAAAGCAATATATTTCCAGCGGCATGCCGGACGGCGACGGCTTCAGCGTTCTTGCCACAATGTACATGTCTTTAATAATGTCCGGCCGGTCGGCGAGATACGCCATCAGATAATGGCGGAACAGCGTTAAGTTAGTCAGCCCGTTATCAATAAACCAGCTGTCCGCCACGCCGGTGGGGTCGCGGCCATCAAGCAGTTTCGCCAGCGGTTCATTCACCCCGCGAATCGATAACATCGGGGCCAGCATCTCCTGAGAAAGGAAGTTAACCGAGTGCTGATCGATACTGGTACTGCGCATTATCCGCCGCGCGCCGGAGGAAAACATCGCCTGCCAGTTGGTGTAGGTTTCGGTGAGGAAGTTTTTGGTCGGGATGCGCGAGATGGTGTTATCCCAGTTGCGGATGGTGATCGTATGCAGCGCAATATCGGTCACCTCCCCGCTCAGGTTCTTGTCGGGCATTTCAATCCAGTCGCCGAGCTGCAGAACGTCATTAGACGAAAGCTGAACGTTGGCCACCAGCGACAGCAGGGTATGCTGGAACACTAACATCAGCACCGCCGCCACCGCACCGAGGCTGGAGATAATAATCGCGGGTGATTTATTCGACATCACCGCCAGGATCATAATCGCGGCAATAACGTGGATTAATATTTTTCCTATCTGAATATAGCCCTTAATCGAATGATTTTTGCGCTTGCTCTTGCGCAAATAAGAGCTGTTAACGATATCGAGCATTTCATTGAAGAACACCGACAGGAAAATAAAGAACAGAATGCCACAGAAGGTATTAATCGCCGCCACCAGCGAAGCCGGCATATTCGGCATAAACTGCAGGAGGTAATAGACGATAATGACCGGCATGAAATTGGAGAGTTTTTCGGCTATGCGTCGATCCTTCTCCAGCGGGACGTCCTTTTTATGGCTGGCAAAGAACACCCTGCGCACCACTTTAATCAGCAGGAATTTGCACAAAATGTGGGTAAACATGCCGGAAACGATCAGCAGAATAAGGTTAAAACCCACGGCCAGCGCCGGATTCCCTTCAATAAACTTAAATAAATAGTCCAGATATGCCATCTTTAATCGCCTGAATAAGTATGCCAGTTTGTATTCGCAACGGCCTCCGGCCAGCTTATACAAAAATTTAACCTGTTCTCATGATGACATGTCAGGGACATTCAAGTCCACGATCGAGGGGTAAGGCAAAAGACCCGTTGCACAGTGAAGGTAACGGGGGGTGACGGTTAAGATGGACATACCTACTCCTGCGGGTTAATACGAAGATAAATCCATCGACTTCTGCCGTCATCATGCGTAACAGGTTAATTGATGGAGAGTTTTTTCTTCGTGAGCCGCGAGCCTTCCCCGGCCAGTTCGCGGCAAATCTCGCCGATCCTGTCCACCGCACTCAGCAGTTGCGGGGTGGGTTCGTTGGCACAGTTCAACCGCAGATAGTTCTGCAGTTCCGCTCCCGGAGAAAACAGCGGGCCGGGGCTGACGCCGATGCCCAGCGCCAGCGCGCGGCGATGAACCTCAAGCGCATTGACCCCAAGGGGAAGCGCGACCCACAGCAGAAAACCGGCGGCGGGCGCGGCCACCCGCGTTCCCGGCGGAAAGCCGGCCTCAACCCGGGCGATAACGGCCTTTACCCCTTTAGCAACCCGCGACTTCAGGCGGCGCAGATGGCGCTCGTAGTCGCCGCTGGCCAGTATTTCGCTCGTGGCGGCTTCCAGCAGCGGCGCACCGGCCCACTCCCCGGCCATGCGGGCCTGCAAAACCTTCGTGTGGTAGCGCCCGGCGGCAATCCAGCCGATCCGCCAGCCCGGTGCGAGGGTTTTGGAAAGAGAGCTGCAGTAAATGACGTTGCCGCTCTGGTCGAACGCCTTGCAGGCCGGAGGCCGCTGCCCCTCGCCAACCAGATCGCCATAGACATCGTCCTCAATCAGCGGGATGCCCGCCCGTTCAGCCAGGGCAACCAGCGCCTGCTTTTTCGCAACGGGCATACTGGCACCCAGCGGATTCTGCACCGTGGGCGAGGCCAGCACCGCAGCGGGTCGGTGGCGCTGAACCGCGTCGGCCAGCGGTTCCAGCAGCAGGCCCTCTGTCGGATCGGTGGGAATCTGCAGCGCCTTGAGGCCTAAATCCTCCAGCAGCAGGAGCGTGCCGAAGTAGGCGGGCTGCTCGATCGCCACGACGTCACCGGGCTGGCAGACCGCATGCAGCGCCAGGCGCAGCGCCTGCGTGGCACCGGCGGTGATAATCACATCGTCCGCGGCAAAACGGGCCCCCCACCGCGCGGCGCGGGCGGCGATATTGTGGCGCAGATCCGCCCTGCCCGGCGGCAGACTGTAGCTCTGCCCGTGTGCATCGAGCCGGCGTCCGGCGGCGTGAAGCGCACGCTGGAGCGTCGTGCCGGGTAGCCAGGTGGGATCGGGCAGCGCCGCGCCCAGCGGGACCAGCCGGGTCTCTGCGCTGCTGAACAAGGAACGGGCCACGGCAGACAGGGTGACGGGAACGGGGCCAGGCAGCGCATGGGAGGGCGGTGCCTCCTGCTGCGTAGCGATCCGGCTGACGAAGTAGCCCGAGCGCGGGCGCGCTACAATCAGGCCCTCGGCCTCCAGGCAGCGGAGCGCTTCCAGCGCCGTTGGCAGGCTGACCTGCTCGCGTTCGGCCAGTTTACGTGCGGAGATCATCCGGTCGCCGGGCCGCAGCGCACCCGAGGCAAGAGTCAGGCGCAGCATCTCAGCGATCCGGCGGTAATGTGGGGCAGTCAGAAACGGGGCGGACATGGCGATCTGTACAGTCTGATTTTCGATAAATCTGACTATACAGCCAATGCTTTGCGCCATCTATAGTATGAGCACAAGTCAGTTAAGGAGGCATTATGCACAGCAACAACTTTGATCTGTCGAGCTATTTCCGCCGCATCAACTATACCGGCCCCGCCGCCGCCGATACCGCCACGCTGCATGCGCTGATGCGCCATCAGCTTTTTGCGGTGCCGTTTGAGAATCTGGATGTGCAGGCAGGCAAAATCGTCTCGCTGGACCCCGACGAAATAGCGGATAAGGTGCTGAAGCGGTATCGCGGCGGCTACTGCTATGAGGTTAACGGGCTGTTTGCCATGGCGCTGGAGGCGCTAAATATCCCCTACCGTTTCGTGGCGGCCCGGCCGATGTTCTACCCGGTGCGGCGGCCGAAAACCCATATGGCGGTGGTGGCTGAAGTCGGTGGCCGCCAGTGGCTTTGCGACCTGGGCTTCGGCAGCTACGGCATCCGTGCGCCGGTTGCGCTGGACATTCTTGATAGCGATATTGTTCAGGACTTCGACACCTTCCGGCTATCCCGGAGTGCTAAAGGCGAGTATCTGCTACAGGCGAAGGTCGAGGGCGAATGGTGCAATCAATACGGCTTCGATCTGACCCCGCAGGAGTGGATTGATTTCGTCCCGGCCAACTACCTCAACTCTACCCACCCTGATGCTATCTTCGTGCAGAAACGGGTTATCGTGCAGCATCTTCCTGAAGGACGCGCGATCCTGCTGGGTAATATGCTGAAAACAGTTACCGCAAACGGCGTTGAAAAGCGGCAGCTGACGGATGACGAGGTGGCCGATCTGCTGAAAACGAGTCATTGGTCGGGTTTGATGAGCGCGGTTTTTTCGTGAATAATCTCGCAGCATTGATGTTTCACTCCTGGAAATGAGATAACACAATGTACAAATATTGCCTGTTTGACTTCGACGGCACGCTTGCCGACTCATCAGAATGCGGGGTGATTGCCACCCGTGGCGCATTCGAATCCCTCGGTCTGGCCGCCCCATCCGCCGAACAGATCGTCCATTTCATGGGGATCCCTATTGAGATTTCATTCCGTGAAATGGGCGCAGCGCACTTTAGCAAAGAACAGTTTGCCCAGTTGCTGACGCGGTTTCGTGAAATCTATCGTGAAGCAGGTGAGACACATATCACTGCTTTCCCGGGGGCGGTGGCTTTCCTTCAGGAATTGAAAGCGGCAGGCAAGAAAACGGCGATCATAACCAGTAAGAAAACCGACGTGGCGCAGCGCAATGCGCAGAGTATTGGCCTCGCGGAGTATATCGATCTGTTTATTGGTTCTGACTCTGTGGAGCACTATAAACCGCACCCTCAGGGTATTGAGGTCGCGCTACAGTCGTTCGGGGCAGAATCGTCAGGGAAAAATAACGCCATTATGATTGGCGATGCAACGACCGATATCATGATGGGAAAATCGGCAGGCGTGTCGACCTGCGCGGTAACGTGGGGAGCGCACAGCCGTGAGCAGTTGGCTGCTGCCCAGGCGGATTATCTGGCCGATGACTTTGCCGCCATGCTACGCATTTTCAAGAAATAAGAGCGCCATTCTCTTGCCATAACCCCTGAGGTTTCCTGAGCTACGTTTCTATATTGACGTTTGTGCGGTTCCGGCCCCGATCCGTTCGGGGCTGTATCCTCGTGCAGGCAGCCCGATTAGAATGCGCTGAACAACTGTGCAGATAAACAGGCTTTCAAATGGCATTGATACTGAGTAATGAAAAGATCGCGGCAGGCAGATTCACCGGCGATAAGATTGAGAACGCATCCTTTCTGAACTGTGATTTTTCCGGCGCTGACCTCACCGGCACCACCTTCACCGGCTGCGTTTTTTACGACAAAGAGTCGCAGCAGGGTGCGAGCTTCCGCCGGGCAATCCTCAAGGATGCCTGCTTTAAAAACTGTGATTTAACCATGGCTGATTTCCGCAATGCCAGCGCGCTGGGCATCGAAATTCGCGATTGCCGGTTACAGGGCGCGGACTTTCGCGAAGCCAGCTTTATGAATATGATCACCACCCGAAGCTGGTTTTGCAGCGCAACCATCACCGGCAGCAACCTCAGCTACGCCAACTTTTCGAAAGCCGTACTGGAAAAATGTGAGCTGAAGGATAACCGCTGGCTCGGGGTGGTTGCGCGCGGCGCCACGTTCAGCGGTTCCGACCTGTCCGGCGGCGAGTTTGCATCCTTTGACTGGGCCACCGTTAACGTCACCCACTGCGATTTAAGCGGGGCCGAGCTGGGCGATCTTGAGCTTCGCGGGATGGATCTGGAAGGGGTAACGCTCGACAGCGTGCAGGCGCTGGTGCTGCTGGACAGGATGGGGATTACGGTTAACCGTTAGGCCAACATTCAGCCTCCTGCTCTCAGCGACAGATTTTTTTCAGCCCGACCAGTAGCGCCTGCGTTGCCCGGGAAGACCGGCCTGCCGGTGAGCACACCAGACCAAACTCGCGGTGGATAGTCGGCGTCAGCGGCAGGACGCGCAGGCCCCGCCGATCTTCGGGCAGGGCTGATTCAGGTAAAATCGCCACCCCCATGCCTTCGCGCACCAGCATGCAGGCGCTGATCCAGTCACGCACGGTTACCCTTACATCGGACAGGTGCAGCCCAGCCTGCGCCATCAGACTTTGTCCATTCACGCTGCATCCGCCGGTCGCCAGTATGAAAGGCTCGACGGCCAGCTCATCAAGCGTGATGCCGTCCGCCGCTGCCCGCCGCCCCAGCGCATGGCCTGCCGGCAGAACGGCAACCCATTCGTCACGGCCCAGCACCACCTCCGCCCGACCGGGCGCGGGGTTGAGCACCACGCCCAGCTCTACGGCATCCGCGGCCAGCCACTCCTCCACTTCCTCATCGCTACCTTCCAGCGCGATCAGATCGATACCCGGATGCAGGCGGTGAAAGTCGCGCAGCAGTGTCGGTAACAGCGTTGAAATGACCGAGGGAAAGCTGGCAAGCCGGATACGTCCATGGCTTAAGCCCTTGCTGCCGTTGGCCAGGTCACGGATCGCGTCCAGCTCTGCGATCATGCTCCGCGCATGCGCGATGACCTGCTCACCCAGTGCGGTGACGGAGAAATGTCGCCGTTCGCGGATAAAGACCCGGAACCCCAGCGAGGCCTCCAGTTGAGCGATCGCCTGGCTGGCACCGGACTGAGTCATACCGATGCGTTCTGCGGCACGCGAGATGCTGCACGTCTCTGCTACCGAAACCAGCAGTCGCCAGTGAAGGAGGTTCATCATGATAGTCAGTAGTTCAGCTAATGCTTATTGGTTGAAAGATTAATTTTACAGAAATCCAGGCGGTAAACATAGTGTCCCAGCGCCTGGCGACAGAGCGCATCGCTGATTTTTCAACTTTCCAGGAGTCACTATGAAACTCTATTACGCGCCGGATACCTGCTCGCTGTCACCGCATATCGTACTGCGTGAACTTGGCCTGCCTTTCACACCGATCAAAGTGGACAATAAAACCAAAAGGACCGCAGACGGGCGTGATTTTCTCACCATCAATCCCAAAGGCTATGTGGCTGCGCTGGAGCTTGCAGAGGGTCAGATTCTGACCGAAGGGCCGGTTATCGTGCAGTATCTGGCCGAACTGAAGCCGGAATGCGGGCTGGTGCAGACCACAGGCAGCTGGGAACGGTTGCGTTTGCAGGAGTGGCTGAATTTTATCACCAGCGAAATCCATGCCGGTTCGGCACCGCTGTTTAATACCACACTGCCCGAGGAAGCCAGGGCGACCATTTGCGAAAAGCTGTTCCGGCGGTTTGATTTCCTCCAGCATCGCCTTTCTGAGAGTCACTATCTGGCAGGTGCGACTTTTAGCGTTGCCGATGCCTATCTGTTTACCGTATTGCGCTGGTGCAGGTTCTTTTCCATCGACCTCCATCGCTGGCCTGCGCTGACGGCCTATATGACGGGTATCGAGGCGCGACCGGCGGTGCAGGCGGCTCTGCTCGCTGAAGCCGCGCAACAGAACCGGGAGTTCAACGCCAGAGAGACGTGGGACACCGGCCTTAATAGCAGCCTCAATGACCTGCGCGGAGGTGCTGACGAGAATATCAATATCCGTTCCCGGGCTACCGCGCCAGGCAAAGCGAATCCCTGAAATGCTGCAATAAATAATCAACGTACTGGCGGATTTTGGGCAACTGCCGACGATCGGCAAAGGCGACAATATGTACCGGCCTGGCGATGGGCAAATCCCAGGCACCGATGCTGATGGCTCTGTCGCTAAGCACCAGACCGAGTGTCGTCTCCGGCCCGCGGGCCAGAAACCTGGCCGTGACGGGCAGATCGCCGGGTCGCTGTTAATCCAGCAGCAACGCCAAAGCGTTCAGGCAATCGGGGCTGGGCGGATAAGCGGACCGTCCGGGCACATGAACGTGCGAGGCCGAGCGGACAGGGATGTGGCAGCGGGTCCGTATTCCGGCCAGCCCCGATACGCCAGACGGAGAATCTGAAGCACCAGAATCCCGCCACGCAAACTGTTATTATGTTGAGCATATTCAAACCGTAGAAACAAAAAGGAGTCAGCGTGCAGGAAGAGATGAAGCAAAAGATCATCAGAACGTGTAATGCCAAAATCGCAGCGAAAGGCAGCAGCGTCGAGCTGTCGTTCTATGCCTTTTTTGCCAATAAAAACGATAACCCGGAACAGCTGATGGAAGTCGCGCAGTGGTGGATCAGCGAGATGAAGCTGGATCACTTTGAAAAAGCCGAAAAGATCAAAACGCTCGTTCAGGCTATGTCATAAACCTGCCAGAGCGATCGCCTCTGCTTGCAGCTGACGCCGTTGCCGTTGACGCTGCGCGAAAGTCCACTCCCTCCTCCACCGTTCGTAAATGCCAGCAGGAGGGAGCTGAAGAGCATACTTACCGGTACTCAATCACCTGAAAACCTTCGTCGCCGGCAGGCTCGGTAAAATAACGGGTGATTAACTCAAACTGCGCATCGGTTGCCGCAAAATCGTGTGAACCCTCAGCGTTGCGGGCGCGCAGGCGTGCTCTGCAAACGTCGTCAGAAACTTTCATATAGTGCAGACGATTATCAGCACCTGATTCCGCAACAATGCTCATCATCCAGTCACGGTTCGCCCGGGTGTTTGCCGGGAAATCCAGCACCACCGAAACGCCGCTCTGAAGTAAGGAAACCGGGTGCGGTTTCATCGCTTCTTTAAGCTTTGCGGCACAGCGCACGTAATCAGCGACGGAGTGCATTTCACCGGCATAGAGGGTCGACAGCCAGCGGTCTTCACTGATGATCATGGTCTGGGGCGATGCGGAGAGTTTGTCTGCCAGGGTGGATTTGCCCGAGGCGATTTTTCCACACAGCAGGTGGAGCGTGGCTTTTTCTGTCTTTGCTGGCGTGCTGTTGTTCATAACTGTCCTCACTGGTTGGTACCGGTAAGGCCCGCCTTACCGGCGGGAAAATGACATGCGTTATCCCACCTGAGTTATGCAGGTGATAATAATCACTGAATGGGATAACGCTAATCGGGTATTTATCATCGTTTAAAGTTAGCAGAGCGTGAATGAAAAAACAGCAGGTTTTCAGCAGAATTTCGATACGCCATACCCGGTGACTGAAGGGACTGAACCCAGAAGCTGAACCACCAACATGTTCAGAACCGCATCAACCCTACCCGATCATGAGATTCCTTCATGTTCGGTGAAATTAAATCACTTTTCCTCACGTCAATAGTCTGGCATAAAATATGCATTAATTACTATAGACAATCATGAAAAACGCTGAATAACAAAGCCAGTAAAAATTGCAGAACTGACAAGGCAATAAACTCATTCAGCGTGAATTCAGAAATAAAGACGGCAGGTTATCATGACTCAAGAATTCAACTTTTCGATTAAAAAAACGCGTTTCGATGAAGACTACAATCCATCCAAAAATACGCGTATCACCACTAACTTTGCTAACCTGGCCCGAGGCGAAACCCGCCAGCAAAACCTGCGCAATACCCTGGTGATGATGAATAATCGCCTCAACAACCTGGCGCACTGGGATAATCCAAAAAGCGATCGTTACGCTATCGAACTCGATATCATTTCGGTTGACTTGAATATTACTGACGAAAATCACGCCAGTGCATTCCCGGTGATTGAAATTTTAAAAACCAATATTATCGATAAACACACCAACGAACGTATTGAAGGGATTGTCGGCAATAACTTTTCTTCCTACGTGCGTGATTATGATTTCAGCGTGCTGCTGTCTGAGCATAATAAAGATAAAACCGGGTTCAGCACGCCGGATAATTTCGGTGACCTGCACGGCAACATTTTTAAATGCTTCGTGAAGTCGGAAACGTATAAAGCGCACTTCGCCAAACAACCGGTTATCTGCCTGAGCGTCTCCAGTAAAAACGTCTATCACCGCACCGGGAATGTCCATCCCGTGCTGGGGATCGAATATCAGCAGGACGAACCGTCCCTGACCGATGAATATTTCGCCAAGATGGGCTTACGCGCGCGCTATTTCATGCCTGCCAACAGCGTTGCGCCCCTGGCCTTCTACTTCACCGGTGATCTGCTGAGCGATTACACCAGCCTGGAGCTGATTGCGACCATCAGCACGATGGAAACGTTCCAGAAGATTTACCGTCCTGAGATTTACAATGCAAATTCTGCAGCCGGCCAGTGCTATCAGCCAAGCCTGAATCATCAGGATCACTCATTAACGCTGATTGTTTACGATCGAGTAGAACGTAGCCAGCTAGCCGTTGAACAGGGCAAGTTCACCGAGCTGCACTTTATTAAACCTTATCAGGCCGTTCTTGAAGAATGGACAGCTGATTACGCTATTTGATCCACCAAATCTATAAGGTCATGTTTTTATGAAAATTTTGTTACCGACGTCTACCGCTGGCAGCTTACCGAAACCGTCATGGCTGGCACAGCCGGAGACGCTGTGGTCACCGTGGAAACTGGAAGGCGAAGAGTTAATCGCGGGCAAGCAGGATGCTTTACGCCTGACGCTGGATAATCAGATCCGTGCAGGGATTGATATCGTCAGCGACGGCGAGCAGAGCCGCCAGCACTTTGTTACTACCTTTATTGAGCACCTGAGCGGCGTTGATTTCGAGAAGCGTGAAATCGTCCGGATCCGTAATCGCTACGACGCCAGCGTGCCGTCGGTGATTGGTGAAGTGGTGCGTAAAAAGCCGGTTTTCGTGGAAGATGCTAAGTTTTTACGTCAGTTGACTGATAAACCCATCAAGTGGGCCCTGCCGGGTCCGATGACCATGATCGACACACTGTATGATGGTCACTACAAAAGTCGTGAAAAGCTTGCCTGGGAATTCGCCAAAATCCTGAACCAGGAAGCGAAAGAACTGGAAGCCGCCGGCGTTGATATCATCCAGTTCGATGAGCCTGCATTTAACGTCTTCTTCGACGAAGTGAATGACTGGGGCATCGCCGCCCTGGAGCGCGCCGTTGAAGGACTGAAATGCGAAACGGCCGTGCATATCTGCTACGGCTATGGCATCAAAGCCAACACCGACTGGAAAAAGACGCTGGGTACCGAATGGCGCCAGTATGAAGAGGTCTTCCCGAAACTGCAGAAATCAAGCATCGATATCGTCTCACTGGAGTGCATGAACTCCCGCGTACCGATGGATCTGATTGAGCTGATTCGCGGTAAAAAAGTGATGGTCGGCGCGATCGATGTGGCAACCAATGCGATTGAAACGCCGGAAGCGGTTGCCGACGTGCTGCGTAAAGCCCTGCAGTTTGTGGATGCCGACAAGCTTTATCCATCAACCAACTGCGGCATGACGCCATTATCTCGTCAGGTTGCTACTGGTAAGCTGGAAGCCCTGAGTGCGGGTGCTGCAATCGTGCGTAAAGAGCTTTCTGCCTGATAATCGGATTGTTCAGGCACAGGGATGTGCCGCTCCAGGTGTTTGCTATCCTCGCTATGCGATCTTTGAAAGTGCCGACCGTTACGGATAGATCGCGGCAGGTTCTGTGAACGGGGCGACCGTTACGCGCAGATCGCCGGGTCGCCGTAAACCCATCCCTGGGGGCTTGGCTGCCGCATCCCTGCGGCAGACACCCGGCTAACCTGTCCCGTAACGCTCTCCCCTTCATATACTGATGCTGCTGCCAGAAGATGAGGTTCAGGGATTTTTCGCGGTGAAATGTGACCGTTACGGATAGATCGCTGCAGGTTCCGTGAATGGGGCGACCGTTACGGGCAGATCGCCGGGTCGCCGTGAATACATCCATGTAGGCTTGGCTGCCGCATCCCTGCGGCAGACACCCGGCTAACCTGTCCCGTAACGCTCTCCCCTTCATATATTGGTGTTGCTGCCTAATTACTCAGACTGCATCTTCGAATCTTCAAACTATTGAGAAATGCAGGCCTTTTGCCACGGCACAGAAAAAATCAGCTATGCCTAAATGCAGTAAATCCAGCAGCAACGCAGAAGAAATTCAGGCAATCGGGGCTGGATGGATAAGCAGACCGTCCGAGCACAGGGATGTGCGAGGCCGAGCGAACAGGGATGTGACAGCGGGTCCGCGTTCCGGCCAGCCCCGATACGCCAGGCGCTGAATCTGAAGCGACTCACCAGGCACAAGGAAGTGCGAGGCCGAGCGAACAGGGATGTGACAGCGGGTCTGCGTTCTGGCCAGCCCCGATACGCCAGACACGAAATATGCAGCACCGAAACATTGCCTTATTATGGTCTTGAATCTGATTGATTAGCGATTTTTTGCGGCGAGATCCGTGAACGGGCCGACCGTTACGGGCTGATCGCTGCAGTTTCCGTGAATGGGGTGACCGTTACGCGCAGATCGCCGGGTCGCCGTAAATACATCCATGTAAGCTTGACTGCCGCATCCCTGCGGCAGACACCCGGCTAACCTGTCCCGTAACGCTCTCCCCTTTCATATATTTGTATTGCTGCCATCACTGATCAGCTTTTCCAGCAGCAACGTCGAAGCATACAGGCAATCGGGGCTGGACGGATAAGCGGACCGTCCGAGCACAGGGAGGTGCGAGGCCGAGCGGACATGGACGTGACAGCGGGTCCGCGTTCCGGCCAGCCCCGATAAGCCAGGCGCTGAATCTGAAGCGACTCACCTGGCACAGGGATGTGCGAGGCCGAGCGGACAGGGATGTGACAGCGGGTCCGCGTTCCGTCCAGCCCCGATACGCCAGGCGCGGAAACTGAAGCGACGCTCCCAATCGGACAGGAACCTGACAGCGGGTCCGCGTTCCGGCCAGCCCCGATACGCCAGGCGCGGAATCTGAAGCATCTGAATCAGGGACTTCAGAACTGGACGACCGACATCAATATCTGCTAATTCAGCCGACTATCTTAACCGTTCACTGGCCAGATTATAAACCTCACTACGTTCTCGTTTACCCACCGCAACAACGGCAATAATGACCTTATCGTCCAGCACCTGATACACCAGACGAAAGCCCGACGAGCGAAGTTTAATTTTGTAGCAATCCTTTATGCCGCGAAGTTTAGCCGCAGGGATATGCGGATTCTCACAGCATTTCTTCAGCTTTTTAGCAAACTGCTGTTGAATGGTCTTATCCAGCTTTTGCCACTCTTTCAGCGCATCTTCCCTGAATTTAACCGTGTACCTCATAGGTAACTGTCCAAATCCACATCAATCAGGGGTTGATTACTGCGCTCGGTCACCAGTTTTACCAGTTCATTATCGTCGAGGGCTTCAAGTATTTTCTCGTACAGTTCAGCCGGCACGCAGTAAAAAGCGGGCTGATTGCGATTTAAAATAGCGACCGGGTAGCCCTCTCCTGCGTTCACCGTGGCCATTGGATTCTTCTTCAGTTCGCTAACGCTGGCGCTGGTATCGCTGAGAATGAGATGTGGCATAGGAATACCTTTTTAAGACTGTTTAACCGGTCTTTAAAGTACAAAATATAAGACCGGTTAACAAGTCATGGATTGACTGTTTTCACGGTGGAATCCCCGTAGGGGGTGACCGTTAGGGGGTAGATCGCGGCAGGCTCCGTGAACGGGCCGACCGTTATGGGCTGATCGCTGCAGATTCCGTGAATGGGCCGACCGTTACGGATAGATCGCGGCAGGGTCTGTGAACGGGGCGACCGTTACGGGCAGATCGCCGGGTCGCCGTGAATACATCCATGTAGGCTTGACTGCCGCATCCCTGCGGCAGACACCCGGCTAACCTGTCCCGTAACGGTTCCCCTTCAAACCATCGCGTTGCTGCCAGATGCATTCAGTTCTTCACTCAGCAACACCGAAGCCTTCAGGCAATCGGGGCTGGACGGATAAGCGGACCGTCCGAGCACAGGGATGTGCGAGGCCGAGCGGACAGGGATGTGACAGCGGGTCCGCGTTCCGGCCAGCCCCGATACGCCAGGCGCTGAATCTGAAGCGACTCACCAGGCACAAGGAAGTGCGAGGCCGAGCGGACAGGGACGTGACAGCAGGTCCGCGTTCCGGCCAGCCCCGATAAGCCAGACACGAAATATGCAGCACCGAAACATTGCCTTATTATGGTCTTGAATCTGATTGATTAGCGATTTTTTACGGCGAGATCCGTGAACGGGCCGACCGTTACGGGCTGATCACTGCAGGTTCCGTGAATGGGGTGACCGTTACGGGCAGATCGCCGGGGCGCCGTGAATCCTTCCCTGGAGGCTTGACTGCCGCATCCCTGCGGCAGACACCCGGCTAACCTGTCCCATAACGGTTCCCCTTTCAAATCATTGCGTTGCTGCCAGAAGAAATCAGTTACTCAAGCAGCAACGCAGAAGCAATTCAGGCAATCGGGGCTGGACGGATAAGCGGACCGTCCGAGCACAGGGATGTGCGAGGCCGAGCGGACAGGGATGTGACAGCGGGTCCGCGTTCCGGCCAGCCCCGATACGCCAGGCACGGAACCTACCGCGCTTTAACCTGACCCCAATACGCCAGACGCAGACAATCAAGCAACTGAATCAGCCGCCCGCCCCTACCAGCGCCCCCTCCGACTGACTCATACCCTGAACCTGCTCTTCGCCGCCGAAACGGATCCGCCGGTGGCTGATCTTATCAATCAGCGCCTCATCGTGGCTCACCACCAGCAAAGCGCAGTTCTGCTCCGCCGCCACTTCCACCATCAATTCCACCGTCTGCTGCTGAGTCAGCACATCCAGCCGCGAAGTCGGTTCATCGGCAAACAGAAACACCGGATCCAGCAGCAGCACGCGCAGCAGGGCAAAACGCTGCAGCTCACCGCCGGAAATCTCACCGGGCAAACGATCCAGCAGTGCGGGCAGCAGCTTCAGTCTCGCCATCAGCGGCGCGATCCGCCCGGCATCCAGCCTGTGGTGATGCACCACATCGGCCAGCGCCTGGCGCAGGGTAACGCGGGGCGCAAAGGCCGACGGCGGATCCTGGAAAATTTTCTGATACTTCACCGCCGCCAGCTGGCGGTCGCGCTGCACTTCTCCGCCATCGGCCGCCAGCAGCCCGAGCAAAATATCGCCGAAGCTGCTTTTACCGCAGCCGCTCGGCCCGGTGATGCCAATCACCTCGCCGGCATGAACGGTCAGCGACTGGCCGGAAAACAGCCGCCGCCCGCCGCGCGTCTTGCTGAGGTTTTTAGCCTCCAGCACCACCCGTGTGCCGTGCGGCCGCGGCTCGCGGGCGGGCCAGCGGCCTGGGTCGGCGGCCAGCAGCCGGCGGGTGTACTCATGCCGGGGATGATTCAGCACCTGCTCCGCCCTGCCGCGCTCGATAATTTTGCCGTGCAGCATCACCGCCACTTCGCCGCCGATCTGCCGCGCCAGTTCAATGTCATGAGTAATGGTGAACAGCCCGCCGCCCGCGCGAACCTCCCGCATCAGCAGCGCGATTACCTCATCGCGGCGCGCCACGTCCAGTCCTTTGGTCGGCTCATCGGCAACGATAATGTTCGCACCGCCCGCCCGCGCGGCGGCGAAGGCCACGCGCTGGGCCATGCCGCCGGACAGCGCCTGTGGTAGGCGGGCCGCAGCGTGGCCGACGCCCAGCGCCTCCAGATCGTCTTTGGCCGCCTGCAACGCCGGGCCTTTTTCCATGCCGCGCACGTAGCGGTAGCCCTCGGCCACCTGCTGTTCGGCCTGCATGATCGGGTCCAGTGCCAGCCACGGCTCCTGCGGCAGGATCCCCAGCCGGTGCCCCCACAGCGCCATCGCCGGACGGCTGGCAAGATCATGCGCTTCGCCATCAATATGCAGCGTGCCGCTGGCGGCCAGGCCCGTAGGCAGCGTGCCGATCACCGCCTGAGCCAGCAGGCTTTTCCCCGACCCCGTTTCGCCCAGCAGGGTGAACGGTTCACCGGGGTTCAGGACAAATGACAGCGGTTCAACCACCACGCCATCACCGCTCACTGCGGCGTTTTCAATGTCCAGCAGGCTCATGCTTTCTCCTTCCCTGCCAGCAGCAGCAGGCTTAATACCAGTAAAAATACCACCGCCACCGGCTGCAGCAGCGCATACGGCGCTTCGTCATAGTACGGCAGCATTTCGGTCATCATCAGGCCCAGTTCCGGGGTCGGCGGGCGCACGCCCACGCTGACGAAGCCCAGCGCAGCAATGGCCATAATTGCGCTGGCTGCACCAAAGGCGGCGACGGTCAGCACCATTGGGGCCATCTCCGGCCAGAGGTGGCGGCGGAAGATCGTCCACGGACCGAAGCCCAGCAGGCGGGATGCCTGCACCGCCGGGGAACTGAGCACCGGTCGGGCAATGGCGCGGCTCAGGCGGAAATATTCCACCCACAGCAGCAGCGAGATGCCGACATACAGCATCAGCGCCGAATCCGGTACCAGAGCGGTAAGCAGCAGTACCAGCAGCAGGCCCGGCAGCGCCAGGAAGGTATCCGACAGCAGGCCAATGGCGCGATCGATCGCCCCGCCCCGCCACGCCGCCAGCACGCCCAGCAGAATACCGGGGATCATCGCGCTCAGCACGCTGACCAGCGACAGGCCCAGCGACAGGCGGATCGCCGCCGTCAGTCGGGCAAACAGCGATCGGCCAAGATGATCGTAGCCAAACGGCGTCTGCCATTCCGGCCACTGCAGGGCCAGCATCAGCTGCTGCTGCAGCGGATCCTGCGGCCAGATCAGCGGCAGGACAAAGGCAAAAATCAACAGGAACAGCAGGATCGCCGCCCCCGCCTGCTGGGCGCGCGTCGCCCGGCGTAAAAGCGTCATCATGCGGTTTTCCTCCGTGGATCCAGCAGGTAGCACAGGCCGTCGCTCAGCGCATTAAGCAGCACAAACATCAGGCCCATCACCAGCGCGGTGCCCTGAATCATCGGCACGTCGCGGTGGAAAATGGCATGCACCAGCGCGTGGCCGATGCCCGGCCAGGCAAACAGGGTTTCCACCACGATCACCCCTTCCACCAGATAGATAAACTGCACGCTCAGGTAGGTCACTACCGGCACGCTGACGTTGCGCAGCCCGTGCCGCCAGAACAGCGTGCCCGGCTTCAGCCCTTTGGTGCGGCCAAAGCTGTACCACGCTGATTCCGTTACCTGGCGCATCGCGTTACGCGCCACGCGGCTGGACACCGCAGCCAGCCCCAGCGCCAGCGTCATCGCGGGCAGCAGCACGTGCCCGGCATCGCCGTATCCGGCGGCGGGCAGCAGGCCAAGACCCAGCGCGAAGATCAGTACGAGGATCAGCCCCAGCACAAAGTGCGGCAGCGCGCGCAGCGTGGTGGAAATTGCCAGCAGCAGACGATCGAGCTT
Source organism: Erwinia sp. SLM-02 (assembly GCF_037450285.1). NCBI lineage: Bacteria > Pseudomonadati > Pseudomonadota > Gammaproteobacteria > Enterobacterales > Erwiniaceae > Erwinia > Erwinia sp. SLM-02. The sequence continues at coordinate 1,123,583 of NZ_JAQISN010000001.1, read as the reverse complement.
ACCGCCGGGGGACAGCCCGGCAAGAATGCCCAGCGGCGGCCCCAGCAGCAGCGACAGCAGCAGCGCCACCGCCGCCAGATGCAGCGTCTGGCCCAGCTGATGGGCAATCTCGCCCATTACCGGCTCGCCGGAAACCAGCGAGTTGCCGGGGTTAAGGCGCAGCAGCTGCATAAACCAGTCGGCCAGCGCCTGCCAGGCCGGGCGATCCAGCCCCAGCTCCTGCTGCACGGCCTGAGCGGCAGCGGCGTCGACCCGGTCGTAGCCGTAGCGACCGGCGGCGATGCGATAGGCAACATCGCCCGGCAGCATCCGCATCAGTACGAAGGTCAGGCCGCCGACCAGCAGGGCCACCAGCCCCGCCTGCAGCAGACGGTATCCCAGCAGGCGGATCATTCAGCCCACCTCATTTTCTCCAGCCCGAAGGTGCGCTCGAACGGGTCGAGAGCGGCACCGCTCAGGCGGGAAGATACCGCTGCGGTTTGCTGATACCAGGCCACCGGAATGGTTGGCAGCTCGGTCTGCAGAATCCGCGTCAGCTGCTGGCGTTCCGCATCGCCGTCAGCGGGACTGCTGCCGCGCACCAGCTGGGCCAGGGTTTGATTGAAGCTGGCGTCAGACCAGTTCATCGCGCCCCAGTCGCCGCCCTGCGGCGGATAGTCCTGCAGCAGCGTGCCGAGCGGGTCCGGCGTCAGCGCGAAGTTACGTGCCACCAGCCCCAGCTCCATCGAGCCGTCGTGATGTTTTAAGGCAATTTCGCCGGAGTTGGTCGAGTTAATGGTTAACTGCACGCCGATATCGCGCAGCTGCTGCTGGATGGCCGCAGCAATCAGCGGCAGCTCGGGGCGGTCGGGATAGGTGGTCAGCGTCAGCGAGAACGGTTTGCCGTCGCGCTGCAGGATGCCGTCAGCGCCCGGCTGCCAGCCCAGCTGCGCCAGCAGTTCACGCGCGCGGGCAGGATCGGTCGCCAGCGGCGTCAGGCTGGCATTATGCCACTGCGCCACCGACGGCGGGAACAGCTGGCCGGCGGCGGCCGGGTAGCGCAGGATGGCGCGGGCAATCCCTTCGCGGTCGATAGCCAGGCTCAGCGCCTGGCGCACGCGGACATCGTTCAGCAGCGGGTGCCCGGCGTTGACTTTCACCAGCACGGTGCGCGGAATGGACACCGCCAGCAGAGTCAGCTTAGGGTTTTTCTTCAGCCTGGCGCGGCTGGCGGGGTCGAGGTTAAACACCATATCGGCATCGCCGCTCTCGGCCATCAGCGCGCGGGTTTCAGCCCGCCCCGCCGACATATAGCTGGCCTGTTCAATGGCCGGCTTATCGCCCCAGTAGCCGTCATAGCGGCTGACGGTCAGCTTCTGCGGCGCCTGCAATGAGGTCAGTCGGTACGGGCCGCTGCCGATCACCTGCACCACTTTATGTTCGGCGTTATAGGATGCGGGGGCGAGGATCTGTGCGCGATTCTCGGTCAGCAGGCCCAGCAGCGGGGTAAACGGCTGGCTGAGGGTAATCACGACATCCCCCGCGTCCGGGCGGATGGCGGTAATCGGTGCTTTGTCCAGCAGGCCCGGCTGACTGCGCGCCACTTCCAGCGCATTGACCACGCTGTCAGCGGTGAGCTGGCTGCCGTCGTGGAAGGTGACGCCGGAACGCAGGGTGAACCGCCACGTCAGTCCGTCGTCACTCACTTTCCAGCTGCTGGCCAGGCCCGGCAGCGGTTTCCCGGCGGCATCGGCGTTAATCAGCGTTTCGACGATCGACATTTTCAGGAAGATGTCGCCCGACAGCGTGGGGTCGGTGCCTTTAATTTCAAACGGAGCGACCAGCTTTGCCACGCGGGGAGCGTCAGCGAGGGCACCCGGGGAAACGGCGGTCAGCATCAGTGCCAGCAGCGGCGATAAAACGGTTTTGCGCATCAGAGTATCGATCCTTAATCCAGAAAATGGAACAGCGCAGACAAACGCCTGCGCCGGGGATGATATCTGTTACTTTATAACATTACAATTGGAAATCAGCGGTTACATTTCGCCATGCGGATTCAGCTGCGTGGTGCCTCAGCCTGTGCGGCCTGGGGATAATTATCGCCGGTGACTGCAGACAGCGGCGTGGCCGTCGGGTAATCCCCTGCCGCGGCGTCGGGCTGCGGTGCGGTGACGCTGCCGTGGCCATCATATTTCAGCTTAAGCGCGTGCTGCATGCGGTGCAGCAGTTCGCCATCCAGCTTGTAGTGGCGCAGGTAGATCCACAGGGTGAGGATGAAGAACATCAGCGGCAGGCCGATCATAATGCCCTGCATGCCGAGCAGCGTGCTGGCCGACTGCTGTGCCCCCGGCACGTAGCCCACCACGCCAAGCATCACGCCGATCAACAGCCCGGCAAACGCCGCCCCGGCTTTCACCACCATGGTCTGCACCGAGAAGGCGATACTTTCGATGCGCACGCCGAGGGCGTAATCGCCGTAGTCCACGGTGTCGGCGACCATAATCACCAGCATCACCCAGAAGAAGGCTCCGCCGACGTTAACCAGAATGCCGGACAGTGAAATCAGCGTGGCGCTGCCCGGGGCAAACATCCCCACCGCCAGCAGCAGCAGGCAGCTGAGCACCGGCAGCACCGAGGCGCTGATCCAGATAGCGCGGCGCGAGAAGCGGGCAACCAGTTTCGGGAACAGCAGGATAGCGATCAGGTTGGCAATCCCGGCGTACATCATGTACCACGGGAACAGCTCGGCGCGGCCAACCACATAGGTAAAGTAGTAGATGGCAAAGGCGGTAATCACGTTGTGTGCCAGGTTCCACGCCAGCGCCATCAGCAGCAGGGCAAACAGCGGGCGGTTGCGGAAGATCATACTCAGCACGGCTTTAATCGTGGTGTGCTCGGCGGCGTTCGGCGTGGCGGAGGAGGAGTATTTCTCTTCGATATTGCACAGGGTAATGATCGCCGAGAGGATAAAGAACACCACCAGTATCAGCGAGAACAGCATAAAGCCCTGCCCCTTATCGCCGCCGCCCAGGTACGCCACCAGCGGCAGGCCGATCACCCCGGTGGTGTAGCCCGCCAGGCTGGCAAAAAAGCGCGGCCACGGGATCAGCGCTTCGCGTTCGCGTTTGTCGATGGTGATGCACGGCACCAGCGACCAGAACGGCACGTCCATCAGCGTGTAGGTGAAGCCCCAAAGCAGATAGGTGGCCCAGATCCAGGCGATCAGCGCCGCGCCTTCAAAATAGTGCGCGCAGAACACCGACACCAGCACCACCGAGTTGGATAGCGTGCCGATCAGGATCCACGGCTTAAATTTCCCCCAGCGGCTGCGGGTGCGTTCAACGATCCAGCCCATCACCGGGTCGAAAAACGCATCCAGAATACGCGCCACCAGGAACAGTGAGGCCACCATGCTGACCGAAACGCCAACCACATCGGTGTAGTAGTACATCAGGTACATATAGATAATGCCAATAGCGAAATCTTTGCCAAAGGCACCCAGCCCGTAGCTGACCTTTGTTTTCAGCGAAACGCTCATCGTGATACCCCAGAGTTGGTGTTCTCCGGCCGCGGCACCCTGCCCGGCCATGTGGGCGAACCGCCGTGGCTCGCCCATCGTTCAGAATTAATGCAGGGAGGGCAGCCAGTCACCGTGGGCGGCGATCAGCTCGTCGCACAGGCGGACGGTGTCATCAATCGACAGTTCGGCGGAGGTATGCGGGTCGAGCAGCGCGGCATGATACACGTGCTCTTTCTTGCCGGTGATGGCCGCCTCGATGGTCAGCAGCTGGGTGTTGATATTGGTGCGGTTCAGCGCGGCCAGCTGCGGCGGCAGGTCGCCCACGTAGCACGGCGTGATCCCCTGCCCGTCCACCAGGCACGGCACCTCAACGCAGGCTTCTTTCGGCAGATTGGTGATCAGGCCGTGGTTCAGCACGTTACCGCCAATCTTGTACGGCACGTTGGTTTCCATCGCCTCAATCATCCACGAGGCGTATTCATGGCTGCGGGCGTGGCTGAGATTTTCGTTCTGGGTCAGCTTTTCGCGCTGCTGGTGCCAGCGGTCAATCTGCTCGATGCAGCGGCGCGGATACTCGTCCAGCGGAATGTTAAAGCGCTCAATCAGCTCCGGGTAGTTGCGCTTGATCCAGTACGGCATGTATTCGGCGTTGTGCTCGGAGGATTCGGTAACGTAGTAGCCAAACACCCGCATGATCTCATGGCGCACCATGTCATCATGCTTTGTCTGCTGCAGCGCGGCCGAGCGGCGTTTAATTTCCGGGTAGAGGTCTTCCCCGTCGCGGGTAATATTCAGCAGCCAGGCCATGTGGTTGATGCCGGCGATCTGCCACTTCACGCCGTCGGTGGACATATCCACGGACTTGAGCAGCGTTTCGGCGCAGACCTGTACGCTGTGGCACAGGCCGACGGTTTTAATGCCGGTGTGCTGCAGCATCGCGCCGGTCAGCGAGGCCATCGGGTTGGTGTAGTTCAGCAGCCAGGCATCGGGGCAGACCGCTTCCATATCGCGGGCGAAGTCCATCATCACCGGGATGGTGCGCAGCGCGCGGAAGATGCCGCCGATGCCCAGCGTGTCGGCGATGGTCTGACGCAGGCCGAATTTTTTGGCAATCTCAAAGTCGGTGATGGTGCAGGGATCGTAGCCGCCAACCTGAATCGCATTGATGACGTAGTTCGCGCCGCGAAGCGCCTGCAGACGCTGCTCCACGCCGGAATATTTCTCAATCCGCGCACTTCCCTGGCAAAGATTGGCGTTGAGGTTGTTTAGCATTCTCCAGGAGTCGTCCAGACGCTGGGCGTCGATATCATAAAGGGCGATTTCAACCTGCTGTAATGCCGGCGTGGCGAGAATATCCCCCAGCACATTTTTTGCAAATACCGTACTGCCCGCACCCAAAAAGGTAATTTTCATTGTCGATTCCTTGTTACATCATGAGGAGAAGTCGCCCCCAACTCTAGGCAAACCGCTCCCGGCTGCCTATGTCATTTTTTGACATTGATATGGTGAAAAATGACCGCCGGAATGAAGTGTGATCCGGCTCGCTAATTGCTCGCCTGGCGGCGGTATTTTGCGTTGAGGCTTCACACTTTTCGCGTTTCCACCGCCGCAGAAAACGCAGATGGTGCTGTAATGATCTGAAACTAAACGGGAACGCATGATGCAAAAAGATATTAACCCCGATGACATTACCCAGTTTGGCCTGAATATCTATCAGTACGGCCATGAGGTTTGTGCCAGAAAACACAGCTACGGCCCGGCCGTCAGGCAGCATTATCTTTTACATTATGTGATAGCCGGTAGCGGCACGCTGTATACGGAAAAGCAGCACTGGCCGGTGGTGAAAGGTGAAGCGTTTCTGATCCACCCGCATGAAATAACCACCTACACGGCCGATAAACAGACGCCGTGGGAGTACATGTGGATAGAGCTTGACGGGCTGATCGCCGCCAGAAGTCTGGAAAAAAGCGGCTTACGACGGGATATGCCGGTCTGGCGGCCAAAAGATCCCCTTTTACCGGCCTCCGAGTCTCAGCTTCTGCAGCAGCTCATCGCGGAGGATCCGCAGTATTCGCTGCGTATTACCGGGTTGACCTGCCTGCTGCTGGACGCGCTGGTTGCCAACGGTGCCGGAAGCCGCCGCCAGGATGCGCAGAGCGGCGGCAACCGCCATCTGGATGCCGCGGTGAACTATCTGGAACGCCACTATCACCGCAGCGTGACCATGGGCGAAGTGGCCGCCTTCTGCAATATTGACCGCAGCTACCTCAGCCGCCTGTTCCAGCAGCAGTTTGGCTACGGCCCTAAGCACTATCTGTTACAGCTGCGAATGAATGTGGCGACCTCACTGCTTGAAGACCGCAGCCTGCCAATAAAAATTATCGCCTATTCAATAGGCTACAGCAGCCAGATGCAGTTCGCCAAAGTGTTCCATCAGCATTTTAACTGCACGCCCAGCGCCTGGCGGCTGGCGAACGCAGGTTCAGGCTGTTGAGCAGGAAATAATCTGCCATACTCTGTGGCACTATCCGGCCTGCGGGCTGCGGCTTCATCTCTGCGAGGATTCTGATGAATACAGTGCTCAGCCTGTCTCCTGCTTACGATCGGCTCCATTCTGCCCTGCTGGTGCAGCGCTCCCAGGTGCAGTCGGCGGAGGTGATTCAACTGGTTAATCGCGCCCTGCTGGCGGGTGAACGGGTCAGCGCGGCGTTTTACGACCTCACCCAGCTCAGGCTGCTGCAGCAGCGTAAAAGCCAGCCGCTGCTGACGCCAAAAGCGGAAAAAGAGATTGCGAAGTTTCTCGATGAGCTGAACGACATCACCCCCAAAACTGTGGCCGACAAAGCGCAGTTCAGCGCGCTGCAGAAGCAGGTATCCCGCCTTACCGACAAGTTTCACTGGAAGCACGCCAGCCCGATCCTGGTGCAGAACGCGCTGTTCAATCACACCTATCATCAGTGGCAGCAGGCGCTGGAAGCGCTGTTCAGCGAAGGCAATGGCGCAGACGTTTTCGACGATCTGCAACGCATTCTTAATGACTCTGCCCGAAAAATTCCGGTGCTGGGCGACACGGTTAGCCTGTTTAAACAGCTGACGAAGCTGGCAGCCGAATGCCGCGAAAAGTCGGCGTTGAACGGCCTGGAAGAGAACGTGATGGCGGGCTATATCGCCGCCGCCGATATCGCCACACGCGGCATTATTCTCTTCGGCTCCACCGCCGAAGCCGTGCTGCGCGGCAGCCCGCTCCCCGACGCCGAGCGGCAGGAGCGGCTGATTAAAGAGCACTATCAGCAGGTCGTTGAGCGCATGCACCCGTGGTTTACCGCGGTGTAATCTTTGATGGGGCGCGGCGGTTAAATACGCCGCGATTGTCATCGCAAAGCAGGAAGAATATGTTCGCTGCAAGTCAGACCTGTCCTGTGAGTTGCCTCTCAGTTTTATGGCAGACAAGAGTCAAAAGCCGAGATGGATGAGTATCACTATGGATTAAACGCCACGGTGTTTCTCTAATCTGATATCACTGCCATTGAGGTTCTTCGTTTTACCCCAGCCAAGTTGCATATAGAATTGAGCCGCACGACTGTTTTTATCCGTTTCCAGCCAAATCTTTTCATGATGTTTGAATAATTCATGCTCGGCTAGCTCAACAAGGCTACGGCCAACACCTCGACCTTCATATTCAGGCAGAACAAACGCTGCAAAAAGGCAGCCTTCGTCCGGCAAAATCATCGAGAAGCCAATGACTTTGTCGTTCAGGGTTGCAACCCATGCACATCGGTTCTGCTGAACCATATCCGCTACGATGCTTTCGTTAATCCCAATCAGTTGCATTTCTTCACGGCTTAGATGATTCTCAGTAACCGAGGTCCTGACGTCGAAAATACTTTCGACATCATCAGGTTGAGCTATTCTTGTACAGATATTCATAAGGTTTCATCCATGGATAATAAAGATAAATATTGGGGAAACGCCCGCAACTTCCTTATTTATCCACCGCTATCAGGCATGATTTTTCTCCACCATTCAGGTTTCATATCCTGAAATGAGTGAGAATGCGGCGAAAATAAGGCGCGCTCATTATGGTCAAAAACTCCGCTAAGCAAAGCAATCACCGGAGTGTCATCAATAGCGCCAATAGAGGAACCACACCGGGCGCGAAATGCCGTCAACCGCCCCCCAGTATTTCAAGGATGATATCGCGAGGGAAGACGGTCTCATGAGTCCGAAGGAGTTGTTCTCTCGTCCACCAGCGGTGCCTGCTGATGACGTCCTGTTCATTTTTGCTCCACCTTGAGCAATCGATTTCCGTCTTATCCGTATAAATTAAAAAGAAACGCTCTTCTGCCAGTACGGTCTCACCATCAGGCAGCATCATTGGGAAGGTTCGGGATGCGACGGACTCTCCAACTGAACGCCTTTCCAGCCCGGTTTCTTCCAGCAGTTCGCGTAGGGCAGCCTGCTCATAGGACTCATTGTGTTCAAGCCCCCCGCCCGGCGTTGCCCAGTATGACTGACCGCTTAAGGCATCGTTTTTGTGGGAAAAATTGAACAGTAAGACGTGGTTTTGCTGCGATAGCACGATCAACCGCGATGAGGGGCGAGTACGCATTAACGCTTCCTTTCTTTAAATCTGCATAAAAATTATTTCCGGATTATGGATGTAACCATTAAATACCGGTAGCAGGCGCGGCTTATTTATCTGAAAGAGATGTTCTCAACGAGCCATTCTGAATCGTAACCCGCCTGCATTCCGCCGAGAGCCACCCGCACTCTGTTCCCGGCTGATGGGAGGACGTCAGCGGTGGCCGCGAAACCCAAATTTTTCTCTCTTTGTAAATCACCCCGCCAGACGTTACTCTGGTGACGGTTTCCACGGAAAGATAATGGATATTTACAGGTTATGTCTGCCCCCGCCAAACGTAAAAACGATCCGGAAGGGTTAAAAAAACGCATTATTGCCAGCGCTCTCACCACCTTTGCCGAATTCGGCCTGCAGGGCGCGCGCATGGAACAGATTGCCGATAACGCCGGCACCACCAAGCGCATGGTGGTTTACCATTTCAATAATAAAGAACGGCTTTATGTTGAGGTGCTGCATCATGTCTATCAGCAGATCCGCCAGCATGAAACCGGTCTGAACCTCGCCGAGATGTCACCCTCGCAGGCCATTGCCTGCCTGGCCGAAGCCAGCTTTGACTATCACATCAACCATCCTGATTTTATGCGGCTGATTTGCAGCGAAAATCTGATGCGCGGGCGCTACATCAGCCAGGCAGAGTCGATCCGCACGCTGAATCAGAGCGCGCTGGACGTGCTGGATGGCGTGCTGAAACGCGGCCAGGAGAGCGGAGAGTTTGCCAGCGGCGTCTCGACGGTTGACGTCCACCGGTTAATCAGCAGTATCTGCTTTCATAATGTCTCCAACCGCTACACCTTCACCAGCCTGTTCGGCAGCGAAGAGTCTGAGAGCCAGAGCATCAAGCGCAACCGTAAGCTGGTGGTGGATGCCACCCTGCGCTATCTGCAGCCCGCCACCCGCTAATCTGTACAAATTATAAATAATTGTACAAATATCTCCCCCGTTATCCCCTGATAACGGGTTTTTTGTCTACGCTTAACACTCTACTCTCCCGACTATGTTGTTCACAGGAGCCGTCGATGACGCGTAAACAAGCCGAATTCCCACAGCGCAATACCCGGCTGTCTGCACAGGAAACTCGCCTGTGGAACTGGGCGCAGAACGCACCGCTGGCGGATAAGGATCAGATACTCCAGCCTGAAAATGAACATCAACTGTGCGAACTCGTCGCCGCGACGTCAGGTAAACTGCGGGTGATGGGCAGCCGGATGTCGCCCGGCCGCATGCTGGCGCTGGATCACGCTGACGATCGGCTGATCGACACCAGCCTTCTGCGCGGCCTTCTGTCACATGACGCCGACAGCGCCACGTTCGCGGGCGGCACGCCGCTGCATGAGGTGTATGAGCTGCTGACGGGGATGGGCCGCATGCTGCCCGCCTCGCCCGGGGTGATCGACTCGCAAACGCTGGCAGGCGCACTGGCGACCGGTACGCACGGCCAGGGGCTGTATCAGAGTTCCATCGGTGACGAAGCGCTGCGTATCCGCATGGTGCTGGCCGACGGCAGCGTTGAAGAATTTGACCGCCGGCATCCGTGGTTCCACGCGGTGCAGCTCGGCCTTGGCTGCCTGGGCGTGGTGACGGCGGTGACCCTGCGCACCCGCCCTTCTGCGGTCTATACCTGCTTTAAAAATGCCGTCAGTGGCGACTCGCTGGCAGAGGATCTGCTGGAGTGGAACCGCAATTATGCGCTGAGCAAAGCCTGGTGGTTCCCCGATGAGAATCAGGTTCACGTCTGGGCCGCCCGGGAAGCAACCGACGAGGAACGGGCAGAGTATCAGAGTAATCATGGCGATCCGCTGATCCAGGAAGAGAGCAGCGATGCAATGAATCAGACCATCGATCGCACGCTGACGCACATGCGCAACGACACTCAGATCCGCGATGAAAACGGCAAACCGTTCCGCACCGTCACCCGCTTTAAGGACTTCTCCGACATCACGGGGGATGTCTATCAGGTGTTCTGCCGCGGCATTGCCACGCCGCAGATTAACGTCGAGATCGCCATTCCGCTGGCGCGCGCCGGGGCGGTGATCGACCATATCAAACGCTGGCACGCGGAGAATCAGCCGCACCTGCACTACCCGGTGATCCTGCGCTGTACCGGCGCATCCGAAAGCTGGCTCAGCCCAGCCTGGCAGCAGGAGAGCTGCTTCTTCGGCTTTGTGGTCTATTACGCCGAAGACGGTTCGCTCTCTGAGGAAGGCGTGGCGTTTCTGCACGAGGTGGAAAAGCTGCTGGCGGCAGAGGGCGGCAGACCGCACTGGGGGAAATATTTTAACGCCGGGCTGTACGACTGGTCGTCCCTTTACCCGCAAATGGCCGCGTTTCGTGAGGTGCGGGATGCGCTGGACCCGGCCCATAAATTCAGCAATGCGTTCAGCCAGCGGCTGCTGGGCTAAGGAGAGATGACTATGATGGCATGGACTACGTTACTGACCCAGCCGGGCTACCTGATCGGCGTGCGTGCGCTGGCCAAATCACTGCAGGTCAGCGGCAGCCGCTATCCGCTGGTGGTGATGGTGACCGGCAATATCACGGCGGAAGTGCGGAGCACCCTCGAAGCTGACGGCTGCCTGGTACGTGAAGTGGCGCCCGTCAGCCCGAATCCGGCGCTGGAGAATCGCTACGCCAACCCGCGGTTTGCCGAGGTGTGGACCAAGCTGGCGGCCTGGACGCTGACCGAATTCGAACGGCTGGCCTTTCTGGATGCCGATATGCTGGTGACGCAGAACATGGACGAGCTGTTTGCGCTGCCGCTGGCACCGGGAACGATTGCGGCCTGCCACGCCTGCCGCTGCAACCCCAACCACATCGAGAGCTATCCCGCCGACTGGACGCCCGACAACTGTTTTTACAGCTGGTGCAAGGGAGAGGAGCACGTTGAGCAGCCCGACAAGGTGGATAACTATCTGAACGGCGGCTTCCTGCTGCTGACGCCGGATAAGTCGGTGTTTGACGCGATGATGGCGCGGCTGGCGGCGCTGGACGATCTGTCCACCTATCTTTTCGCCGAGCAGGATTTCCTGAATCAGTTTTACCGCGACCGCTGGCAGCCGCTGCCGTGGGTGTATAACGCGCTGAAAACCCTGCCGCACCAGCATCCGCAGGTGTGGAACGACCAGCGGGTGAAAAACATTCATTACATTATTGATAAACCGTGGGAAAAACCGCTGGATCCGGGCGACCGGTATTATGAGCTGAACCGCAAGTGGTGGCTGATTGCTGACACGCTGAACTGATACCGTGAATGATGCAGACTTTCGTTTCTATTCCGAAAGTCCGCATCAGACTCAATCACAGCTGGCTGTAGTGCGACTCGTCAGTCGCGGTCCTGCTTATTCTCGCGATTAACCACACTGCTCCGTTACTTTTTCGCCTCAAACAGCGGCACCGGCTGGCCCTGAATATAGCGTTTGCGCAGCTTCGCCGAGAGGTAATCCATGGTCATCACGATCACCACCATAATCAGGGTGATAAACATCACCACGTCCCAGTTCCACAGACGCATGTTCTCGGCGTACACCAGCCCGACGCCACCGGCCCCGACAAAGCCCAGCACCGCCGCCGATCGAGTGTTGGACTCAATCTGATACAGACTGAGCGCCAGGAAGGCCGGGAAGGACTGGGTGAAAATCCCAAAGCGCTGCTTCTGCACCGCCCCGGCGCCCAGTGCGTTCAGTCCGCGCCCCGGCGATCGTTCCACCGCTTCATGCCCTTCGGCATAGAGTTTCCCCAGCAGCCCGACGTCCTGCATGATAATCGCCAGCACCCCGGCCAGCGGCCCCATGCCGACGGCGCGCACGAAGATCAGACCCCAGATCGCCATATCAATCCCGCGCAGCAGATCCAGCAGCCGCCGGACGATCAGCGAAACCGGGCGCAGCACCGGCGTGTTCATCACGTTGCGGGCGGCAAAGAACGACAGCGGCAGCGCAATCAGCGTGGCGGTCAGCGTCCCGGCAAAAACGATGCCGATGGTGATGCCGATCTGGCCGAAGTAGTAGGCAAACGGCCAGTTAGCGACGTCGTGCCAGACAAACATCCGCAGGAAGTAGTGGCCAAGCTGGCCCATGCCGATGGTCAGCTGCTGCCAGCTGATGCCAAAGTTGGCGAAGAAGAAAATATAGTAGAGCAGAATGGCCCCGGCGATCAGGCCGGTTTTGGTCAGGTAACGGCGCTGGACGGCAAACAGCGCGCTGTGCTGCTGCCGGATGCTGTTCTGCCGTTCGCTGTTGATGGATACGATCATGCGGCTTTCCCCTCAACCACGCGCTTGCGAATCTTGCCGGAGAAGGTATCCAGCAGCGACACCACCACGATAATCAACAGCAGCGTCATGCTGACCTGATCGTAGCGATCCAGTTTGATATTGGTCATCAGCTCCTGCCCGATGCCGCCCGCCCCCACCAGCCCGAGGATCGTCGACTGACGGAAGTTAATTTCCAGGCGCATAAAGCCGTAGGAGAGAAACACCGGCTTCACCTGCGGCCACAGGGCGAAGCGCATACGCTGAAACGACGAAGCGCCCGCCGCCGCCAGGCCGCGCACCGGCTTGTCGGAGGCGCTTTCAATAGCTTCATAAAACAGCTTGGTCAGGCTGCCGATGGTGTGCAGCGCCAGCGCCAGGAAGCCGGGGATCACCCCGATACCGAAGGCCATAACGAACATTACCGCCCACGCCAGCTCGGGCATGGTGCGTAAAAAAGCCACCCCGGTGCGGATAGCAAAACTGACGCCGCGCGGCGTCTGGGTATTCCCGGCGGCGAGGAAAGCCAGCACGCCGGCCACCATCACCGACAGCACCGTGGCGGCCAGCGCCAGCTGCAGCGTTTCCCAGATCAGCGGCAGCTGGATATGCAGGCGATAGCCCCACCACGCCAGCGAGCCGTCGGTTTTCACGTCGTCAAACAGGGCATGAAAACGCAGCGCCGGTATCGTTTCGCGAATGTAGTCAAAGAAGTGCGGCAGCGACACCCAGACGGTGTGCAGGTTAAATTCAGCCAGATGGGCCGAGCCAAGATACAGCCCCAGCAGCAACAGTGACCACAGCAGCGTATCGCGCTTTTGTCTGCCGCGGATCTGCTGGTAGTAACGCTCAAAATCGGGATTTGTCATGCGGACACCTGGATTAAGGGCCGGAAGTCCGGCCCTTACAAACGGGGAGAAAGCGGCGGATTAAGAACGCTTGGAGGTCAGTTCACGTTTCATATCGATGATCGCCTGGTAATCTTTTACCGTGGCCGGTCCGATATGCTGTGCGCCGCCCACGGCCTTCACGAAGCAGCTGTGCTGTTCGGTATCCAGCTTTTTGATGGCGGTAATCAGTTTGGCTTTGAAGTCCGCAGGCAGCTTGTTGCTGACCAGAATCGGGCCGTTAGGGATCAGCGGCGATTCCCAGATAATGCGGATTTTCTTCATCAGGTCCGGCTGACCGGCGCGGATCATACGGGTGAATGCGCCGCTGGTATAACCGGTATTGTAGTCGCCGATCATTGAAGCCCAGGTCACCGCGCCTTCAAACTGACCGTTCAGCACGCCCAGCACATCCTGCTCGTGGCCGCCGGAGAAAGTCACGCTGGAGAAGAAGCCGTTGTATTTATCATCCACGCTGCCGCCGAACTCTTTCTTGAAGCTCTGGTTCGGGATCAGGAAGCCGGAAGTGGAGTCCGGATCAGCCATGCCGAAGGATTTGCCTTTCAGGTCGGACAGCTTTTTGTACGGGCTGTCGGCTTTCACCACCACCACGGAATGGTAGCCGCGCGATTTATCCGCGTCGTCCACCACGATGCCGACGACGTCAACCGCCTGCGGATCGGCGATGTACACGGAGGCATAAGAAGACGGTGACATGCTCAGTACCATATCCACTTTGCCGCCCAGCAGACCCTGGATCACGCCAGAGTAGTCCGAGGAGTTACGCAGTTTGGTATCAACACTCAGCTCTTTATCGAAGAAGTCTTTCACGCACTGGTTATCACCGATCTGCTGGGTGGCGTTCTGGCCGCCGAGAATGCCCAGGTTCAGTTCTTTTGGCGCGTCTGCGGCAAAGGCGTTGGCGGCCATAACACTGCTGATTACCGCTGCGAGTAGGTATTTTTTCATTGCTGTGTCCGTATCCCAAAAAGTGTTAGTTAAGCTGCGACATCTCTTCGCCATACAGAGTATGCAGAAGGCTGTCGGTCAGCTGCGACGGATGTCCGTCAAAAACAATGCGCCCCTTGGCAATGCCGATAGCGCGCGTGCAGTACTCTTTCACCAGCTCCACCGAGTGCAGGTTAACCATTACGCTGATGCCGTTTTCACTCACCTGGCGCAGAACGTCCATAATGCGGCGGGTGTTTTTCGGATCCAGCGAGGCGACCGGCTCGTCGGCGAGCAGAATTTTCGGGTTTTGCATCAGCGCGCGGCAGATAGCCACGCGCTGCATCTGTCCGCCGGAGAGGTTCTCGGCGCGCTGTAGCGCCTGCGGCAGCATATTCAGCCACTCCAGCAGGCCGATGGCGCGGGCGCGATCCTCATCCGGGAAGATTTTAAACAGGGATTTCAGCGTCGAGGTCTGGCTCAGACGCCCCAGCAGGACATTGGTCAGCACGTCCAGACGCGGCACCAGGCAAAAGTCCTGGAAGATCATGCCGCATTCACTGCGCCACTGGCGCATCTGTCGGGCGTTCAGCTCAACGATATTCTGCTGTTGACCGTCTTCGGCGAAGTGGCGGATCTCACCCTCGCTGGCCGGGATGGTGCCGTTCAGCACGTGCAGCAGCGTGGATTTCCCCGCGCCGGAGCGGCCGATAACCGCCACCAGTTCGCCCGCGTGCAGGTCGAAGTTAATGTCGTCCAGCACGCGTGCCTGTGAGCCGTAGGATTTACCCAGCCCGTTGACCGCCAGCACTCTGGCATGGCTGGCCGGATGGGGAACATCCTGATGCTGTGGGGCAATTTTTAACTGTGCCTGTGCCATTGTCATATACCGTTGTGGTTAAGCGCGTTCGTCGTTGTGCGCTTATTAAGGGCGAGCGCGATGACGCTCATATGACAGGCGAGTGATGAAACGGTGACAGACGAAAAGAATCCGGCCGGAGGAAAAAAGAGCAGACCAGGGCGATTTCAGTTGCAGGAAGGTGGCGCAGGCGGCATAAAGCGGCGGCCCCGGTCGGCGTTAATCCGGGGATGAAGCCCGGTAGATGCGCTGCGGACGGCCGACTTTACCGTAAACGATGTCGGCGCGGATCCGCTGCTGCCCGGCGGCGAATTCCAGATAGCGGCGGGCGGTGGTCCGGCTCAGCTGCAGCACCCGGGCCACGGTTTCGGCGGTATGCCGCGCGGACTCATCCCTGAACAGATCGCTGACCTTCGCCAGGGTGAGCGCGTCAATCCCCGGCGGGAGCGGCACCTCACCGGCTTCCCGCGCATAGGCGTTAAACATCTCGTCGATCTGACGCTGGCTGGCGGTATCGGGGCTGGAGAGCATCGTCAGCCGCTGCTGGTAGCGTTCCAGCGTCTGCTCCAGACGTGCCCAGGATACCGGTTTAATCAGATAGTCGAAGACGCCGCAGCGTACCGCTTCCGCTACCGTCGCCATGTCGCTGGCGGCGGTGGTAAACACCACTCCGCACGGGCTGTGGGCCTCGGTCAGCTCGTGCAGCAGTGTGATGCCCCTGCCGTCCGGCAGGTAGTTATCCAGCAGGATCAGCATGGGCTTGAACCGCGCAATCATCATCCGCGCTTCCGCCAGATTCCCCGCCAGCCAGACCTGACGCCGCGGTCCGTTTTGCACGATAAACCCGGCATGCATTTCGGCCAGCGCGGTTTCATCTTCAACAATCAGTATGGTCAGTGTTTGTCCCATCAGTCATTTTCACTTTCGGCAAAAAAACGGAAAACAGCGCGCCGCAGGGCTGATTATCTTCATGCAGGATGGTCCCGCCGCAGCGCCTGACGTAGCCCGCAATTAAGTAGAGGCCAATGCCGTGCTCGCCTTCATCATTATTTTTACTGCTCACGCCGCGATGAAACATCGCTACGCGCAGCTGTTCCGGCACGCCACATCCCTGGTCAGCCACCTCAATGATGACCTCGGTGCCCTCATCGCTCAGATAGAGTTCAACGGTGCCGTTCCCTGCGGGGTTTTTCAGCGTGGCGTCAAAGGCGTTATCCAGTAAATTGCCCACGATGGCGGCGAATTCGGTGCTGTCCAGGCCGGCGGGGAGATGGCGTAGCTGACTGCCATCGGCGATGTTCAGCGTTAAACCCAGCTCCCTGGCCCGCTGCGCTTTACCGAACAGCAGCCCGGCCACCTGCCGGTCGGCGAACGCCCCCATCAGGCTGTCGATCAGGCTTTGCTGCGCCTGCGATTCGCCCTGCACCATTTTGAGCACCCGATCGTACTCTTTCATTTGCAGCAGGCCATTGATCGTCGACATCCAGTTGAGGTGTTCGTGACGCAGGGTACGCATATTTTCAACGTACTGTTTAATCTGGCTTAGCTGGGCATTGAGGGTGCTGATTTCATCTTTGCTGCGGAAGCTGATGATCGCCCCCAGCCGTTCACTGCCGTAGCGGATCGCGCCCCGGCTGGCGATCACGCTCAGGCCGTTAAAGCTGCAAATCACATCCTGCAGATTTTCAGGCGTTCGATCGGTAAAAAATTCGCTGGGGTGAACCACCGTGGCAACGGACTGCCCGAGCCACTGTTTGCCCGGCGAACTCAGGCCCAGCATTTTACGCGCGTTACGGTTTATCGCGGTAATCCGCCCCTGCGGGTCGACCGCAATCAGCCCCTCAAACACGGAACCAAACAGCGCCTCCTGCTGGCGGACCACCCGCGCTATCTGTCGCGGTTCCATACCCATCATCTGACGCCGGATATGCGCGGCAAACAGCCACGACAGCAGCAGCAGAATCAGCAGGATAAAAATAAACACCCCGGCCATCGGCAGCAGGAAATTGAGCCGCCAGCCGTCAATTTTACTGTTGAGGTAACCGAGTGACACCACGCCGATGACCTGCCCGCTGGCGTCAAAAATGGGCGTTTTGGCGCGCATGGCCCGGCCGATTGAGCCCTTACCCGAGATAAAATAGCTTTCGCCCCGCTCCAGCGCACCGGGCCGGGTAAACTGCATGGGGTGGCCTATCTTGGCCGGATTAGGATGGTAAAGGCGGCGGGAGTGGCGATCGCCAATCACCACGTAGTCAAAGTCAGCGCCGCTGGCCAGCCGGCCGATAATCGCCGCCAGGCGGGCGGTATCGTTATTCTCTACCGCCGCGATCACGCTGTCATTTGAGGCAATAATTCGCGCCTGGTTCATGGCCATATCGCGGACCTGCTTGTTCTGATAATCCTCAAAACTGGCCGTCAGGTACTGGCCGAGGGCGACGATCAGCAGCACGGAGACGGTCAGCAGCAGCAGGAAAATGCGCAGGGGAAAAGCCAGCCGGTCGAAAATTCTGCCCTTATCCTTTTCACTGTTCCCTGACATTCCACCCTTCCCTGAATAACAATCCTGCCACGCCGCCTTCACCTGCCGGGATAAGAAGGTGGCAATTTTCTGCGATTATCGCACGTCGTGCACAACAAGACATAAATATAATGGATATGGAATCCATCAACGATAACCCGCCCCCAATTAATTAACCAAATAAAAACCATAAAGTTTATTTAATTCAGTCAGCGCTTTATGAAATACATCAATAAACAGCCATATTGCCCGACGTAATATGCTGTTGCAGTCAGTTACCCCAGATTCGTCGTCAGGATACGCATTACATTATCTGTCAAATAAAGGATTTTTGCAGACATGTCAGAGGATTATGTTTTTTCCCAGGTGAAACGCGCTGAAAACAGAAAAATGGCCGCCGTCAGCCGCTTTCTGCATGAAAACGATCTGGGCATTGATACCTCCGTTGAGGTTTTTATTACCGTCACCTGCGATGAACAACTTATTGCCTGCGGCGGCATTGCGGGAAATATTATTAAATGCGTCGCCATCAGCGAGTCCGCCCGCGGCGAAGGGCTGGCGCTGAAGCTGGCGACCGAATTAATTAACCTCGCCTATGAGCGGCAGTGTACGCACTTGTTTATTTACACCAAAAGTGAAAACGAGGCGCTGTTTAAACAGTGCGGATTTTATCCCCTGGCCCGCGTCCCCGGCGTGATGGTGCTGATGGAAAACGACGCCACGCGTCTGCAGCGCTACGCCAGCTTCCTTACCACCCTGCGGCGCGGCGGCAGTAAAACGGGCTGCATCGTGATGAATGCCAATCCGTTCACCCTTGGCCACCGCTACCTGATCCAGCAGGCCGCAGGACAGTGCGACTGGCTGCACGTTTTCCTGGTGAAGGAAGATACCTCGCGCTTTCCGTATGAGGATCGCCTGGCGCTGGTCCGCGCCGGGACCGCGGATATCAGCGACGTGACGGTCCATCGCGGCTCGGAATACCTGATTTCCCGCGCCACCTTCCCCTGTTACTTCATCAAAGAACAGGGGGTAATCGACCACTGCTATACCGAAATCGACCTGCAAATCTTTCGCCAGCACATTGCCCCGGCGCTGGGGATCACCCATCGCTTTGTCGGCAGCGAACCGCTCTGCGCCGTCACCGCCGATTACAACCGCGATATGCGCCGCTGCCTGAGCGATCCGGCCATGGACGCGCCGCCCATCGCGCTGGTGGAGATCGAACGCATCCAGTATCAGGGCAAAGCCATTTCTGCCTCCTGGGTACGCCAGCTGCTGGTGAAAAAGGAGCTCGCCACCATCAGTCATCTGGTGCCGGCCACCACCCTCGACTATCTGCAGCAAAAGCTCTTCGCAGGCCAAAAAAACCATTCTGAATCAGTCACAGGTGAAACATGAAAATAATCCATGCCGCCGTTGCCGGCACCCTGGAATCAGGCGATGTGATGATCCGCATCGCCCCTGCCGATGGGCAGGAAATCGATCTGCAGATTAACAGCAGCGTTGAAAAGCAGTTTGGCGCGGCGATCCGCGCCACCCTGTTGCAGACGCTGGCCCACTACGGGGTGCAGGGCGTACAGCTGATCGTTGACGATAAGGGGGCGCTGGACTGTATTCTCCGCGCCCGCCTGGAAACCCTGCTGGCCCGCGCCGCCGGCCTCGCCGCACTGCCCTGGGAGAACACCAAATGACCGCCCTGCATAACGTTCCTCTGCGGTCGCGCATCCGCCGCAGCATGCTGTTTGTTCCCGGGGCCAACGCCGCGATGGTCAGCAACGCGTTTATTTATCGCGCCGATGCGCTGATGTTTGACCTTGAGGATTCGGTCATCCTGCGTGAGAAAGACGCCGCGCGCCGCCTGGTCTATCACGCGCTGCAACATCCCCTGTATCAGGAGGTGGAAACCATCGTGCGGGTCAACGGGCTGGACTCGGCCTACGGGCTGGACGATCTGGAGGCCGTGGTGCGCGGCGGTGCGGATATCGTCCGCCTGCCTAAAACCGATACCGCGCAGGACGTCACGGACATTGAGACTGAAATCAGCCGCATTGAAAAACAGTGCGGCCGCGAACCCGGCAGCACCGGCCTGCTGGCAGCGATCGAATCCGCTCAGGGCATTACGCAGGCGGTGGCGATTGCCCACGCATCACCGCGTTTAATCGGTATCGCCCTGGGGGCAGAAGACTATGTGCGCGATCTGCGCACCGAGCGCTCCCCCGAAGGCGTGGAGCTGCTGTTCGCCCGCTGTTCCATCCTGCAGGCGGCACGCTCGGCGGGGATCCAGGCGTTCGATACGGTCTATTCCGACGCCAACAACGATGCCGGTTTCCTGCATGAAGCCGCGCACATCCACCAGCTGGGTTTTGACGGCAAATCGCTGATCAACCCGCGCCAGATCGACTTGCTGCACAACCTCTACGCACCTACGCGCAAAGCCTTTACCCAGGCCCAGAACATCGTCGACGCCGCCGAAGCCGCCGCCCGGGAAGGGCGCGGCGTGGTATCGCTCAACGGAAAAATGGTGGACAGCCCGGTGATTGAACGCGCTCGTCTGGTGCTCTCCCGCGCGGCGCTTTCCGGGCTTCGTGATGAATAAGGACAGACTATGACTCAGCATCAAACCGACGATCGTATCAGCGAGCGTCGCCAGCCCGCATACGACTACCCGGCGTATCAACCCGCGTCCAAGCTGAATCTGCAGGCGCAGAAACCGCGCGACGGCAAGCTCTGCGGCAGCATCGAAGAGGCCGTTCGCCGGTCCGGGCTGAAGGACGGCATGACCCTCTCCTTCCACCATGCGTTTCGCGGTGGCGACCTGACGCTGAACGCGGTGATGGAGACCCTCGCCCGTATGGGATTTAAGAACCTGACGCTGGCATCCAGTTCGCTGAATGACTGCCATGCGCCGCTGGTCGAACACATCCGCAATAACGTGGTCAGCCGTATTTACACCTCCGGTCTGCGCGGCCCGCTGGCGGAGGCGATATCGCGCGGCCTGCTGGCCGAACCGGTGCAGATCCACTCCCACGGCGGGCGCGTGGAGCTGATTGAGCGCGGTGAACTGAATATCGACGTTGCCTTCCTCGGCGTGCCCGCCTGCGACCCGGCGGGTAACGCTAATGGCCGCGTCGGCCGGGCCTGCTGCGGTTCGCTGGGCTATGCCAAAGTGGATGCCGACTACGCCAGAAAGGTGGTGCTGCTGACCGAGGCGATCGTCAGCTACCCGCACGCGCCGGCCAGCCTGGCTCAGGACCAGGTGGACCTGATTGTTCAGGTTGAACAGGTGGGCGACGCCGACAAAATTGGTGCGGATACCACCCGCATGACCACCAACCCGCGCGAGCTGCTGATCGCCCGCAGCGCCGCCGAGGTGGTGGTGAACTCCGGCTACTTCAACGACGGCTTCTCGCTGCAAACCGGCACCGGCGGCGCGTCGCTGGCGGTGACCCGCTTCCTGGAAGACAGCATGCGCCGCCGCGATATTCACGCCGCATTCGCGCTGGGCGGCATTACCGCCGCGATGGTCGACCTGCATGAAAAGGGACTGATCGACAAACTGCTCGACGTGCAGAGCTTCGATCGCCATGCGGCGGAATCGCTGGCGCGAAACCCGAACCACATCGAAATCAGCGCCAATCAGTACGCCAACTGGGGGTCAAAAGGGGCCTCCGTCGACCGACTTGACGTGGTGATACTCAGCGCGCTGGAGGTGGATACCGACTTTAACGTCAACGTGCTGACCGGTTCCGACGGCGTGCTGCGCGGCGCGTCCGGCGGTCACTGCGACACGGCGGTGGCCGCCGCGCTGTCGATTATCGTTGCCCCGCTGGTTCGTGGCCGCATCCCAACCCTGGTCAACAGGGTCACCACCTGCGTCACGCCCGGGTCCAGCATTGACATTGTGGTCACCGATCACGGCATTGCGGTTAACCCTGCCCGCCCCGAGCTGGCGGATAGGTTGAAAGCTGCCGGTATGAAGGTGGTGACCATTGAATGGCTGCGCGAGCGGGCGGAACAGCTCACCGGCAAACCGCAGCCCGTGGCGTTTACCGACCGGACCATCGCCGTGGTGCGCTACCGCGATGGATCGGTAATCGATATTGTCCGTCAGGTCAGGGAGTGAACAATGCCGCTTTATATCACCTCAGCAACGCGGGCTACCCTCACCGTTGAACAGCTGCTCGCCAGCCGGGACGCCCGCCACGCGCGCCAGCAGGCCTGGCTGGCACAGTATGCCAGCACGCTCGTCTCCTTCACCGTGCTGGCCCCGGGGCCGGTAAAAGACAGCCCGCTGACCCGGCGTATTTTTAATCGTGGCCTGCGGGCGTTAAGGCAGCGGCTGGCGGAGCGCGGCTGGGAAATCACCCACCAGCTCTGCGTTGCGCTGCCGACCGGTCCGGAAGGCCTGCTGGCGGTCAGTGCCCCGCCGGAGCCGCTGAAGCGTGCCCTGATCGACCTTGAACAGGCCTCGCCGCAGGGCCGGCTGTGGGACTTTGACGTGTTCACCCCGCAGGGAACCCTCCTGTCGCGCAGAGACTACGGACTGCCCGCCCGCCCCTGCCTGCTGTGCCAGCAGGATGCATCGGCGTGCGCCCGCAGCCGGGCGCACACGACGGCCGACCTGCTGCGCCAGATGGACACACTGATGCAACACACCGACGCCGTTATCAATCATTAAATCCCTGACAGAGGATCGATTATGTCCCTTGCGAAAGATAAGATATGGAAATCTCTGACCCCGCTGGTTGTTCTCGCCGTGATGCTGGTGCTGCCGACGCCCGACGGCATGCCGCCGCAGGCCTGGCACTATTTTGCGGTATTCGTGGCGATGATAGTCGGGATGATCCTTGAGCCGATCCCGGCGACGGCGATCAGTTTTATCGCCGTGACGGTCTGCATCATCAGCAGCCATTACGTGTTATTTGATGCCGCTGAACTGGCCAATCCCGAATTTAACGCCGGGAAACAGGCGCTGAAATGGGGTCTGGCGGGCTTCTCCAGCTCGACGGTCTGGCTGGTGTTCGGTGCCTTCATCTTCGCGCTGGGCTACGAAGTAACCGGGCTGGGCCGCCGTATTGCGCTGTTTATGGTCAAATTTATGGGCAAACGCACGCTGACGCTGGGTTACGCTATCGTCATCATCGACGTCATGCTGGCCCCGTTTACGCCGTCCAACACCGCGCGTACCGGCGGGACGGTATTCCCGGTAATCAAAAACCTGCCGCCGCTGTTTAAATCATTTCCCAACGACCCTTCCTCAAAGCGCATCGGCGGATACCTGATGTGGATGATGGTGATTGGGACCAGCCTCAGCTCCTCGATGTTTATTACCGGTTCCGCGCCCAACGTGCTGGGTCTGGAGTTCGTGGGTAAAATTGCCGGCATTCAGATCAGCTGGCTGCAGTGGTTCCTCAGCTTCCTGCCCGTGGGGATTATCCTTCTGGTGGTGGCCCCCTGGCTTTCTTACATTCTGTACAAGCCGGAGATCACCCACAGCGAGGAGGTATCGAACTGGGCGGGCGAAGCGCTGAGAGAGATGGGCCGCCTGACGCGAAAAGAGATCACGCTGATTGGCCTGGTGCTGCTGAGCCTGGGGCTGTGGGTATTCGGCGGCAAAATCATCAACGCGACGGCGGTGGGGCTGCTGGCGGTTTCCCTGATGCTGGCGCTGCACGTGGTGCCGTGGAAGGACATCACCAAATACCACAGCGCCTGGAATACGCTGGTTAACCTGGCAACGCTGGTGGTGATGGCAAATGGCCTGACCCGCTCCGGCTTTATCGACTGGTTTGCCAACACCATGAGCCGACATCTGGAAGGGTTTTCCCCCAGCGGCACCGTGGTTGCGCTGGTGCTGG
The DNA here is from genome assembly GCF_037450285.1 of Erwinia sp. SLM-02. NCBI lineage: Bacteria > Pseudomonadati > Pseudomonadota > Gammaproteobacteria > Enterobacterales > Erwiniaceae > Erwinia > Erwinia sp. SLM-02. Next base: position 1,100,126 of record NZ_JAQISN010000001.1, on the reverse strand, counting down.
TGTTCTATTTTGCCCACTATCTGTTTGCCAGCCTTTCCGCCCACACCGCCACCATGCTGCCGATGATCCTGGCGGTGGGGAAAGGCATCCCCGGCGTGCCGATGGAACACCTGTGTATTTTGCTGGTGCTGTCTATCGGTATCATGGGCTGCCTGACGCCGTATGCCACCGGCCCGGGCGTGATTATCTACGGCTGCGGCTACGTGAAGTCGAAGGACTACTGGCGGCTGGGTGCCATTTTCGGCGTGGTGTTTATTTCGCTGCTGCTGCTGGTGGGCTGGCCGATCCTGGCGATGTGGAGCTGACCGGTCAGGGGCAGACTGCGCTGGCATTCTGCCCCACTCTTCATGACAGTTTGGATGCCCGAGTTTCTCGGGGATCCTGAATTGGCATTACCCTGCTTTCAGCCTGATTTACTGATAGGCCGCATCAAAAAACGCTTTCTCAAGCCCTACCGCACGGCGGAAAAGGTCCTCACACTGCGGGGCTTCCGCCGGGCCAACGCGGTCCAGCTCCTCGCGGATAAACGCCACAAACGCATTGAAATCAGGGTTGTCGTGCAGCGTGACCCACTCGGCATAGACGAAATTGTCCGGTAGCGGTCGGGCAGCCTGAGATGCCCAGTCAAAATACAGCCATTCCGCCACGTTCAGCACCGTCAGGATCGCCGCATAGCTGCGGGTGGCAGCCGCTTCGCGCATGATGGCTTTGAAACCGGCCGTCGGCGCGGTATCAGGCTTTTCGCTGCGCAGTTGCTCACCGACGCCGAGCGCGGTAAACGAACGCAGGAAATAGGTGTTTTCTTCCGAGGAAACCATCCCGGCAAAGCGGCCAAAGCGCAGGCGGGCTTCGGTGGTATCGGCGCTGGCCATCGCCGCACCCACCAGGATCAGGAAGCTGTCGAGGAAGCGGTGATCCTGAATCAGGTAATTAATCATCACGCGGTCGTCAACGGTGCCGGTGACCAGCTCCTCAACGAAACGGTGACTGACGGCCGCCGACCATGTCGGCAGATTCTGGTTACGCAGGGTTTCGGTAAAACGTTCGGTCATCGTGTTGTCCTGTAAAGTAAAGACAGCGCGACTGAATGTGGGTACTCAGGCAGTCTGGTACAAAGACCGGTAAGAGTCAGACAGGTTGCGCCATCCCTTCGCCGGCATTATCCGGATCAGGTATTAAGGGTCTTCGCACCGTTGCATGTGCGAACTCTCAGCCCGATATCAGGCTCCCCCTGGAAAGGTTCGGCAAGAAACATAACCCGTCAGTTCCGGTGTTGTAAACAAAAACTGAGTAATGAGTAATACTCTGATAACAGATGGAATAAGATTGGACAAAGCGGGGCATCAACACTCGATCAGTACCAGATCCGCCTCATTTAAACCGGTCATCTTGATCACCGTTAAACGATCCATACCATTTTGCAGCATCGTTTGAGCGATTTTGAGTGCAGCCGCTCGTCGACCCTTTTCAATACCACTCTGCTCCCCGAGCAAAATCCCCTTCTTCATTCCCTTCTTTTCAAGCTGCTCTGCAAGCGTCATAAGTTGCTCCTTATACGGTGGGACGCGCCGCGCGAGTTTACGGATAAAGGCTTCTGCATCGGACATTTCCGCCGTCTGCGCGAAATAGTTTACCAACGTCACCAACTGCTGTCCCGTCATGTGTTTTGCCAAAATTAAAGTTGCCAGCGTGTCCACCAGCCCGGCGAGATCGCGCAGATGGATATGTTTTTGCAGCAGAGTCAGCGCAGCCATACTTCGATGTTGCATAATTTCATCATCCGGAATCACCGTCACGTCCACCAGCGTAAAAGCGCCTCCGTAAATCTCCTCCGCCAGTGCCGGATCGTCAAACTCATCCAGCCAGCGGGTCGGCCAGGGATACGGACTGCGTTTTCCGGCATAGAACAGCACCGGGATGACGAGCGGCAGTTTTTTATGCCCGGCCTCAAGATGGCGCTGCATCGCCGCCACCGCGTATCGCATCAATCGGAAGGCCATATGTTTATCCGGTGTTGACTGGTGTTCAATAAGAACGTGGACGTATGCATCACCGCTGAGGGTTTTCATGCGGTAGAGCACATCGCTGAAGTAGGCACGCAGGTTTTCCTCGATAAAACTCCCTGACTGTAGCTTCAGCGTGCTGAAATCACATATTTGCTGAAGCGCGCGTGGCAGATGAAGCTGCATAAAATCGCGAGCGGTATTGGGATTATTCAGAAACTGTTTAAACACCAGATCGTGCGGCGTCGGGCTGATACTTTTCCGATGTTCATCTCCCCTTTTCGATGCTGTCATGTCCTCTCCCTGGACGGATAAATGTAATCAGTGAGAAGGTTACCTAATCGGACGTCGCTGCATGAAAAAATGTCTGCGTATTGCCTCGCATTTATCGTTGTAACGGAAGTGAAATGTAAATCTCACTCTCAACGAATAGCGAAAAATGTCCTGGCGGCATTTTAAGTTTAAAAAAAATGAATTCTCTGGAACATACTCAACCCGATTTTATTCAACACGCCGATTATTAAAAATAAAGTTAGTCATTATTTTTTGGCAACCTTCCTTATCCGTTCGAAATGCATTAACTATAAAAAACACCGGCTTGAAAAATAATAATTCCCATTCAAGGCATAATAATCAATGAAACATAGCCGCTACGCGTCTCAGCATCATAAAAAACATTCGACCGCATGGCGATTATGCCGCTGGACCAGCGGGATCGTTGCCTGTGTAGTTGTTGTAGCCGTGCTTGCCTGGTTAGCCACCCTGGTCATCCCCAAATCCGGGAACGCCCTCGCAAAAGACCCTCTGCCCGTCAATGAGCAACAGATCAAACGCGGAGAATACCTCGCCCGCGTGGGCGACTGTGTCGCCTGCCATACGGCACCCGGCAAGCCGGCGTTTAGCGGCGGTTTGCCCATCGCCTCGCCGATTGGAGGGATGATCCCGCCCAATATTACGCCCGATAAAAGCACCGGCATTGGTCACTATTCCTACGGTGACTTTGAACGTGCGGTCAGATACGGCATCGCTCCCTCGGGCGACACGCTTTACCCCGCAATGCCGTGGATTTCCTATTCGCGTCTGACTCAGGACGACATGGCGGCGCTTTATGCCTATTTCATGCACGGCGTTACGCCGGTCGTTGCTCCGCGCCAGCAGAACACCATTCCCTGGCCGCTCTCCCTGCGCTGGCCGATGACCTGGTGGCGTTGGCTTTTCGCCCCTGAAACGGCACTGACTGCCGCGCTGCCGAAAGATCCCGTGGCGCTTGGCACCTACTATGTTACCGGCCTCGGTCACTGCGGTGCCTGTCATACACCTCGTGCCATCACGCTGCAGGAAGCCGTTTTTGATAACAGCAAAGGCAGCCAGTATTTATCCGGTGGACAGGTTATTGATGGCTACTCGGTGCCGTCCCTACGGGGCGAACGGCGCTCCGGGCTGGGCCTTACCCGCGCCGAAGAGATTGTCGCATTATTAAAAACCGGGCGTTCAGACAAAACGGCAACCTTTGGCCCAATGTCCGATGTGGTGACTCACTCCACACAATATATGTCCGACAGCGATCTTTATGCGATTGCCGCTTATCTGCGATCCCTGCAGCCGAATATCATACAGGATAAACCCTATTACGACTTAACCACCCTGAACCGGTTAACTCGTGGTGATGAATTAACTCCCGGGGGAAAACTGTATTTATCCCACTGCGAAGGCTGCCATTTAGCTAACGGACTGGGCTACAAAAATAAATTACCGGCGCTGGCATTGAATACGATGGTCAATAATCCCGACCCGGCCAGTTTAATAAAAATTGTGCTGACGGGCGCCACCAACGCCGAAACAAAACACAGCGACACGCTCTATTCGATGCCCGCCTATGCCGGTTCACTCAGCGACGAAAATATCGCTGACGTATTAAGTTTTATTCGATCGTCATGGGGCAATCAGGCTGCTGAAGTGTCTGCTTCAGCCGTGTCAGAGGTGCGTAAAGACAGGGCAACACGGAACAATAACGGCGCACGCGACTAATGAAAACTTACGGAGTGGGTATGAAAAACAGCCATCGCGGCTTACAGATATGGCTTTTCCTGATCAGCATGGCGATTCTCGCTGCGCCACAGGCGCTGGCGACGCCCGATGGAACGGAAGTTAAGAGCCAGGCACTGGCGCAGCCCGAAGAGGCCAGCCGCTGCATGAGCTGCCACGGCCCCGGCGGCATCAGCCAGAATCCGCAGTGGCCCAACCTGGCGGGGCAAAAAGCCCCCTATTTGCGCAGCCAGCTTAACGCTTTCCGCGACGGCAGCCGCAGGAACGGCATGATGCAGAACGTGGTTAACGGCCTGACTGAAAACGATATTCGTCAGCTTTCGGAATATTTCAGCCAGTTACCCTCCGCCAATCCCTAACCGACAAGGAGCCTTTGTGCAGACCTTACTACTGGCACGCAGACGTTTTATAAAGGCCACCGCGGCCGTTGGCATCCTGTTCTCCGGCCTCCTCCGCCCGATCGTCAGCGTGGCGTCCGGCGGCGGGGCTATTCGGCCATCGGGTTTCAAAGGTTCGTTTATCAGCCACGCCGATCCGCGCTATTTCCGCTGGTTCTGGGCGATGACCTGGTACGATAAAAAACCGCCGCGTTTTCCTGATGTGATTGCTCAGCCGCTGGATCCCGACGATGTCAAAATCCTGCTGCTGTATGCGCAGCAAACCGGTCGTCGGGTGGCGCTGCGCAGTTCCGGGCACAATATCACCCTGTCGCCGCTGCGCAACGGCGCGGTGACTATCGATATGTCGCGCTTCGACCACATCGAACTGGACCCCGGGTCAAAAACCGCCTGGGCCGGGCCTGGCGTATTAAGCCAGGAACTGAACGAAGCCACCTTTGCCCGGGGGCTGGTGTTTCCCGGTGCACACACCGGTTTCGTCACCCTAGGGGGGTTCCTGCTCGGCGGCGGTATGGGATGGAATATGCCGGCCTACGGCATGGCATGCGGATCGGTGCTGGCGGCAGAGCTGATGCTGGCGGACGGTTCAACCGTCACCGCTTCACCGGATGAGAACACCGATCTCTACTGGGCGATGCGCGGCGCAGGCTCGGGGTTTTTCGCCGTTGTACTGCGCTACAAATTACAGCTGCACACCGCGCCCATCGCGATAATGAACAGCTTTTATTTTCCCGTTACCGATCTGCGCCCCGCGCTGGACGAGGTGATGACGCTGCTACCGGCCAATGCACAGCGTTCGGAAATTCTCGGCGCGCTGGGAAAATTCTCCCCGCCCGGCACGCCGCCGTCGGAGCAGCGCTGGCATCTGGCGCTTAACGTGATTTCGTTTGGCAGTACCGAGGCCGAAGCGCTGGAGGTGGCAGAGCTGTTCAACAACAGCAAACTGCCGGACCTGTGCACCCTGCAAAGCGTGCACAACCGCACGTTGACCTATCTCGATCTGTTCGAGGCACTCGGCGCAACGGATGCCTACAGCACCAGCAGAACCAGCGAAACCGCCTTTTTCACCGATCGGCCAGAGCTGGCGCTGCCGGTGGTTGCCGAGCTACTGGAAAACGAAGCCGTTGATTCGCGCTCTTTCGGTTTTTCGGTGATTGATACCAACCCCACGGTGCCGGAACCGTGCAGCTTCACCTACTGGGCACCGCACTATATTTCCTGGTATCTGATTGGCTCCACAGAGGCAGAAATCGAGGCGAACAGGCGGCTGATGCTCAAGCTCAATGCCGCCATTAAGCCGTATGCGAAAGGCTACTACATTAACGAAATCGATTTAGATGTGGCGCCGGAGATGGTGAATCAGTGTTTTTCCGCCGAGAAATGGCAAAAGCTGAATCAGGTTCGGGAGGTCTGGGATCCGGAAAAACGCTTTTACAGCTATATCAAACAGGAAGTTGACGGCGAGGTTGTCTCTGATAGTTAAGGGGCGTTGCCAGCCCGTAATCAACTTTTAATGCAAACGTTGGAACTGAAAATGCGGTTTTGGCATGCATTCAGGCAGCCTGACACAACGGCTGCCTGAACTGTTTTTAACTGTCGTTCTGTTCCGTTACACCCCACGGCATTTCCGCCAGCAGCAGCGAGAAATCCCTCAGCGTCTCGTCCAGCGCCCCGTCGTTGTTCAGCGTCAGGCACCCTGCAGTCACCGGCTCTGCCGCCCGCTGTATCCTGCGGATAATTTCGGCCTCATCCTCGCGGCCGCGCTGGCGAAGCCGCCGCGCCAGTACCTCAGGCGAAACCTGCAGGCACACCGGCAGCAGGCGGTCGCCGTAGCGCTGCTGGGCTACCGCCAGATGACGGCGCGAACCGTTAACCACCACGTCCAGCCCGGCGGCCAGCCACAGGTCGATTTCGGTGCCCAGCGCGTAGTAAAACTGATGCGCCTGCCACTCTACGGCAAACATACCGAACTCGCTGCGGCGCAGAAACTCGTGTTCGCTGAGCGCAATATGGTTTTCCCCTCCGGCAGAGGCGCAGCGGGTAATATAGCGGTGCGCCACCACCACCCGATCCGGGGCGCTTTCCCGCAGGGCCAGCAGCAGGCTGTCCTTGCCGGAGCCGGATGCGCCCATCAGCCAGATTAGCCGCGCCATCAGAACACCATCCGGCCTTTCGCCCAGACGTTTTTGATATAGACCTGCTCCCTTGGCTGATGCACCAGCACCAGATCCGCACGTTTCCCTTCGGCAATCACGCCGCGATCGGTCAGCCCGATGGCGTGCGCCGGATTGCGGGTGACCAGCGCCACGGCGGCGGGCAGATCCATGGCGATCTCGTCATCCGCAGCCAGGCGGAAGGCGGCATCGAGCAGGCTGGCCGGATAGTAGTCCGAGGAGAGAATATCCAGCAGCCCCTTTGAGGCGAGATCCCGTGCCGCCACGTTGCCGGAGTGCGAACCGCCGCGAACGATATTTGGCGCCCCCATCAGCACCTGCAGCCCCATTTCGCGGGACGACCGCGCGGCCTCTTCGGTGGTCGGGAATTCGGCAATGACGCTGCCGACGCCTTTCGACTCCAGCACGTGTTCGTGGGTGGCATCATCGTGGCTGGCCAGCGGAATATGGTACTGGCGGCACCAGGCGGAAATCGCTTCGCGGTTAGGCGTCGACCAGCGCGCGGCCAGGCGCAGCTGATCGGCCTGATAGGCATCCAGCTGCTCGTCGTTCATCTGGTATTTTCCGCCAAAATAGGTGCGCCACGCGTCCAGCGACACGTACTGACGCTGGCCCGGCGAGTGGTCCATCAGCGACACCAGCGACAGTGCCGGATTGCACATCAGCTGTTCAAACAGCGGCAGCGTGGAGTCGTGCGGCAGTTCGCAGCGCAGATGCAGGCGATGTTCGGCGCGATTCAGCCCGTGTTTTTCACTGTGGCGGATGGCGTTAATCATCTTGTTGAGGTTTTCCATGCGGTGACCGCCGTCGCGCACGTCGCCCACGCCGATGGCATCCAGCACCGTGGTGATACCGCTGGCGATAATCAACGCATCGTGGCTGCTCATCGCCGAATGTGCAGGCCAGTCCACTTTCGGGCGCGGGGTAAAGAATTTATCCAGACTGTCGGTATGCAGCTCGACCATGCCGGGCATCAGCCAGCCGCCCTCGCCGTCGATGGCTCCCGGCAGCTGGCTGGGGGTGTCGGCATAGGCGGTAATGATGCCGTTTTCGCAGGCCAGCGAACCGGTGACCACTTCGCGTTCAAGAATAAGCTTAACGTTGTTGATAATCATACGGCGTGCTCCGGGGTAACAGACTGCATGACATGCAGACGATCGGCGACGCGTTCGCGCACCGCGTTATCATGAAAAATCCCAACAATGGCGGCACCGCGGGCGCGCGCCTGTTCAATCAGCGAAACCACTGCCGCACAGTTAACGCTGTCGAGTGAGGCGGTCGGCTCATCCAGCAGCAGGATCGGCGACTCGGCGATAAAGCCACGGGCGATATTCACCCGCTGCTGTTCACCGCCGGAGAAGGTCGACGGTGGCAGCGACCAGAGCCGTGACGGCACGTTCAGGTGCCCGAGCAGCGCCTGCGCCCGCTCCTCACTTTCTGCCCGATCCACGCCGCGCTCCAGCAGCGGCTGCATCACCACCTCCAGCGTGCTGATACGCGGGATCACCCGCAGAAACTGGCTGACCCAGCCCAGCGTGTCGCGGCGCAGCGCGAGGATCTGCCGCGCCGGGGCGCTGACCAGATCCACCCACTGCTGCTGATGGTCAACCCAGATATGGCCGCTGTCCGGCAGATAGTTGCCGTACAGCGAGCGCAGGAGCGTGGATTTCCCGCTGCCGGAGTGGCCGTGCAGCACCACGCATTCACCGGCCCCCACCTGCAGCGAGGCGTTGTTCAGCACCGGAAGCCTTGCGCCGTGCTGGTTGTGCATGACGAAGGTTTTTGACAGATTCTCGATGCGTAGTTTCAGGTTCATAGCTGTTTCTCAACAAGGTTACAGAATGGATGACACCAGCAGTTGGGTATAGGGATGATGCGGATCGTCAAGCACCCGATCGGTCAGCCCGCTCTCCACCACCTGGCCCTGCTTCATCACCAGCAGACGGTGGGCCAGCAGGCGCGCCACGCCGAGGTCGTGGGTAACAATCACCACCGCCAGGTTGAGATCGCGCACCAGGTTGCGCAGCAGATCCAGCAGCCTGGCCTGCACCGACACATCCAGCCCACCGGTTGGCTCATCCATAAACACCAGCTTCGGCCCGGTGACCAGGTTACGGGCGATCTGCAGACGCTGCTGCATCCCGCCGGAGAAGGTGCCCGGCAGGTCGTCGATACGCGCCAGCGGGATCTCCACATCCTCCAGCCACTGGCCGGCCTTCTCGCGGATCTGCCCGTAATGACGTTCACCCACCGCCATCAGCCGCTCACCGATATTGCCCCCGGCCGACACCTGCGCCCGCAGGCCGTCCATCGGATACTGATGCACCACGCCCCACTGGGTGCGCAGCAGGCGGCGGCGTTCGCTCTCGCTCATCGCGTAGAGGTCACTGCCCTGATAGATAATTTCACCGTGCTGCGGCGGCAGGCGGGCCGAAATGGCCTTCAGCAGTGTGGTTTTACCGGAGCCGGATTCCCCGACGATCCCCAGCACTTCACCGGGAAAAAGCTCGAATGACACATCGCTGAACCCCTTACCCGGCGCGTAAAGGTGGGTGAGCTGATTGACCGTCAGCAGCGGTGACTCGCTATTCATGACTGGCTTTCCTGTTGCTGATGGCAGTAATCGGTATCGGAGCAGACAAACATCCTGGTGCCGCTGTCGTCCATCACCACCTCGTCCAGATAGCTTTCGCGCGATCCGCAGAGGGCGCAGGGCTGATCCCACTGCTGGACGGTGAACGGGTGATCGTCGAAGTCGAGGCTTTCCACTTTGGTGTACGGTGGCAGTGCGTAGATGCGCTTCTCACGCCCGGCGCCGAACAGCTGCAGCGCAGGCATCATATGCATCTTCGGGTTGTCGAATTTTGGGATCGGTGACGGGTCCATCACGTAGCGATCGTTAACCTTAACCGGATAGGCGTAGGTGGTGGCGATATGGCCGTAGCGGGCAATGTCCTCATACAGCTTCACCTGCATGATCCCGTACTCTTCCAGCGCGTGCATGGTGCGGGTTTCGGTTTCACGCGGTTCAATAAAGCGCAGCGGCTCGGGGATCGGCACCTGATAAATCAGCACCTGGTCTTCAGTCAGCGGGGTTTCCGGGATGCGGTGGCGGGTCTGGATCAGCGTGGCATCGACGGTGCGCTCGGTCACCGCTGCGCCGCTAACGCGCTGGAAAAAGCGGCGGATGGAGACCGCATTGGTGGTGTCGTCGGCCCCCTGGTCAATCACCTTCAGCACGTCGTGCTCGCCGATCATACTGGCGGTCAGCTGAATGCCGCCGGTTCCCCAGCCGTAGGGCATCGGCATTTCCCGCCCGCCAAACGGCACCTGATAGCCGGGAATGGCCACCGCTTTCAGGATCGCCCGGCGAATGGTGCGCTTGCTCTGTTCATCCAGATAGCCCGGATTATAACCGTTCAGTTCAGCCACGTTGCTTCTCCTGATACTCCGCGCGCAGGCGCTTTAACAGTTCCAGCTCGGCCTGGAAATCGACGTAGTGCGGCAGCTTGAGGTGCGAAACGAAACCCGCCGCCTCCACGTTATCGGCGTGGGAAAGCACAAATTCTTCATCCTGCGCCGGGCTGGTGATGCGCTCGCCGTACTCGTCGGTCTGCAGGGCGCGGTCCACCAGCGCCATCGCCATCGCTTTGCGCTCGGCGCGGCCAAATACCAGGCCATACCCACGGGTGAAATGCGGCGCGGCATCGGCGGGTGTGGTAAAGCCGTTGACCATTTCACACTCCGTCAGCAGGATTTCGCCGATTTCCAGCGGGAAGCCCAGCTCCTCGGGGGCGATTTCCACCGTGACGTAACCGGTGCGGATCTCACCGGCAAACGGGTGGGTGCGGCCGTAGCCGCGCTGGGTGGAATACCCCAGGGCCAGCAGGAAGCCCTCATCGCCGCGCACCAGCTGCTGCAGCTTCGCCGAACGCGGCAGCGGGTAGGACGGCGGATCGCGGGTGATATCCAGCGGCTCGCTGCCGTCATCCTCTTCGGCAATCGCCAGCCCTTCACGCGTCATCAGGTCGAACATATGCGGACAGCGCGCGTCCAGCGGCTGTTCGGCACGCTGCGCGGGCGGGGTTTTTCCCTCGGCCAGCAGGGTAAAATCCAGCAGGCGATGGGTGTAATCGTAGGTTGGCCCCAGCAGCTGGCCGCCGGGCAGATCTTTATACACCGCCGAAATCCGCCGCTCCACGCGCATGGCTCCGCTATCCAGCGGCAGGCTGTCGGCGAGGCGCGGCAGCGTGGTGCGATAGGCGCGCAGCAGGAAAATGGCTTCCACCAGGTCGCCGCTGGCCTGCTTGATAGCCAGCGCGGCCAGTTCGCGGTCGTGAATGCCGCCCTCGGTCATCACCCGGTCCACTGCCAGGCCCAGCTGCTGGTCAATCTGCTGACACTGCAGCTCCGCCTCGCTGCGGTCGCCCCGGCGCAGGTCGTCCTGCAACCGGTGGGCGGCGGCTATCGCCTTCTCGCCTCCTTTCACCGCAACGTACATCAGCAGACCTCCACGTCGGTGGTGCGCGGCAGCGCCATCATGTTCTCGCCGCAGGTGAAGATCAGATCGATACCCTGCGGGAACGTGTGGGCGCGTTTGCGCAGGAACTTCAGCACGTTTTCCGGCAGCTGTGGCGCAATCGCCCGGGTTTCCATCAGCCCTGGACCGCGCAGGCGCAGCGTCAGTCCGCCGCTCAGTCCGCTCACGTCAATAATCAGCGTGCTGCTCTTCTCCGGCGCGACGTTATCGCCCGGCGAGAAGCTGGCGATATCCGCAGAGGACTTCGCGTGCAGCAGGGCAAACGGCGCATCGGTACGATCGGTGACCGGCGCACCGGTATGAAAACGCAGGTTGTTCAGCAGCGCATCATCGTGAAACCGTTCGTCAATCCACAGCGGCGTTTCGCGGTCGACCAGCGTCATCAGCACCGCCGTGGCGGCCACCGAGGTGCGGCCCCATGCGGGAAGCGACGGCAGCGAAACCATCACACCCGGCTCGCTCATGGCTTTAAGAATACGGCGGAAGGCGTGCTGGGCATCGGCAACCGGATGGCTGAAACTGGCGAGTAGGGTCATTAATTGTCTCCCCTGACAAGGGTGAAGAAGTCAACGCGACTGCTGGCGACTTCGCGGGAGCGCAGCAGCAGCTGCTCCTCACGCGCGGCGGCCAGCGGCGCAATAATCTGTTGGTGAAGGGTCTGCCCGCTGTCGCCCTGCAGCAGGGCATCCAGCAGCGCGCAGCGTTCCGCGTGGGCTTTATCGCGCCCGATAACATAGCTGTAGCCGCAGGTGCCATTGTCCAGTTGGACGACCGCCCGGGTTACCGTGGTATCGCCGAGGATAAAGCGCCGCCCGGTGCCGCCCATTCGCGCCTGGAGGCGGGTCAGCCCGGTCTCCGGCGCGCGCAGCAGCTGGTACTGCGGTTGCAGCGTTGATGGCCAGTGTGCAAGCAGCAGCTGCGGGCTGCTGTGGGCCAGCACGGAGAGCCAGTGCTGGCGGGCCTTATGTGCTTCCATTTAATGCTCCAGCGTCAGTTCAATCATGTCGGCACGCGTCAGGCTGACGGAGTATTCCGCCATCGCGCCGCTGCCGTTGCGGGTATTCAGGGTGCGCACGCAGAGCAGCGGGGCATGCAGCGTCACTTCGAGCAGCCGGCTCTCTTTCGCCTGTGCGCGGCGGGCGGCGATGCGCGTCTGTTTGCGCGTCAGCCCCTCGCCCATCTGCTGGCTGATAAAATCGTGTAATGAACCGCTGGTAAATTTTTGCAGCGACGGCCACCAGTTCAGATCGGGCAGATAGTGGTTAATCACACAGACCGGCACGCCGTTGACCCGGCGCAGGGTGCGCAGGTGGATCACCGTATCGCCCTCATTGCAGGCCAGCGCCGCGGCCACTTCGGCGTTGCACGGCCGCAGCACCGCCAGCAGGCGTTCGCTGGTGGGATGGCTCCCCTGCTCCATCAGGTTCTGACTGAAGCGAGCCTGGGCGTGCAGCGGATAGTCGTAAGGGCGCATCAGCACCAGAATGCCAACGCCCTGACGGCGCTGGACCAGTCCCTTATCCACCAGTTCATCCACCGCGCGGCGCAGCGTATGACGGTTAACTTCGTAATGGGCAGCCAGCTGTTTTTCCGACGGCAGATACTCGCCGCAGCGATAGCGGCTGCGCAGTTCATCTTCCAGCCGGGCGGCAATGGCCTGGTATAAAGTGGTCGGATGTCTGGATAAGTTGAGCATTAAAAAAAATCTCCACAGCGTCATACCCGGCGGGAAGCGATTTGCATACTGCTGCTTCCTGCCACCGATGGGCATTACTTTGCCGGGGATGTGTGACACTGTGGTTAACGGGATATGACGTTTGTGAAATACTGAAGGGTGGGAAGCCGGGGCTGAATTCTGCATCTTCTCCCCGGGATCGTCGCCTGCCCGTTCCGGCCATTGTTGCCGGCGAAAGGCTGCTCCATACTGAGCTAACGTACCGGACTAAAGAAAACGATCGACTGACGTTAATACCGTAAATAAAAGGATGGATATGACTGACTCTAAGCAAGCATTGATCATCGGCGCTTCACGCGGCATCGGTTTGGGTGTGGTGGAGGTACTGGCAAAACGTGGCTGGCAGGTGACGGCAACGGCCCGGGGCGCGGTTCCGGCAAAAGGCCCCACTTCGGTTGAATGGGTTACGCTGGATATTAATAAACAGGAAGACCGTAAAGCGGTTAAGGACGCACTCTCCGCACGCCGTTTCGATCTGGTTTTTGTCAATGCAGGCGTGTTTGGCCCCGACCATCAGGACCTTCATCAGGCGAGCGATGAAGAGATGCTTCAGCTGTTTTTAACCAATACCATTTCCCCCGTTCGCACCGCGGCGGAATTTCTGCCCCTGCTGAATCACCGCACCGGCGTGCTGGCGCTGATGACGTCCGAGCTTTCCAGCCTCAATGAGAATGACGTTGCCACCTACCCGCTGTATTCCGCCAGTAAAGCGGCGCTGAATATGCTGAGCCGTGGCCTGCAGGACGCGACGGAAAAACAGGAAGTGACGCTGCTGTCCGTTCATCCGGGATGGGTAAAAACCGATATGGGCGGCGAAAACGCCACGCTGACCGTCGAAGAGAGTGCCACCGGGATTGTCGATCGGTTCGACGCATTCCGCAGCAAAGGCGGCCACCACTTTGTGGACTATTCCGGCCGTATCCTGCGCTGGTAAATGCGCGGTTGGGCGCGCGCGCCCCTGGGGGACAGGGGTGAGCAGCCGGATGCCTTTACGGATAAAGGCATCCGAAGATGAAAATTATTCAATCACCAGGCTGTTAATGGCCAGGACTGCCTGAGCCGCTTCCGCGCCTTTTTTCACAAAGTGCTTATCGTAGAACTGAACGATTTCATCAACCGGCTGGAAGTTATGCGGGGTCAGCGAAACGGAGAACACCGGAACTTCGGTGGCCAGCTGCACGTTCATCAGGCCATCGACCACCGCCTGAGCAACGAAATCGTGGCGGTAAATGCCGCCGTCAACCACCAGCGCGGCGCAGACGATCGCATCGTATTTACCGGTTTTCGCCAGCTTCTGGGCGACTAACGGCATTTCAAATGCGCCGGGAACGTCGAACACGTTAATCACGGCGTCAAGGTTCTCTTCCTGAGCGATACGCTGACGGAAACCCTCTAATGCCTTGCTCACAATCTCTGTATGCCAGTTGGCTTTAACAAAGGCGATATTAATTTTTTTCACTGTAACTCCAGAACGCGATGAAATGTATCAATCTTTAACGGGGAATTTTACTGGAAAGTAAGATTATTTTCACTTGGTATAACATGTTGAAAATACGAAATCCACACGTCAGAAAAAAAGCCGCTCCCCGCCGCCGCGCAGCATTTTATAACTCCCCGACCGATCATTAACCGTGTTATGGCCGCAGTAAAAAACAAAAAAAGCCTGAGGATGTTTTACCATCCTCCGGCCAGAGAGCGAACGCCGTTGCCTTTGAGCGATTAGCGCTTCTTACGGTTGCGGTACATATCGATAGAGACCGCCGCCACAATGATCATCCCTTTGATGATGTCCTGCACGTAGGCATCAACGCCGACGAAGGTGAATCCACTCTTAATCAGACCGAGGATCACCGCGCCAATCAGCGTCCCGGTGATGCGGCCCACGCCGCCCATCAGGCTGCTGCCGCCGATAACCGCTGCGGCAATCGCATCCAGCTCGTAGGACAGACCCATGCTTGACTGGCCGCTGCTGACGCGCGCCGCCAGTACCACACCCGCCAGACCGGAGAGGCCACCGGCGATGGTGTAAACGATGATCAGGTACTTGTTAACGTTGATACCGGACACCTTCGCCGACACCATGTTGCCGCCGATAGCGTAAACATATTTGCCGTAGCGAGTGTGCTTCAGAGCGATATGGAAGATGACCGCCACCACCAGGAAGATAATCACCGGCATGGCGCCCTGACCGATAGCGGTGAAGCCGTCAGACAGGAAGCTGATTGGGTTACCCTGGGTGTAGTACTGTGCCAGGCCGCGCGCAGAAACCATCATCCCCAGCGTGGCGATAAACGGAGGAATACCGGTTTTAGTAATCAGCACGCCGTTGAGAATACCGCACAGCAGACCGACCCCAATCCCCGCACCGATAGGGATCACCGCAGGCATATCCACCAGCGACGGGAACATCGGCGACAGGCTGTCTGAGGTTTGTGCCAGACTGGCGGCGACCACCGCCGTTAAGGCAATGACTGAGCCGGACGACAGGTCGATACCCGTGGTAATAATGACCTGGGTTACCCCGACGGCAATAATACCGATAATCGCTACCTGTAAAACAATCAGCACCAGGCGGTTAGGGTTCATCAGGAATGACTGGTCGCGAACATACCAACCAAAGGCTTCGAAAATCAGCGCGATACCGACCATTACTACGAAAATACCGGTATCTTTCGGCATCTTGCTTTTCAGATTACTGAAGAATGAGGGTGCTTCAGTTGACTGTTGCGTTGTCATTTTCATATCACTCATGTTTTATTTACCTTACGCCCTTACTCGGACGCCAACGACAAAATGGTTTCCTGGTCAGCATCTTCTTTATTGAGGATGCCGGTAATACGACCGCCGTGCATCACCATGACCCGGTCGCTCATGCCGAGAATTTCCGGCAGTTCAGAAGACACCATGATGATGGCAACGCCACGGCTCGCCAGTTCGCTGATCAGACGGTATATTTCCGCCTTCGCACCGACGTCGATACCACGGGTAGGTTCGTCAAGGATGAGAATTTTGGGCTGGGCCAGCAGCCAGCGTGCAATCAGCACCTTCTGCTGGTTACCGCCACTCAAGTTATTAATGATCTGGTCCATGGTCGGCGTTTTGATATTCAGCTTACGGATCTGCTCAAGGCAGTCCTTCGCCATGTCGCCATGATTAACAAAGCCCGCTTTGGCGCTGTAGTTGGTCATCTTGACGATGCTCATGTTCTCCATCACCGACAGCACCAGGAACAGGCCGGACTTTTTACGGTCCTCGGTCAGGAACGCCAGACCCTTATCGATCGCCGATGCCGGGGATTCGATAGTGGTTGGCACACCGTCAATCAGAATTTCACCGCTGTCGATGGAGGTCATGCCGAACAGGCTCTCCATCACTTCGCTGCGTCCGGCACCCACCAGTCCCGCCACCCCGAGGATTTCGCCACGGCGCACGTTAAAGCTGACATCGTGGAATACGCCCTTGCGCGTCAGATTGCGCACGGTCAGGACATCTTCACCGATGTTGGCATCAAATTTCGGGAACAGCTGGGTCAGTTCACGCCCCACCATCTGCGTAATCAGCGACTGGCGCGAGTAGCTTGACGTTAAATCACTGGCTACCCAGGTGCCGTCACGGAACACGCTGACTTCATCGGTAATGGCGAAGATCTCATCCATTTTGTGGCTGATATAGATGATGGCTTTACCCTGCTCGCGCAGGTCGCGGATGATGGCGAACAGATGCGACACTTCGGTTTCCGTCAGTGCCGACGTCGGTTCGTCCATAATCACGATGTCCGAGTTCCAGGACACCGCTTTGGCGATTTCAACCATCTGCTGGGAGGCAATGCTCAAATCGCCAACCATCTGGTCAGGCCGCAGACGGATATTCAGTTTAACCAGCAGATCTTTGGTCAAACGATTGAGTTTTCCGTGGTCGACGAAGCCGAGTTTCATCGGCTCGCGACCCAACCAGATATTTTCGGCGACCGTCATATGCGGTACCAAATTAAGCTCCTGGTGGATCATGGAAATTCCCGAACGCAGTGCATCCAGCGTATCGGTAAACTGCACAGGCTCCCCTTTAATGCGGATTTGTCCCTCATCGGGACGGTAAATCCCGATGAGGCACTTCATTAAAGTGGATTTGCCCGCGCCATTCTCACCCATCAGAGCATGCACCGTTCCGGGTTTGACGCGCAGCGATACGTTGCTTAACGCCTTAACACCCGGGAAAAACTTGCTGATGCCTTCGGCTTCAAGCGCATATGCGGACATTTAACACCTCCGTACAACTGTTATCGGCAACGGTTATTTCAGGTTTTTGCTGGTAAATTCTGCGTAGTTTTCTTTGGTGATCAGCTGATAAGGGATCATCACGTTCTGCTCAACTTTTTCACCTTTTGCCAGCTTAACGGCGGCCTGTACGGAGCCTTCACCCTGTCCTTTTGCATCCTGGAACACGGTGGCAACCATCTTGCCGTTCTTGATCATTTGCAGCGCGTCCGGCGTACCATCCACGCCCGCGATCACGATTTTGGTCGGGTTTTTACCCAGTGCCTGCAGGGCACCGATAGCCATTTCGTCGTTGTTGGAAGCGATAGCCTGAATATCATCGCCCGCCGTCATCCAGTTGCTGACTACGTCCACCGCATCGTTACGGGTGAATTTCGCCGTCTGCTCCTGAACCACTTTCAGGCCCGGATATTTTGCCACGACGGTTTTCACGCCTTTGGTACGGTCGCGCGTGGCTTCGTTCGCCAGGTCACCCATCAGAATCGCCACGTTACCCTTGTAGTTCATCTGTTTTGCCAGGGCTTCCATCTGCAGGCGGCCCGCCAGCTCGGAGTCGGATCCAACGTAGGCCATTTTTTCGGTCAGGGCAGTGGCGGGTTTACGGTTTACGAACACCAGCGGAATGCCGGCTTTGGTGGTGAGGTCAACAATCGGTTTTACTGCGTTGGTATCAACCGGGTTTACGATGATGGCGTCAACGCCCTGGCCGATAAAGTTTTGCACCTGCTGGAGCTGCTGGGCAACGTCGCCTTTGGCATCTTCAATCTGCCCGTCGACGTTTTCTTTCTTCATTTCCTTGCTGATGGAATTGCGCACAATAGTCAGGAAGTTGTCATCAAACAGTGCCATAGAAACACCAACCTGGACTTCTTTGGCGAAACTGGTGACAGGTAACATACATACTAACAGTGACGCTAAAATTGTTTTTTTCACGTTCATGGCGGAGCCCTTATTATCGTTAGCATGCGCAGGCTGGCTGAGACGTCGAATGAAAAATTTCTTTTACATTCCTTCAACGTGACCGACGACTTTAGTAAAATGTAGGGGGTTACTATTACATGTATGACTATTTTATTATTAACACTTCATCGTAAAAAATTAATTAAAAACAAATACTTAAATTCAAACCACTGTTTTACTTTTCCCATCCCCTGCCTGCGTTGCCGCAGAGCAGTTTTTTTGTTTCATATTAAAGTTAATTGAAACTTTCACTAATAAAGCACCGAAACGCGTGTTTTAAAATCATCAAATAACAAAAATTTGACACACCTCTAACATCGCTGATGGAAACGCTGGAAAGTGAGATCTGGCGCAAGAGATTTGAGACTGACGGCAATTGCATTTTCTCTGCGCGAGCAAGGTCACAACCGGGCTGGGGGGCTGGAAATGAAATGCCTGGCGGACAGTAAGGGCTTTATCGCTTCGGTGATGGGGAATGTGTCCCGGTATTGGGCGGCTGGTGGGCGGTCCTCGCGCCGCTTCGCGGTCCCCTCGGTTCCGGCATCCGGCCGGACGGACCGGCGGAAACGCAACATCCCTGTCGCGATTCCGCCTGACGACGACGTCCTGTCGCCGTCTCCTGGCCAGATGCCTGCACCTCAGCGCTGCGGATTACCCGCCAGCCGCCCAATACCGTGCCACCCTCTTCTTTCATGTTCGCTGCCAGGAAACAACACAGATTATGAAGCTCAGACGGGTGGATCCCTCGCAGGAGCATCCACAGCGCTGAACGAAGAAAGGAAGCCAGGATTCGCCTGCATGGACGCAGGCGAAAGGCGCAGCCGCGCAGGACGCGCGTCTGTGCCGGTCCGGCAGGCTGACGAACGCAATGAAGGCACCGCGCAGCGGCGCGAGGACCCGCTCCGGAGAGGGATTCACCCGTCTGCGCAGAGCCACCCGTTTCCAGAAAACAACGCCTGAAAAATGAAAAAGCCGTGGCAGAAGAAACCGGCCACTATTATCTACGCAGATCGCTATTCAATTCTGAGGCCAGGATCTTATCTCTCACAGGCAACTCTGATGATGAAAGCTCAGACGGGTGGATCCCACGCAGGAGCATCCGCAGCGCTGAACGGAGAGAGGAAGCCAGGATTCGCCTGCATGGACGCGCGTCTGTGCCGGTCCGGCAGGCTGACGAACGCAGTGAAGGCACCGCACAGCGGCGCGAGGACCCGCTCCGGAGAGGGATCCACCCGTCTGCGCAGAGCCACCCGTTTCCAGAAAACAACGCCTGAAAAATGAAAAAGCCGCGGCAGAAGAAACCGGCCACTATTATCTACGCAGATCGCTATTCAATCTCGAAGCCAGGATCTTATCTCTCACAGGCAACTCTAATGATGAAAGCTCAGACGGGTGGACCCCTCGCAGGAGCATCCGCAGCGCTGAACGGAGAGAGGAAGCCAGGATTCGCCTGCATGGACGCAGGCGAAAGGCGCAGCCGCGCAGGACGCGCGTCTGTGCCGGTCCGGCAGGCTGACGAACGCAGTGAAGGCACCGCGCAGCGGCGCGAGGACCCGCTCCGGAGAGGGATCCACCCGGCTGGGCTGTCACAACAGGCAACTCTAATGATGAAAGCTCAGACGGGTGGATCCCACGCAGGAGCATCCGCAGCGCTGAACGGAGAGAGGAAGCCAGGATTCGCCTGCACGGACGCAGGCGAAAGGCGCAGCCGCGCAGGACGCGCGTCTGTGCCGGTCCGGCAGGCTGACGAACGCAGTGAGGGAACCGCGCAGCGGCGCGAGGACCCGCTCCGGAGAGGGATCCACCCGGATGGGCTGGCACCTTTTACCAGAAAGCCATCCCGAAGAAATGAAAAAGCCGCCACGGAAACACCCGCAGCGGCTTACAGATTGAACAATTACCGATCTTGCAATCAACGACTCAGTGAAGCCGCCTTCTCCAGGGTCATCCCCTTCGTTTCCGGCGCCAGCCAGATGGATGCCAGCAGACCGACAATCGAAACGGCAGCGGCAACATACATCGTTTGCCCAATACCCAGCGTCGCCAGAGAATACGGCACCAGCCAGGTCCCGGCGGCAGAACCGATACGTGACATCGATGACCCCATGCCGACCGCAAATGCGCGAACCTCGGTCGGGAACAGCTCATTCGGATACACCAGTTCCAGCACCTGCGCCCCACCGATAAACACCGCGTAGGCACCAAACAGCGCCAGCACCAGCATCTCAGAACCGTGAGAAGCCGCACCCAGACCCAACAGTGCCAGGCTTGACCACAGGAAGCTGTGAATAATCAGCTTACGACGGCCCATCGTGTCAATCAGCCGGGTAGCGATAATGCAGCCCACCACAAACAACAGCGTGATAATCACCGAGCCCATTGAAGCCCACTCGCCTTTCAGATTCAGCGCCTGCAGCACCACCGGGGCGAACGAGTACACGGCAAACATTGGCACCACCGCCGCACTCCAGAACACCGCCACGAACAGCATGCGTTTACCGTAGCCGGCATTTAACAGCGTGCGGATAGAAACCTTCTGCTCCTCGGACTCTTTCGGCAGGTTAGCCAACGAGAAGGTCGCGCCGTACACCTTTTTGATAATCTGCTCGGCTTCTGCCAGGCGGCCCTTGCTGACCAGCCAGCGCGGGGATTCCGGCGTACCCAGACGAATCAGGAACAGCGCCATACCCAGAACCGCCGGGCTGGCCAGCACGTAGCGCCAGGCCTCATCGCCGCCGTGGGCCAGAATCGCGTTGCCGACGATATAGGCCAGCGCCGCACCGGCAAACCACAGAATCGTCAGCCCCGCCAGACGCGGACCACGGTTTTTCTGCGGCAGGAACTCGGTCAGCAGCGATCCCGCCACCGGATATTCCAGCCCCACCCCCACGCCTATCAGGAAGCGCAGGAAGAACAGCACCACGCCGGATTCCGTCCAGAAGGTGCCTATCGAACCCAGGATAAACAGAATCGGTCCAACGAAGAACAGGCGCTGTCTGCCAACCTTATCGGTCAGCCAGCCGCCGAGGAATCCACTGAAGAAGGTGCCGAACATCGCCGATGCCGCCACCAGTCCCTGCCAGAAGGAGTCCAGGTGCAGATATCCGGAGAACTGCACAATTGCTACGCCGATAATACTCAGCACATAGCCATCAAGGATCCATCCTCCCCCGGCGCGGACGGTCATCAACTGGTGAAAACCATTTAAGGGTACATCCTCAATAGATATATTATTCTTATTCATGACAGAGAATCTCCTGTAAGGATTCATGTTTTGCAGGTACAGAAATTCGCTCTGAATTGGATTAATAATTCAGAAATTACTTTGATTTATTTTTATAACGTCATGTAAGTCTTGATATCGGTTATCTTTTTCAGTCGCTAACGTTGCCCATTCATTTTTTTCGACCCCTGTTTTTATTTTCCATACGGTAAATAAAACATTCCTGAGTAAACGATATATACAGTTTTCTTTAATGATTCAGCCTGTTGTTTATTCAGCATCGCCGGATGATAACTGCTCCGTCCTCGACGGTATCCGCTGGGCCAACACTGTTAACTTCAGGTTAAATTCATGTTGAAGCTATACTCCTCGCTTCACGCTGTAAATACGTTCATCGGGGCGATTATTCAGGAATGTGATCGCTCTCTGAAAACAAAACAGAAAAAAAACCCTCACAATTAACATTGCAACTAATTGAATTATAATAATTAATATCAAAGCACAGGTATTTTCATACTATTATTACGTATTTTCTTTGTCTTTTTTGCGTATGCAAAAAAAATCCACATATTGCCTGTCTCAACAGTTGTTGGCAGATTGTTAGCAAATGAAGCGAGCGGAGCCTCACCGAACGGGAGTTTGACCCGTATCGGCAGTACCCGCTATCTGACTAACACACCCGCGCGCCGTTAAATCAACGACTGCCTGAAGACCAGACCTGGAGAAGATATGATTAACTTTGATGGTATTTTTACCCCTGCCGTTACCCCTTACGCTGCTGACGGCAGCATTGATTTTGCGCGTTATGATGAAGTCCTGGAGTCATTAATTGCCGGTGGCGTTCACGGTATTATTATCGGCGGCTCTACCGGCGAATATTATGCGCAATCCACCGAAGAGCGCCTGGCGCTGGCAGAACGCGCTCGCCAGGTGACGGCAAACCGCCTGCCGCTGGTGATCGGGACCGGTGCGATCCGCACGGAAGATGCCGTGACTTTCGCCACGCACGCCCGCGAAATCAAAGCCGATGCGATTCTGGTCACTTCTCCTCCGTATGCGCTGCCGACCGAGCTGGAAAACGCCCACCACGCGCTGACCGTTGATAAAGCCGCGCAGCTGCCGATCATGCTGTACAACTACCCGGGCCGCATGGGCATTACCATGGGTGAAACCTATTTCACCGAAGTCAGCAAATCGAAAAACGTGGTGGCGATTAAAGAAAGCTCCGGCGATCTGAATATCCTGCACCTGCTGGCCTGCAAATTCCCGAATATCGCCCTCTCCTGCGGCTGGGACGACCTGGCGCTGGAGTTCTTCGCCTGGGGCGCACGCAGCTGGGTCTGCGCGGGTTCTAACTTTATTCCACAGGAACACGTGGCCCTGTATCAGGCCTGCGTGGTGGAAAAAGACTTCAACAAAGGCCGCAAAATCATGGCGGCGATGATGCCACTGATGAACTACCTGGACGGCGGGAAATTCGTGCAGGCCATCAAGCACGGTGTGGATCTGACCGGCCTGAGCACCGGTCCGGCACGTGCACCGCTGCTGGGCCTGACGGAAGAAGAGCAGGCGCAGCTGAAAGCGGTGATTGCCGGCGTGAAGCAAAATGTCGCCGCGGCGATTGCTGGCTGATATTCCGACCTGACCCGAAAACACACTCTGTACCGCATATAAACGGGAGTATACCCAAGTGCAAAAAATAACCTCTCTGCCCGCCGATGATGCGCTTCCGGGGTGGTATCACACCAGTAAACCGCGCACGCCGCGCCCGTCGCATGTCGGCCAGACACAGACACGCTGGGCCATTGTTGGCGCAGGCCTGACCGGGCTTGCCGCCGCGCGCCAGATGGCGCTGAACTTCCCCGACGATGAGATCGTCCTGATTGAAGCGCAGGAAGTGGGCTTTGGTCCCGCCGGGCGTAACGCGGGCTTCGCCATCGACGTTCCGCACGATATCGGCGCGAAGGACTATATCGGCGATATCACCACCGCGAAGCGCGTGCTGAAGCTGAATACGCTGGGCCAGGACTATCTGCGCGACATCGTCAAGACCCACGGTATTGAGTGCCAGATGACCGACTCCGGTAAATACCAGGCGGCGGTGAGCGGTGCGGGTATTGCGGTGCTGGAGGCGTATCGCAGCGGGCTGGAGAAAATTGGCCGTGAGACGCAGATGATCGACGAGCGCGATCTGCCGGATCACATCGGCATCTCCTACTACAAGAAGGCGCTGTTTATTCCCGGCACCGTGCTGGTACAGCCTTCGGCGCTGGTGAAAGGACTGGCCGACAGCCTGCCGCCTAACGTCACGCTGTATGAGAACACGCCGATTACCTCTATCGACTACGGCGACAAAGTTACGCTGATCCACGATCGCGGCAGCATCACGGCGGATAAACTGATTCTGGCCAACAATGCGTTTGCCGCCGATTTCGGCTTCCTCAACCGCCGCCTGCTGCCAACCTTCCTGTACGGCAGCCTGACGCGCCCGCTGAATGAGGAAGAGCAGGCGCGGCTGGGCGGCAAGCCGGTGTGGGGCGTGATCCCGGCGCATCCGTTCGGCAGCACCATCCGCCGTACGGTTGATAACCGGATTCTGGTGCGTAACAGCTTCAGCTTTAACCCGAACGGTCGCCCGCGCGAGCATCTGCTGAAGCGTTATATCGAGAATCACCGCCGGTCATTTGAGCGCCGTTTCCCGATGCTGTCCGGGGTGAATCTGGAGTACTCGTGGAGTGGTGCGATCTGCCTGTCGGAAAACCATGAAGGTTTCTTCGGCCAGCTGGCACCAAACGTCTACGGTGCGCTGTGCTGCAACGGCCTCGGGATCACCCGCGGTACGGCAACCGGTAAGCTGCTGGCGGATATGATTGCCGGTCAGCGTAATGAGCTGATTGATTTCCTGCTGGCCTCACCCGGCCCGAACAAGACGCCGCCGCAGCCGTTCCTGTCGATTGGCGTGAATTCAGTGTTCAAGTGGGGACAGTTCAGGGCGGGGCTGGAGGTATAGTCCGGCAACACACTGACGGTTAAGCTATCGGATAAGCAAGCGGTGACGGCGCTAATCGGCGGAAATCACCGCATTTTGCTGCATCCTTCAGCAAACGAGCGCGTTTTAAGTAAAAGGGTTTTGACATCTACCCGAGGGGCCATTACTATTCGCCCCGTTCACACGATTCCTCTGTAGTTCAGTCGGTAGAACGGCGGACTGTTAATCCGTATGTCACTGGTTCGAGTCCAGTCAGAGGAGCCATATTTAAAGAAGCCCGCTTAGGAAACTAAGCGGGCTTTTTGCTGTTCGTGCCTGCCCACTGCACCCTGTTTCTGCCACCGGACTTAGCCTGATAGAGGGCGACATCTGCCCGCTTAAGTACCTCTTTAACGGATTCCTGCTCCTTTTTAAGGCACGCGCCAATACTCACGGTAAAGCGAATATTGTCGGCAATCACCAGTGTTCGGGTACAGGATAACAGCTGCCCGGCGATCTGTTGGGCGGCGATAATATCGGTCGTGTTGACGATCACCGCAAACTCCTCTCCACCGATCCGGCAGGCAAGAATATTGTCGTCGTAGAAGCTGCTTAACATTTTTCCAAAGCCCCTAAGAACGTCATCTCCGCGATCGTGGCCGAAGCTGTCATTGATCTTTTTAAAGAAGTCGATGTCTATCAGGAAGACAAAAAGCGCGTCATCAGTTAACTCCCGCAGAGTCGTCATAAAGTAGCGTCGGTTAGGTAATGAGGTGAGTTCATCGCGGAAGGAATCGATGCTGGCATTGGCATATTTATCATTGAGATAGCGCACAATATAAAAAACACCCAATGTTACGCTGAGCATACCGACAAGCTGGGTTACATCTTCAATGTAGTAGCCAACCCACAGCGGCTGCCGGACGATTTCGTCCATCACGTCAAACGCAGCAGAGACAATCCAGATAATCAACCCAGTGTTTATCAACAGGCGCAGGCGCGGCTTCATCAGTAAACGGTTAAAACTCCACAGAATAACGTTAAGAGCCAGTAGCTGGAGGCCGTCAAATACCCAGCCGGCGTGATCTATCCACCCCTCTCCTCTCTGTTTCATCGGGAAGCACATCAGATGCAGCAGCATCACCATCAGACACAGTAATGCCGACAGCATCACCGGGATATAGCGGATTTTGCGCGATTCGTTTCGGTTAAAAAGTCCGTTCTCATATTTCACGAAGGGCATACTCACCTCTGATACAGACTTAAATTAAAATGATTCTCCCGCAGATGCCCTTTTACCGGCCCCCTCACTTTACACAGGGGGAGCGGTGAAAGCGATATACCGTTTTTCCACTTCGGATTTCATTTCAGGTGGCTGATTGCGATGAATAATGAGAACGGCAACAGAAGGATGCGGCGCAGGTTCCATAACCTCTCTATTTGCTGCGCAGTAAAAAAAGTATCAGCGCTATCAGGCAGGCCAGCATCTGAATACTGCCAAGCAATATCACGGCGGGGAAGTTCAACACAGAACCAAGCCAGGTGACGATCGCTGCCGTCGTCATCGTCAGGAAACCCAGCAACGCAGACGCCAGACCGGCCTGTTTCCCGAAAGGCCCCATCGTGATGGCCGTTCCTAAAGGGTTAGCCAGCCCCATCCCCCAAAGGTACAAAACCATCGAAAAACTGTACCAGCCCAGACCCGGACGTTCTGGCGCAATCAACAGCAGGCTACCGCCAAGTAACGCGGTCAGGATGCCCCCGGAGGCCACAATGTGTGTGCCGTAACGGTGCGCAAGGCGCGGGGCGGCCATACCGGCGGCAAAGACCACAAAAACGGTGGCAGCAAAATACAGCCCGGCCTGCAATGATGTCAGCCCTATCCCGTTCATCAGAATCGCCGGGGCGGCAGCAAATGAGGCAAACAAACCGCTCATTATCAGGCTTACCGACAGAGCGGGAAGGATAAAGCGCCCGTTCCCGATAAGCCTGGCGTACGCGACGACCACGCCAGGAATTGAAAGCGCGGTACGCCGTTCAGCGGGATGCGTTTCGCCCAGCGCACTGGCATAAAAAACGGCAACCGCGAAAGCGGCCAGCCCTACCAGGCTGAAGATAGCCCGCCAGCCCAATGTTGTAGCCAACACACTCCCTATTAAAGGCGAAAAACCGGGGGCCGCCGCGGTGGCTATCATCGTCAGTGACAGCGCGCGTGCCAGGGTTTCGCCTTCATAAAGATCGCGTGCAATCGTACGGGCCAGCACTGCGGCAGCGCAAACGCCCATTGCCTGGATTACACGCCCGGCGATCAGCGTTGTCAGCGAGTCAGCAAGCCCCGCCACCACGGTACCCACAATAAAAATTGAGAGCCCGCCCAAAACCAGTTTTTTACGCCCATAGCAATCGGCCAGCGGCCCCACCACCAGCTGTACCAGGGCGAAAGTGATAAAAAAACTGGAGAGGGTAAGGCCCAACTCCCGTGAAGATACCCCCAACTGCTCCCCGATTTGCGGAAATGCCGGCAGAATAATGTTTGTCGACAGTATGCCAATAGCTGAAAGCCCCGCCAGTAAAGCGATGATCTTTCCCGTTAAACGCGGGCTGTCATCGGGCCGGAGGCGCACGCGGTTTTCTGCGAAAAGGTCACGCACCTTCATGGCAAAATCTCCTCGATAACGCTTGGCTGTTTGACATCAGGCTTTGGTGCATCAGGCCGTATCCTGAACCAGATAGCATACATCGCGGGCAGAAAAACCAGCGTGATAATGGTGCCGCCAAACGTTCCGCCAATCAGGGTATAGGCCAGCGTGCCCCAGAATACCGAATGCGTGAGCGGTATAAACGCCAGGATGGCGGCCATTGCGGTGAGCAAAACCGGTCTGGCCCGCTGCACCGTTGCTTCCACCACCGCATGGAATGGCGGCAGCCCTTCCTGTTCGTTGTGATGGATCTGTCCTATCAGGATCAGGGTATTACGCATCAGGATGCCCGACAGCGCGATTAAGCCGACCAGCGCATTGATGCCAAACGGCTGGTTAAAGAGCAGCAGCGTTGGCACCACCCCAATCAGCCCCAGCGGCGCGGTGAGGAAGACCATCACCATCGCCGACATTGACCGCACCTGCAGGATAATAATCAACAGCGTTATGGCAATCATGACAGGGAAGAGCGGTGCCATCGCCTGGGTGGCTTTCCCGGACTCCTCGATAGAACCCGCCTGCTCGATACGGTATCCGGCCGGGAGCGCATCAATAACCGGCTGTAAGGCTTTGGTCATTGCCGTGGAGACATCCGGCGGCTGCAGGTTTTCGGCAATATCTCCGCGCACGGTGAGGGTTGGCGTACGATCGCGACGGCGCAGAACAGGATCTTCCATGTGTACCTCAACCTCCCCGATCTGCGACAGCGGAATGCGCTGGCCGGAAGAACCCACTAAGCTAAAGCCGGCGATTTTTTCCGGATCTAGCCGGATATCTCCTGCCGCTCGCCCCATCACCTGCACCGAACGGATATCTTCACGCACCGAGGTGATCGGAACCCCTGAAAGCAGGAACTGAAGCTGCTGCGCGACCGCATTCGATGTCAGCCCCACCGCCTGAAGACGGTCCTGATTGAGCATGAAATGCAGCGCCGGTACACGCGGCCCCCAGTCGGTGTTGACGGTCCTCATCATCGGGCTGGCCTGCATCACCTTTTCGACCTTGTCTGCAATTTCGCGCAGTTTATCAGGATCCGGCCCCATCACCCGATAGGCCACCGGATAAGGAGAATACGGGCCGAACACCAGTTGGGTCACACGCAGGCGCGCCTCCGGTGCCAGGCCGCTGGCCGCTGCCTCACGCAGTCTGAACTTGAGCGCCTCGCGCGCTTCCTGGCTGTCAGTCAGCACGACAATTTTCGCAAACGACGGGTCAGGCAGCTCGGGCGCCATAGCAAGATAGAAACGCGGTGAACCCTGCCCGATGTAGGACGTGACGATTTTTGCCTCTTTCTGCTTTCTCAGCCAGGCTTCGATTTTCGCTGTGGCGGCGTTGGTCTGCTCGATCGCGGTACCATAAGGCATCTGCACTTCAATCAGAACTTCCGGGCGGTCGGAGGTCGGGAAAAATTGTTTTTTCACCAGCCCCATGCCGAGTATTGCGACCGTAAAAACGGCAATAACGGTACCGGCGACTATCCATTTGCGCGCGATGACGCGGGTCAGTAAACGGCGAAAACGGTTGTAATGACGGGTGTCGTAAATCGCCGCATGCCCGCCCTCCACCGTTTTGATTTTCGGCAGCATTTTCACGCCCAGATAAGGCGTAAACACCACCGCCACAATCCAGGAAGCAATCAGGGCAATACCGACAATCCAGAACATGTTGCTGGTGTATTCACCGGCAGTGGACTGAGCAAAACCATTGGGCATGAATCCAACGGCGGTGACCAACGTGCCTGCCAGCATCGGGGCCGCCGTGTGGCTCCAGGCATAGGCTGAGGCTTTGATGCGGTCGTAACCCTCTTCCATTTTGACCACCATCATCTCGATGGCGATGATGGCATCATCCACCAGCAACCCGAGAGCCAGGATCAGCGAGCCCAGGGTAATACGGTCAAAATTTTTGCCGGAAGCCTCCATCACTACAAAGACAATCGCCAGCGTCAGCGGCACTGCGGCGGCCACCACCACGCCCACCCGCCATCCCATACTGACGAAGCACACCACCATCACCACCAGCAAGGCGACGAAAAATTTGATCATGAACTCGTCAACGGCAGAGCTGATGTTGACTGACTGATCGGTGACCTTAGTCAGGGTCATGCCCAGCGGCATAGCCTCATTGATTTTGGCCGTTTCCGCATCCAGCGCCTTACCCAAATCCAGACCGTTCCATCCGTCGCGCATAACGATGCCCAGCAGCAGCGCCGGTTCATCCTGATTGCGGATCAGGAAGGTCGCAGGATCTTCGTAGCCCCGTTCAACGGTTGCCACGTCAGAAAGCTGCAAGGTTCTGCCCTGAACGACGATCGGCGTTTGAGGAATTTTTTGCAGTTTGTCAAAGGCACCATCGAGGCGGATCAAGACCTGCGGTCCCTGGGTGTCAATTGAACCAGCAGGTGTCAGTACGTTCTGGCCGTTGAGAGCGGAGAAAATATCCTGAGGGGAGATACCCAGCGTGGCCAGCCGGTCATGTGAGAACGAGACAAAAATGCGCTCGGCCTGTTCGCCAATGATATTGACCTTCTTGACTCCCGGTACATGCAGAATTTGCTGGCGCAACGATTCCGCATCGCGAACCAACCGACGCTGCGGCTCTCCTTTCGCCTTCAGGGCAAACACGGCAAAAGTGACGTCGGAAAACTCATCATTGACCATTGGTCCGATAACGCCGGTCGGCAGGTTTTTGGTCTCATCGCCGAGCTTCTTACGCGCCTGGTAGAATTCCTCCTGTACCTGCGAAGGCGGCGTGCTGTCCTGCAGTGACAGCATGGTATAAGCCAGACCGGGCCGCGTGTAAGTCTCACTCCGGTCATACCACTTCAGCTCCTGCAGACGCTTTTCAAGCGGTTCAGCCACCTGATCCTGCATCTCCTGCGCGGTGGCCCCCGGCCAGGCAGTAATAATGGTCATCTGCTTGACCGTAAAGGGGGGATCTTCAGCCCGTCCCAGTTCAAAAAACGAAAGAATACCGGCCACGGTAATCAGGATAATCAGGAACAGCGTGATTGAGCGCTCACGCACGGCGAGCGCTGAAAGATTGAATCGACCCCCGCTCATGGCTGACTCCCGGCGACGCTGGCATCGCTCTGTTCAGCGATGCGGACGACTTCATTCTCATGCAGCAGATGCGCCCCCAGAGCAACCACCCGATCACCCGGCTTTACGTTCCCGGTGACTCTCGCGCTATCGTCACCCAATCCCAGCACCTGAACCGGCTGCCAGGAGACTTTTACGGGCTTTCCCGAAATCGTCCAGACGCCCGGCCCTTTCCCCGGATCGTAGATTGCCGCCAGAGGTACCTGCACGATTTGGCCCGGTGATTTGTCTTCCGCAATATGCAGGGTGATGGTGGATCCCAGCGGTGCGTCTGCAAGCGCATCCTCCAGCACGTATCGCGCTTCGAAGGTACGGGTTAGCGGATCGGCAGCATCGGAAAGCAGGCGCAGTTTCGCCGGAAGCGCCCGTCTTTCGCCAGCGTACAATGTGGCAGAAGCCCCACTGCCCACTGCCGGGCGTAACGTCTCAGGCAACTGCACGATAGCCTCGCGCTGCCCGGCTCTGGCCAGGCGAATGACTGGCTGCCCGGCACTGACAACCTGGCCGGGTTCGGCCAGCGTGCCCATGACCACCCCGTCAGCATCAGCCAGCAGAACCGCATAGCCGGTTGCATTGTGTGCCACATTCGCCTGCGCCTGCGCAGCACTCAGCTCGGCTTTCGCCGTTTCTGCTGCGGCCTGCACCCGAACGTAGGCCGATGCAGAGATTGCGCCCGTTGCAACCAGGCTGCGATAGCGTGATTCGTCGTCAGCGGCCTGTCTTAAACGCGCTTTGGCCGCCGCAACCGTCTGCTGCTGAGCCTGTGCCTGCAGGTTGAGGTCAACGGGATCCAAACGCATTAACGGCTGACCGCGTTTCACATTCTGGCCGGTGTCGACCAGACGCTCCAGGATTTTCCCTTGAACTCTGAAGCCAAGATCGCTTTGCGTTCGTGCAACCACCACACCGGTGAATGCGCGGAAGTCATCGACAGCCGTCACCACGAAAGCAGACCTCACCAGAGGCGGCTGAGTGCGGGGATCGCTGGCAGCAGAAGGATCGCGACAGGCCGCAAGGGCGAGTGGCAACAGGCAAACAGCAAAGGTGGAAGGTTTAAGCCTGAGCATGGGTTCCCTTAATGAATAAACCGGTCGGAAACCGCATTCTCAGACTAGTGACTAATATTGTCAATAGTCACAAATCAGGGTGACAGGCTTCTCAGTATCAGTGAGGAGAGGATTGCAGCGGCTGACGATGCCGTTTCAAGATTATATTGCAGCTGAACCGGGCTGATATAGGGGCGCATAACCAGATAGATCGCATGTGCGGCCTCATCCAGCGGTGTTTTACGTTCGAATTCACCGGACTGTCGCCCTTCGAGGATAATTTGCTCGATGAGTTTTTTCAGCCGTTCTTCATGCTTCTCCGCCGAGGGCCATTTATCACGCGCAGCCACCGCCGCAATGTCATAAAGCTTACGGTCGTGAAAAAATAAATCGCTACCGGCTTCGGTCAATGCTCTGAATAAACGCCTCATCTTTTCGGCAGCCGAAGGTGCATCGGCGATCGCAGAATGGACAATATCCATGATCATGGCCAGGCGATTAGTGCAGATCACCTCGCCAATAGCCTGCTTGGAATCAAAAAACTTATAGATATAAGCTTTTGAAAAACCGATTGATTTAGCCAAATCTGAAACAGTGGTTTTCTCAAAACCAAAATGTCCAAAATGCTCGGTAGCCGCTTCGACGACCCGATCCCGGATGCTATGGTCCGATGGTCCCCGTGGGGTATGTTCGTTATTTTGTATAGTCATTTTCCCAGCTTAGCTCAGTGAGTCCTGATTAACAACGAGTGACCATATTGTAATTAAGTCACAAATCAGGATTAACTTGTTGAGTACTAACATAGTCTATCAATACTCTCACAATGAAGGATAACACCGCCTAACTAGCTGGTTTCGCCGTCTTGGGCCTGAACGGAAATGGTTATGAGAAATCTGCCAGCATAACGTCTGGTGCAACATGAACCAGCCGTCAGGCTGCAGAGGTTAACAACCAGACCACTTATCACGCACCTAACGCCGCCTGCACCGCCTGATAATCCCAGTAGTATTGCCCATCAACCTTATAGCACATGGCAACATGGGTACCGGCGTATTTTACTGCGTCCGGGCATTTGCTTTTATTGACGGACGCGGCGTTGTAAAGCACCACAATCTTCAATCCATCTTTAGCCGCTTTTTCGCACTCGTAGGTGATATAGCTACGATGATCCACTGCCCGCCCCCTGTTGCAATATCCCTCCCAGCTGTTGTAACTCGCGCAGTATCGACAACCGCCACTTCTGGCATCTTTGGTATTACTACCAACAATCAGTACGAATGTTTTTGACGCATTAAGCCGGGTAGCTAAAGAAGCCTTGATGCTGCAATTCAGGCTGCTGTCTCTGGCCTGGGTTAAACTATGCGCGTCGGTGAAAGACAAACTCCAGTAATTTTTATTATTCCATGTATGTAGCTGCTCAATGGCATCACGATCGCCATCCCATTCCCCGGCCAGATAGGTTTTTGTACGATAGATCATAAAAGCTCACTCCTCTGTTGTGTTGAGCATTATGTTAAAATTCGGGAAAGTGAAGCCGTGATAATAAAGAATCCGCTTCCCCCTATCCGCATGCTTGAAAATGAATTTAATAAATATGGCTTGGCTGATTATAGGGAAAAATTCATAACCCATTTTTAGATGACTGAAGATCGAAGAGATTAATTTTTTTGATTTTATCCTCATGGATAATAATAGTGAGCTTTGCAGGATAAGCAAATCGCATTTCACTGACACGGAATGTCCAGAGCATGATCTTCAGCAGCTCTTCATCGCTAATACCCCTGTGCTCCTTTATTCGGGTTATCCCGGAGCCGAAAATGGGTACGGAAACACTCTCCATGGCATAGACGCGATTAACGCGATCCCAGAAGTTAATCAAAAACGTCACGTATTCTGCCATTGTTAAACGCGCTTCATTATATTCACTGAAACGAGCAAATGCCGTCAGAAGATAATCTTGCCAGACACAAATGGTCCCCAACTGGTAACGCTGTTTTTTCCCGCTAAGTCGCTCTTCATTGACGCCAACTCTATCTTCCCGTTCAAAGTGATAGCTAGCGATATGTTCATCAAGTTCGGTCAGGGCGCGGTTAAGGTGTTTATTGATGAAAATGCCGTTCAGGCTGCGCCTGACAATGATCTTCTCATCGACCTGCGTATCAAAATACTCGTTGAACGCGATGGCTTTCAAACCCGGCTGGCTAAAAATATCGCCAGCCTTAATGGTCACCGTCGTTCCGTCAACGGTTAAATCGATGGAAGTTAATTTATTCGCCCAATACCATACCAATGCGTAAATGACTAGCAAAAGAAGGATACATACAATGCCAGCGAGCGTTTTATATTTATCGGGAATATCCCAAAACAGGACATACACGGTAATGGTACCGGTAATACCCGAGGCATATTTAAAAAAAACATCTCTGACTTTCTTATCAAACAGTTTAACCTTTAACATCTCTGCTCGCTCCCTGCGTTAAGATGTATAACGATACGCTCCTGAGTCAACCTTACCATTAACGGTAAACCCATTATCGTTAAGCGCGCGCACAATTAAATTCTTATTCAACGGAACATGAAGCGTAGGTACGGATGACATTGAATCTCTGAGTACAGGCAGTTTTCCCCACAGACTTTTCACAGACTGTTTAAGATTATTATTTTCCAGCAAGCTCTGCGCCGTATCATATTCTGGATAAATAACAATAACCGGCAGTCCCTGATCGTTTATACCATAGTCAATTTCTTCTACCAAAGCGCGGGAAGATTTGGTTTGCGAACTCAAAAAATGCACGATGTTTTTTGAATGTTTCAGTCGCTGATGCAGGCGGGACTTAAGCGTTTTTTCCCAATCGCTGCCATCCCTGACGTTGTAGGTTTTATCATGTGAATCAATAAACGGGAATGTTTTATCTTTCGCTTCCCACATACGGAGCATATTGTAATAAACAAAATCTTTTGTTGCATGTGCGCCTAAACTCCCTTCATTAAAAGGTTCTGCAACATAAAAAGCGCAATAGTTTCCATTTCTGTACGACATCCAGTACCTCAAGTCCTTAAATTAACAGCAACGTCATAGTGTAGATATTGGCACCACATTAAATCCATACGATAAATAATGAATTATATGGAAATATATTCCAGTAATGCCGTGAATAACATCGTGTTTTATAGCATTATTTCTAACAAGAATGACCGTGCGCCAAAACGACAAAACAGAACCACACGTGGGCCGATCATAATGCTCTCCACCAGCCGGGCCGCTACCTCTGGCACAGCCGCAAAAAAACCAGGTATAATCCCTGGTAACACTCAACGGATTCAGAAGCGAAAATGTCAAAACTCACCTTACAAGAGCAGATGCTCAAAGCTGGCTTAGTGAGCAGCAAAAAAATGGAAAAAGTGCAGAGAACGGCGAAGAAGTCACGAGTGCAGGCGCGTGAAGCCAGGGAAGCCGTGGAAGAGAATAAGAAAGCCCAGATCGAGCGTGACAGGCAGCTGAGCGAACAGCAGAAGCAGGCCGTGCTCTCTAAAGAGTACAAAGCGCAGGTGAAGCAGCTGATTGAGATGAACCGCATCACCCTCTCCAGGGGCGATATCGGTTTTAACTTCACCGACGGCACGTTGATCAAGAAAATTTTTGTTGATAAGACCACTCAGGCCCAGCTGATTAACGGCCGGCTGGCGATTGCCCGTCTGGGGGTGGATAACGTGGGTGAAAGCACCTACGCGATTATCCCTGCCGTGGTGGCCGATAAAATCGCCCAGCGCGATGCCGACAGCATTGTATTAAACAGCGCGCTGAGCCTGGAAGAGCAGGACGAGGACGATCCATACGCCGATTTCAAAGTGCCTGACGATCTGATGTGGTAATCCCGATCAAAACGGACTTTCACAGCGGGCCGCTACCGGCTCTCCGCTGACCGGATGGGTAAAATGCAGTTCGCTGGCGTGCAGCATTAGCCGTGCGGTCTGCCCGGTGCCGGGCAGCAGCAGACCGCCGTAAAGATCGCAGCCCAGAATCGGGTGGCCCAGCTGCTGGCAGTGAATACGCAGCTGGTGGGTTCGCCCGGTTTCCGGAATCAGGTCAACCCGCGTCAGCGGAAGCCTCGCCCCATCGGCTAACTGGCGCTCAAAGCGTTCCACCACCCGATAGCGTGAACGTGCGGGTTTGCCGCTGACGGCGCAGATCGACATAAGTGGAAACAGCGCCGGATCTTTCGCGATAGCCGCATCAATCACCCCTTCGTCCAGAGCCACATGCCCACAGAGTAACGCGCTGTACATTTTGCTCACCGACCGCTGGCTGAACTGCTGGCACAGTGCGGCATTAACGGCTTTGTTCCGGGCAACCACCATCAGCCCGGAAGTGCCAAAATCAAGGCGGTGAACCAGCGTACAGCCGGGAAAGATCTGCACCAGCCGGTGATGGACCGAATCAAGATTTTGCGGATTTTTGCCCGACAGGCTGAGCAGCCCGGCGGGTTTATTGATTAACACCAGATGCTCATCCTGATAGAGCGCCTCAATCCTGTCGTGGCAGGGTGGCGCTATAAAGGTATCGATAATCTCAGACATCAGGCAACCCGGTTGGAAAGTGGCTGCGGATGATACCCAATTTTAAGCCGGGTGACGAATCTGCTGCGCGCGTCATGCTGTTCGTGGCCCCTCTCCTGCTTATCCCTGGCACGGAAGAAATTTATCATCCAGACTTATCACCAAAGGCGTGGTTTGCGCGGGGATTGTGTTTTACACTGCGCGCTGCAAAAACCGAGTAGATAAACGATTAAGTAGGCGAGAATGGCGATGAACGGAACGATCACAACCTGGTTTAAAGACAAGGGTTTTGGATTTATCAAAGATGAAAACGGGGATAACCGTTATTTTCATGTGATTAAGGTCGCCAACCCTGATCTGATCAAGAAAGACGCGGCGGTGACCTTCGAACCGACCACCAATAACAAAGGGTTATCCGCCTACAGTGTGAAAGTCGCTCCGGAGAGCAAATACATCTTTATCGCCGGGGAGCGCCTCAAGCTCACCTCGATCAAATCTTATCTGGTTTACAGTGAAGAAGTGCCTGTCGAAACGCGCATTGATAAAGAACACGTAGTGCTGTCCGTGGGGGCGCTGATGAGCAGCATCAAGCCGAAAGCCACCGCAAATCCGGATGAAGTGCGCTCAATGAAGAAACTGGCGATCACCACTTTCCAGGGAACCACGCTCATCTTCTCCGAAGATGAAATTGACGTGGATGCCACGGTAAAACTGCTTAAGATCTGACCCGCCTGAGGCTCAACGCCAGGTCAGTCACAGAATACGTCACGAGAATGAAGTTCACCGGGCCAGCAGTGCAGTGCGCAGCGGGCAACGGTGCCAAAACCCGGAGCAAACAATGAGCAATAACATCCCTCTGAAATACTATGACATCGCTGAAGAATATTCCGAGGAAACCGCGCTGAAGGTGAGCGAGGCAGAGCTGGATCCTCTGGCGCATTACTTCCAGCTGCTGCTTACCCGCCTGACGAATAATGAAGAGATCAGCGAGGAAGCGCAGGCTGAGATGGCCGCTGAAGCCGGCATCAAGGCGGAGCGCATTGACGACATCGCCAACTTCCTCAATCAGTGGGGCAACGAGTAACGTCGTCAGATACGGGCCGCTTCCGCCGTCAGCGGGAGTAGCCCGTCCGGCGCTACTGCCCTTCTACCCTGCCCCCTTCAGCGGGCTGCGGCAGCTTTTCACGAACGGCCTTCACCTCCCCGCTGCTGACGGCAGGCGCATTGTTGCCCCATCCGCTACGCACGAAGCTCAGCAGATCCGATACCTGCCGATCGTCCAGCCGCCACGCAAAGCCGGGCATCGTCAGGCCAGTTATCGCCCTCTTCGTCACCGGCGTTTTCCCGCCGAGCAGCACCATGCTAATCAACGATGATGGATCCTCGCTTAGCACCACCGGATTATGCGCCAGCGCCGGGAAGGTCGCGGCATAGCCCTGGCCATCAAGGCGATGGCAGGCAGCACAGTTATCCATATACGCCTGCGCGCCCGGGCGGCTTACCTCTCCCCGGATCAGGGCGTCTGCGGTGGTGGTATCCGCTTTCGGCGCAGCCGCCTGCGGATCGGAGGATGCCAGCGACTTAAGATACACCGCCACCGCCTGCAGATCCGGTTCGCTCATATGCTGGGTGCTGCGGGTCACCACCTCGCTCATCAGGCCGAACGCCGCGCTGCTGCGGGTGTGCCCGGTTTTCAGAAACGCGGCAATATCCTGCTCTGACCAACGCCCCAGGCCGACCCGAACATTGCCGGTCAGATCCGGCGCGTGCCAGCCCTCCAGCGTTCCCCCGGTCAGAAACGCGCCGTCGTGCTGATCGAGCGCCTTTTCCTCAAAGCCTATACCGCGCGGCGTATGGCAGGATCCGCAGTGGCCCAGCCCCTGTACCAGATATGCCCCGCGATTCCACTGCGCACTCTGGCCCCCGTCGGCCCGGTAAACGTCCCCGTCGTGGAACAGCAGATTCCACACCGACAGCGGCCAGCGCATATTCAGCGGCCACGTAATATCCGTGTCCTGATTCCGCTGGCTTACCGGGGCCACCTGGTGCATGAAGTAGTCATACAGCAAGCGGATATCCTCATCGGAGATCTTTGAAAACGAGGTGTAGGGCATCGCCGGATACAGGTTATGCCCGTCTTTCGCCACGCCCCTGCGCAGGGCTTTCGCAAAATCCTCATAGCTGTAGTTCCCTATGCCGGTCTGCCTGTCCGGCGTAATATTCGTGGAATAGATATCCCCTACCGGGGTCGACATTTTCAGCCCGCCCGCAAAGGGCTTGCCGCCCGGCTTCGTGTGGCAGGCGATACAGTCCCCTGCCGCCACCAGCTCCTGCCCTTCACCGGTAGGCTGACTGCTGGCCTGGGCCGAAATTAACGCCAGCGCCAGCAGAGAAAGCCGCATGGTTCCTTGAATCTTCATCTGCATTCCTCCCTGTCAGACCTGAACCAGCGGTCCAGGATTTGCCAGATACTGCGTGCGGATTGCCTCGGCGGCAAACAGCGCGGTGGCACCGACGATCCCCGTCGGGTTGTAGGCCTGATTCTGCGGGAAACAGCAGGCGCCCAGTACAAAGACGTTCGGTACGTCCCAGCTTTGCAGGTATTTGTTGACCACGCTGGTTTTCGGGTTATCGCCCATCACCGCCCCGCCGGTAGTGTGCGTGGACTGATACGGGCGAACATCATAGTGCGCATCCTTCCCCATAAAGCCCATGTCGTAGCGGTCGGGGTTGATTTGCCGGACGATGCCCTCCGCCTTGCCGCCGATGAAATGGGTCATTTTCAGCTCGTTTGCCTGCCAGTCGAAGGTCATGCGCAGCAGCGGCTGCCCGTGCAGATCCCTGTAAGTGGGATCGAGGTCGAGATAGCACTGCCTGTAGGGCATCACCGAGCCGGACGCACTGACGTTCATCGTATGCAGGTAGCTCTCTTTGATGGCTTTTTTCCAGCCAGTCCCCCACGAAGGTGCATCGCGTGGAGTGGTCATTTGCTGGATGGGGCGCCCGCCGGTGATCGTCGCAGAAATCGTCGATCCCCCGATAAAGCCCAGAGCGGAATGGTCGAAGTTTTCGGCGTTGAATTCGTCGATAAACATCCCGGTGGTGCCGGTGGCGGCAAACGGGTTGAAGAACGTCTCTTTATTGAAAAACAGCGAGATCCCGCCGTTCATCTGATAGGCATAGTTCCGTCCCACCACGCCTTCACCGCTGACCGGATCGTAGGGCTTGCCGATTTTCGACAGCAGCAGCAGGCGCACGTTATGCAGCTGGAAGGCGCTCAGCACCACGAGATCGGCCGGCTGCTCAACTTCCTGGCCGCTGGCATCCACGTAGGTCACGCCGGTGGCTTTTCTGCCGCTGGCGTCGGTATTCACCCGCAGCACCTGCGACTGCGTTCGCACCTCGATGTTGCTGTACGCCTTCAGGGCCGGATGAACGCACGACTGCGGCGAGGCTTTCGCGTAGGTAAAGCAGCCGTATCTTTCACAGAAACCACAGTAGTTACACACGCCGAGCTGCACGCCGTAGGGGTTCGTCCAGGGTTCGCTACAGTTGGCCGCGGGAACCGGAAACGGATGATAGCCCAGTTCTTTAGCGGCTTTGCTGAACAGCATGCCCGAATACTGCTGCTTGAGCGGTTTGGTGGGATACGGGTTGCGCCGCGCGCATTCGAAGGGATTCCCGCCCTCAATACGCGTCCCGTTCAGGTTACCGGCCTGGCCCGCCGTACCGCAGATTTTTTCAAACTTGTCGAAAAACGGCTCCATCTCGTCATAGCTGAACGGGTAATCCTGCACGGTCATATCCGCAGGGATAAAATCCGCCCCGTACTTCTCAATCACCGTGCTGCGCATTTTTAAATCCGCATGCAGCGGACGCCACAGCATGCCGTTCCAGTGCACGCCCGCGCCGCCCACGCCGTTGCCGGGCAAAAAAGACCCGAAACGGCGGTAGGGCAATGCCGTTTGCGACGAGGTATGGCGAACGGTCACCGTCTCTTTCGCCGGATCCTGGAACAGCTTGAGGCGAATACCGTAGGTCAGCTCGTCGGTAATTCGCGGATAGGCAAAATCAGGCCAGGTATCCCGCGCTTCACCCCGCTCCAGCGCCAGAATTTTCAGGCCGGTGTCCGCCAGTTCTTTTGCCATCAGCGACCCGGTCCAGCCGAATCCGACGATAACAATATCCACAGGCTCTTTTTTTATCGCCATGGCTACACGCTCCTCTTCCCTGAAATACTGACCGGGCCAAGCGGATACGGCCGGTTCGGGTTATCCATCACCTGCGGGTAGTCGGCGCGCGCGCCGGGGAAGCCAATCATCTTCCACGAGGCCAGCGTCTGATTGCCGCCGTGCAGCGGGTCGGCCAGATAGCCCTCCTTGCAGTTCTCCAGCATTTGCGTGAAGAACAGGCTGCCCGGCACGTCATCAAAACTCAGCTCGCCACTTTCAAGCCGGCGCAAAATGTCATCCTGCTGCTGAGCGTTGAGTTCGGCAAAGGTTTTGTGGAACGTTTTCTGGCACCGGGCGTTAACGGCCTTGATGCCCCGTCGCCAGGTCTCACGCGGTACCAGCGCTGACTGATAGCCCAGCTCGGGTTGTGCACTGCCGAAGGGGGCGTGCATATACCACAGATGACCGTATCCGTAGGGCAGCTCCATCTGCCGGTCGATAAATACCGGCACGCCTTCACTGACGGCGCCCGGGCCATACTCATCCGCCGGGATCAGGCGATCGCAGACGGCCAGCACAAACGGCCACTCTTCACTGTTGAAAAAGGTCGGCACGTAATCGGCACTGACGCCCTGTGACTTTTCGGATGCCGCCAGGCCGTTGAGTGACACCAGACCGCTGCTGCCGGCGGCGGCCAGCGGGATAAGGGCGAGAGTTTGCTGCAAAAAGCGACGCCTTGGGGGGACGCCCTGTTTTCCTTGTTCGCTCATAAAGCTTCCTGTTGCTTTCGCTAAAAGGGCAGCCGGGGAACGGCTGCCGGACTGATAAGGTCTTGTTATGCCTTATCTATTAGCCATACTACACGGAAGCAATGCCTGAGAACGCCGCAGAAAATCCATTTTCATCGCCCCTGATGTCAGGGGCGAAAGGATGAAAGTAATTAACAGGCTGATTAAATTAGAATTCATTCACATCGGGGCAAAACGGTTTTCACAAAATGTAAAGAAATACCCCCAGGGTTAATCCGACCCGGGTTGACGGCGAACCCGGCATCCGACGGCGCCGCGGGCTGTATGACTTCACGCAAGCAGGAGCAGTTGGCGGAATCTCTCGATATCGCAAATGACATACTCGCTGGCGACCTTCACCAGATACTTTTCGTCCACCAGCTGATGCAGCGCGCGGCGGTAGGTGCGCTCGGAGCAGCCAAATCGCTCGGCTTCCCGGTAAACCTGCGAGAAATCAACCAGCGGTTTGTTCTGCTGATGGCGTTCATACAGATCCGCCACGATATTCAACACCAGCGGCTGGAGAAAACGCTCCATGGTTTTCGCCATGCCGCGCTGATAGCTGTTCGACAGCAGCTGGCTGAGCCAGACGCCGACCTCGGCATGACGGGTTAACAGTGCGTCCATCATCGCGCGCGGGATCACCTTAACCGTCATCGCTTCGTGGGCCACCACGGAGAACTGGCTGGGGGTCTGGGTCAGGTATTCAATCTCGCCGATAATGGTATCGCTGACGAAGCGCTGCCCGAGGCTGAAGGCCTTACCGTTGCCCGCGCTGTAATGCATGGTGTATTCACCCAGGGCGATCCAGTACAGGGCGGTAATCTCTTCCCCCTGGCGCAAAATAAACTCACCGGCGCCGATCGCTTTGCTTTTCAGCGGTACCGCATTAACCGCATCACGCAGGATCTGATGCCCGCGCTGCGCAAACTGCTGAATAATTGTCATAATATCGCGATCTCAGCGGCAAAAAGTGGCTGAGACTAGCCGCCCTCCTGAACCCTTGTCAATACGCTGCCCGGCGCTTATTTTCGCACTCCTCAGGCCCGCCCGCCGCGTTTTCTACCGATCCCGCCCCGTGCAGAACGGCAAATAAATGAATTTTGTGATCCCCGTCGGCCAGGGCCGGACATTTGCCTTTTTCACGCCGCGCCGGGCTTTCTACCATCAGGGCCTGAATCCAGCAGGAGCACTCCGATGACACCCCACATAAATGCCCAGCCCGGCGACTTCGCCGATACCGTAATCATGCCCGGCGATCCGCTGCGCGCGCAGCGCATTGCCGAAACCTGGCTGACCGATGCCCGGCGCGTCTGCGATACCCGCAATATGTTTGGCTATACCGGCTTCTACAAGGGAAAGCGCCTCTCCGTGATGGCCCACGGCATGGGGATCCCTTCCGTTTCTATCTATGCCCACGAGCTGATCAACGGCTTCGGGGTGAACACGCTGATCCGCGTGGGCACCTGCGGTGCGGTGGATGACGGCGTGGATATGCGTAAGGTGATCGTGGCGACCGGGGCGGGCACCTCCTCCTCGGTCAACCGCGACCGCTTCGCCGGCTACGACTACGCCGCCGTGGCGGACTTCGATCTGCTGCGCCACTGCTGGACGGTGGCGCAGGATAGGCAGATCCCCACTCAGTTCGGCAACACCTTCACCAACGACCTGCTGTACGACAAACCCGACGCCATGCTGCCCGCGCTGCGCAAAATGAACATCCTGGCCGTGGAGATGGAGACGTCGGCGCTGTACACGCTCGCCGCGCAGTATCGCGCCAGAGCGTTAAGCCTGCTGACCGCCTGCATTAACAGCAATACCGGCGAAGAACCCGCTGAGGAACAACAACAAACCGCGTTAGACAATATGTTCCGGCTCGCTTTAGAAACCGCCATTTATAACGACTGAACCTCTTGATAAGGCTTATCCGATGACAAACGCTACGCAGCAGCCCGCCTCCGGTGGGTTAAAAGTTGAAGCCAACGGCGTGAATGCCGTTCCGCAGTCTGAACGCTATGGCTCGCCGTCCGGGCTGTTCCCGGTCTGGTTTTCCTGGAACGTCTCAATCCTCGGCATCGCCTACGGGATTTACGTTTATTCCCTCGGCCTTAACGTCTGGCAGTCGATCAGCGCCGGCATCGTCGGCTATCTGATCTCCTGCTTTCTGGTGGGCATCCTGGCCGTTGGCGGCCCGCGCACCG
The DNA here is from genome assembly GCF_037450285.1 of Erwinia sp. SLM-02. Taxonomy (NCBI): domain Bacteria; kingdom Pseudomonadati; phylum Pseudomonadota; class Gammaproteobacteria; order Enterobacterales; family Erwiniaceae; genus Erwinia; species Erwinia sp. SLM-02. Next base: position 1,057,241 of record NZ_JAQISN010000001.1, on the reverse strand, counting down.
GCCTGCCGACGCTGACGCAGACCCGCCTGTGCTTTGGCTATCACGGCAACAAGTTCCCGACGCTGTTCGCCTATATTTCGAATATGGGCTGGAAGATCACCCTGATCACCCTGGCCTCCACCTCCGGCGCGGCGCTGTTTGCCAAACTCTGGCCCGCCGCCTTCGCGCTGGCCGACGGCAAACCGACGCTGAGCTGCATTCTCGGCTGGTTTATTCTCAGCCTGGCGCTGACCATGTCGGTGGCCGTCTACGGCCATCAGCTGATTATGAAGGTGGAAAAGTACATTGCCTGGCTGACCGGCTTTATGAGCATTATCTTTATTTTCCTGATCCTGCCGCATATTCACTGGGATCGCGTGGGCGTCAGCGCCCATCAGGGCAGCCTGCTGACCTGGATTGGCGGCGCGGTGATGGCGATGACCATGGTCGGGCTGGGCTTTCTGAACTACGGCGGCGATTTTGCCCGCTACCTGCCCACGAAAACCCCGGCCTCAAAGGTGATTTTCTGGACCACCGCGGGTATCTCCTTCCCGGTCAGTATCCTGCTGATCCTCGGCACCCTGCTGGCAGACAGCAACCCCGACCTGAGCGCGGCGGCGGCGCAGGCACCGATTTCCTCGCTGACCGATCTGCTGCCGATGTGGTTCTACGTACCGTTCTCCGTGGTGATTATTATCTCCCTGCTGTCGGCGGCGATTACCGGCATCTACAGCTCCGGACTGGCGCTGCTGGCGCTCGGCCTGCCGGTCAGCCGCGCGGCGACCACCGTGCTGAATGCGCTGATCATCGGCTTTGGCGCGTTTTACCTGATGTTTATTTCCGATTCGTTCCTGTCGACCTTTCAGTCGTTCCTGGCATCGATCTCGGTGGTCATCGGCTCCGCCGGCGCTATCCAGCTGATCGACTTTATACGCCAGAAGCGAAGCGGCTGGGATATCACCGCCACCCGTAAACCCGGTTCCGGCGGGATTGGAGGGCGCTGGACGGCGCTGCTGGCACTGTTTATCGCCACGCTGGTCGGGCTGGGGACCATTACCTCCAGCGATCCGTATATCGCGCATATCGTCGGCTTTTTACTGACGGATGAGGCCCGCCACAGCGTGTTTGCTACGGCGAATATCGGGGTGATTGTGTCGATGGTGACCGGCGGCGGGATCTATGCGCTGCTGACCTTTGCGCTGAAGATTGAACCGGTTTCGGCAGTGCTATCAGCAGCCGGAAAGGTGACGGCGAACCAGCCGCAGAAAGCACTGTAACTTACTTAGCGATAGCCACTGCGCCTGCGAAGGAACACCCGGCAGGCTTGGTGGCAGTATGTTCGTCTCCCCGGCGGATATCACCGGGGAGAAGCCGGTCAGATATCGAAGCGGTCCAGATTCATCACCCGGGTCCAGGCGGCGACAAAGTCCTTCACAAACTTCTCTTTGGCATCCTCACTGGCGTACACCTCCGCCGAGGCGCGCAGCACGGCGTTGGAACCAAACACCAGATCGGCACGGGTGGCGGTAAACTTCACTGCCCCGCTCTGACGATCGCGCCCTTCAAACCGCTCGGCGCTGGCGTCTGTCGCTTTCCACTCGGTGCGCATATCCAGCAGATTAACGAAGAAGTCGGCGTTCAGTTCGCCGGTGCGGCTGCTGAACACGCCGTGCTGGCTGCCGTCGTAGTTCGCCCCCAGCGCACGCAGACCGCCCACCAGCACCGTCAGTTCCGGCACGGTCAGCGTCAGCTGCTGGGCCTTATCGATCAGCAGGTTCTCGGTGGAGCCAGCACTACTGTTCCCGCGATAGTTGCGGAAACCATCGGCCAGCGGCTTCAGCCATTCGAACGAATCAACATCGGTCTGATCCTGGCGTGCATCCACGCGGCCCGGGGTAAACGGCACCTCGATGTCCACACCGGCCGCCTTCGCCGCCAGCTCCACGCCCACCGATCCGGCCAGCACGATGACATCCGCCAGCGAGGCTTTTTGCACCGACTGCTGGATCCCTTCCAGCGTTGGCAGCACGCGGGCGGCAACGGCGTTGACCTCCCACTCGCGCTGCGGCAGTAAGGCCAGCCTTGCCCCATTGGCACCGCCGCGCTTATCGCCGCCGCGGAAGGTCGAGGCCGAGGCCCACGCCACCGAAACCAGCTCGCCGATCGTCAGGCCGGATGCCTTAATTTTCTCTTTCAGCACGGCGATATCACTCACCGTTGGGTGATACACCGGCTGCGGCAGCGGATCCTGCCAGATCAGATCCTCTTTTGGCACTTCCGGACCGATGTAGCGGGCTTTTGGCCCCATATCGCGGTGGGTCAGCTTGTACCAGGCGCGGGCGAAGGCCTCATTAAACGCCTGCGGATCGTTGAGGAAGCGGCGGGAAATTGCTTCGAACTGAGGGTCAAAGCGCAGGGTCAGATCGGTGACCAGCATGGTCGGCTTGTGCTTCTTCGCGGAATCGAAGGCGTCCGGGATCACGTCCGCCGCGTTGCTGGCTTCGAACTGAATCGCCCCCGCCGGGCTGCGGGTCTGCACCCACTCGTACTTGAACAGGTTCTCGAAGAAGTAGTTGCTCCACTGGGTTGGCGTCTGCGACCAGGTCACTTCCAGACCGGAGGTGATGGCATGCGCGCCGGATCCGCTGCCGTAGCTGCTGGCCCAGCCCAGGCCCTGAGCTTCAATCGGCGAGGCTTCCGGATCGGTGCCGACGTGGCTGGCCGGTGCCGCCCCGTGCGTTTTCCCCAGGGTATGACCACCGGCAATCAGCGCGACGATCTCTTCGTCATTCATGCCCATGTTGCCAAAGGTGGCGCGGATGGCGGGTGCGGCCGAAGCCGGGTCACCGCTGTGTTCCGGGCCTTCCGGGTTAACGTATATCAGCCCCATTTCCGTGGCGCCCAGCGGCGACTGCGCCAGCGCTTCCGGGTGGCGGTGCTCAAGCCAGTTTTTTTCATCGCCCCAGTTCACATCCAGGTCCGGCTCCCAGACGTCTTCACGCCCGGCGCCAAAGCCGAAGGTGCGGAAGCCGGAGTTTTCCAGCGCCACGTTACCGGCAAGAATATAGAGGTCGGCCCAGGAGATTTTCTGACCGTATTTTTGCTTCACCGGCCAGAGCAGCCGACGTGCTTTATCCAGGCTGACGTTATCAGGCCAGGAGTTGAGCGGCGCAAAGCGCTGCTGGCCGCGGCCGGAACCGCCGCGTCCGTCAACCGAACGGTAGGTTCCCGCGCTGTGCCACGCCATACGAATAAACAGCCCGATGTAGCTGCCCCAGTCGGCAGGCCACCAGGACTGTGAATCGGTCAGCAGCGCTTTCAGATCGCCTTTCAGAGCGGAATAGTCGAGTTTGGCGAATTCTTTGCGGTAATCAAAAGATTCATCTAACGGATTGGATCGGGAGGAGTGCTGGTTCAGCAGGTCAACGCGCAGCTGGTTAGGCCACCAGTCGCGATTTCCCGTGCCGCCGCCGGAGGCCTGGTTGGTTTTACCCGCATGGAAAGGGCATTTTCCGGCCGGTACTTCTCTGTCTGCTTCAACAATCGGCTTTGCGTCGTTTGCTTCTTGATCGGTCGAATTGCTCATGGCTCTACTCCTGTTGTTATTCTCTGGCTACTCTATACGTGCGTTTGAGCGGGTCACACTTGAAACACCCTATATATTTAATAGCCTTTTCCTTACATTCTGAGAGGAACAATAGAAAATTGGCGATAAACAACGGATTGAAAGCCCGTCATCTTCAGGAGTCGGGTTTTTAGTGCTGCCACAGCCGTTTAACGGCCAGTAACGTAAAAAGCCTGCATTATGCAGGCCTTTTTCAGCAGGATCGCCGCTCAGAGAGCTTTCAGCGCGGCACTCAGGATCGTCAGCGCCCGGTGGAACTGGGCTTCCGGGATGGTTAGCGGATAAAGAAAGCGGATAACGTTGCCGTTAGTGCCGCAGGAGAGCAGCAGCAGACCGTTTTCCAGCGCGTGCTGCTGTACCCGGCGGGTCAGCTCCGGCGACGGCCTGCCGGTGGCCGGGTCGTTCAGCTCAACGGCGACCATCGACCCCAGCGCGCGGACCTCCGCAATCGCCGCGCATTCCGCTTTCAGGGTGTTGAGCCGCTCGGCCAGTTCGCTGCCGAGGCGGCGCGCGCGCTCGCACAGCCCTTCATCGTCGATAATGTCCAGCACCGCATGCGCGGCGGCCAGCGCCAGCGGATTGCCCGCATAGGTCCCGCCCAGTCCACCCGGCGCGGGCGCATCCATCACCGCGGCCTTACCGGCCACCGCCGACAGCGGCAGGCCACCCGCAAGGCTTTTCGCCATCGTCAGCAGATCCGCTTCCACCTGCGGATAATGTTCCATCGCAAACAGTTTGCCGGTGCGGGCAAAACCGGCCTGCACCTCATCGGCAATCATCAGAATACCGTGCCGATCGCACAGCTCGCGCAGCGCCCGCATAAAATCGCCGGGCGCGATGTAAAAGCCCCCTTCCCCCTGCACCGGCTCCAGAATAATGGCCGCCACCTGGTTCGGGTCGATGTCGGTTTTAAAAAGCGTTTCCAGGCTGGCAAGCGCATCCTCCGTCGACACCCCGTGCAGCGCGTTGGGGTAACGGGCGTGGAAGACCTGGCCGGGGAACGGCCCGAAGCCCAGCTTGTAGGGGGCCACCTTGCCGGTCAGCGCCAGGGTCATAAAGGTACGACCGTGGAACGCGCCGCCAAAGGCAATCACCCCGGGGCGACCAGTGAAGGCGCGGGCGATCTTCACCGCGTTTTCCACCGCCTCCGCGCCCGTTGAGAAGAAGGCCGTTTTGCACGGCCCGGCAATCGGCACGCGCTGGTTAATTTTTTCCGCCAGCGAGACGTAGCTTTCATAGGGGACAATCTGATAGGCGGTATGGGTAAACTGCGTCAGCTGGCGGGTGACGGCCTCAATAATTTTTGCATGACGATGCCCGGTATTCAGCACCGCAATTCCGGCGGCAAAATCAATGTATTCACGGCCTTCCACGTCCCACAGCGTGGCATTCTCCGCCCGCTCGGCAAAGAAATCGCACATCACCCCGATGCCCCGGGGAGTGGCCTGCTGGCGTCGTTGATTCAGTTCTGCGTTTGTCATCATGTCCCTCATTTAAAGTCGGCGACCGGCGGATACCGCACGTTGAACGAACAGGTATGAATGATTATATAGCCCTGAACTGGCCGGTTAACGAGAGCCATCTGTGAATTTCGCTTCAAGTTCCCAGTAGCGGGAGGGCGTTGGGGCGGCTTACTGCACCGGCACAAGTATGTCCCTATAGCCTGACGCACGGCCATCCCGGATCGGCCCCGCCCGATCGCACATGAATTGCCTGACCGATGAAGTCGCTAAGGCTAAATTAAGTCGCGTTTAGATTCGCGCCCGGTTGAAGGCGTTGGGGCGGCTTACTGCACCGGCGCGAGTATGTCCCTATAGCCTGACGCACGGCCATCCCTGGCCGTGAGTCTGCATCCAGCCGCCCCAACGCCTTCCCTTACCGACTTCTGTGTCGCTGATTAAAAGCGATTCAACCGTAAATCCCAGTGATGTAAATGTGCAACAGACAACCTCGATTTCAAAGGCACCATCCAACAACTCAAGCGCCTTGAAACCGATCGCTAAACTGAACTTCACGCAGGCAACTCTGATATAAAAGGGACGGGGGGAGAATGCGCTAAGCCGGACGTAACGCGCCACGGACGGCGCGTTCCGAAGCCCGCAGGGAGGCGGGTTTTGCCGGTCCGGTGTGCGCCATCACCCCTGACCCGAACCCCGATCGCATAGACGACCAGCCAACAATTAATGAACCCAATGCCCGATAGCAGAACCGACTTTCCAGCAGCCATCTCAGCTATCAAAGGGACGGGGGGAAACTGCGCTAAGCCGGGCGTAACGCGCCACGGATGGCGCGTTCCGAGGCCCGCAGGGAGGCGGGTTTTGCCGGTCCGGCGTGCGCAGTCTCCCTCCGGCCCGGACCCCGATCGCCCGGGCGACCTTCGCATAGCTATCACCGACCTGGCCCGGACCCCAATCGCACCTGGATTGCATGACCGATGAAGTCGCTGGGGCTGAATTACGTCGCGTTTAGATTCGCGCCCGGTTGAAGGCGTTGGGGAAGCTTACTGCACCGGCGCAAGTATGTCCCTATAGCCTGACGCACGGCCATCCCTGGCCGTGAGTCTGCATCCAGCCGCCCCAACGCCTTCCCTTACCAACTTCTGTGTCGCTGATTAAAAGCGACTCAACCGTAAATCCCAGTGATGTAGATGTGTAACAGACAACCTCGATTTCAAAGGCACCAACCAACAGCTCAAGCGCCTTGAAACCGATCGCTAAACTGAACTTCACGCAGGCAACTCTGATATCAAAGGGCCGGGGGGAGAATGCGCTAAGCCGGGCGTAACGCGCCACGGATGGCGCGTTCCGAGGCCCGCAGGGAGGCGGGTTTTGCCGGTCCGGCGTGCGCAGTCTCCCTCCGGCCCGGACCCCGATCGCCCGGGCGACCTTCGCATAGCTATCACCGACCTGGCCCGGACCCCAATCGCACCTGGATTGCATGACCGATGAAGTCGCTGGGGCTGAATTACGTCGCGTTTAGATTCGCGCCCGGTTGAAGGCGTTGGGGAAGCTTACTGCACCGGCGCGAGTATGTCCCTATAGCCTGACGCACGGCCATCCCTGGCCGTGAGTCTGCATCCAGCCGCCCCAACGCCTTCCCTTACCGACTTCTGTGTCGCTTATTAAAAGCGATTCAACCGTAAATCCCAGTGATGTAAATGTGCAACAGACAACCTCGATTTCAAAGGCACCATCCAACAACTCAAGCGCCTTGAAACCGATCGCTAAACTGAACTTCACGCAGGCAACTCTGATATCAAAGGGACGGGGGGAGAATGCGCTAAGCCGGACGTAACGCGCCACGGACGGCGCGTTCCGAAGCCCGCAGGGAGGCGGGTTTTGCCGGTCCGGTGTGCGCCATCACCCCTGACCCGAACCCCGATCGCATAGACGACCAGCCAACAATTAATGAACCCAATGCCCGATAGCAGAACCGACTTTCCAGCAGCCATCTCAGCTATCAAAGGGACGGGGGGAAACTGCGCTAAGCCGGGCGTAACGCGCCACGGACGGCGCGTTCCGAGGCCCGCAGGGATGCAGGTTTTGCCGGTCCGGTGTGCGCAGTCGCCCCCCGGCCCGGCCCCGGAGCGCCCGGGCGAGCTTCGCACAGCCATCCCCGCCCCGCCCCGCCCCTCGATCGCACCTGGATTGCATGACCGATGAAGTCGCTGAGGCTGAATTACGTCGCGTTTAGATTCGCGCCCGGTTGAAGGCGTTGGGGAAGCTTACTGCACCGGCGCAAGTATGTCCCTATAGCCTGACTCACGGCCATCCCTGGCCGTGAGTCTGCATCCAGCCGCCCCAACGCCTTCCCTTATCAACTTCTGTGTCGCTGATTAAAAGCGACTCAACCGTAAATCCCAGTGATGTAGATGTGTAACACACAACCTCGATTTCAAAGGCACCAACCAACAACTCAAGCGCCTTGAAACCAATCGCTAAACTGAACTTCCCACAGCCATCTCCGCTATCAAAGGGACGGGGGGAGAATGCGCTAAGCCGGGCGTAACGCGCCACGGACGGCGCGTTCCGAGGCCCGCAGGGAGGCGGGTTTTGCCGGTCCGGCGTGCGCAGTCTCCCCCCGGCCCGGACCCGAATCTCCCCGGCGACCTTCGCACAGGCATCCCCGGGCCCCCGATCGCACAGCCGAACTTCGCACAGCCAGCTCCGCTATCAAAGGGACGGGGGGAGAATGCGCTAAGCCGGGCGTAACGCGCCACGGACGGCGCGTTCCGAGGCCCGCAGGGAGGCGGGTTTTGCCGGTCCGGCGTGCGCAGTCTCCCCCCGGCCCGAACTCGAATCTCCCCGACGACCTTCGCACAGCCATCCCCGGCCCCCGATCGCACAGCCGAACTTCGCACAGCCAGCTCCGATATCAAAGGGACGGGGGGAGAATGCGCTAAGCCGGGCGTAACGCGCCACGGACGGCGCGTTCCGAGGCCCGCAGGGAGGCGGGCTTTGCCGGTCCGGCGTGCGCAATCTCCCCCCGGACCGGACCCGAATCTCCCCGGCGACCTTCGCACAGCCATCCCCGGCCCGGACACCAATCGCCCGGGCGACCTTCGCACAGCCATCACCGGCCTGGCCCCCGATCGCCCAGCCAACTTGCCAACGATCCGACCAGCTAGCTATGCAACAGCAGCCCCAGGCCGCCAGCTCATCGCCTGCTGCTGCAACCCCCACATCTCTGCATACAGCCCCTCCGCCGCCATCAACTGCTGATGATCCCCCTGCTCCACAATCTGCCCCTCATCCATCACCACAATCCGGTCGGCATACCGCACCGAAGAGAGCTTATGGGCGATCACCAGCACCGTCTTCCCGGCGGTCAGCGACTGCATCGCCAGCTGGATATCGCGCTCGTTTTCCGGATCCAGCGAGGCGCTGGCCTCATCCAGAATAATCAGCGGCGCATCCTTCAGCAGCGCGCGGGCAATCGACAGCCGCTGTAGCTCGCCGCCGGAAAGATGCACCCCGCCCGCCCCCACCAGCGTATCCATCCCGTCGGGCAAACTGTCGATCAGCGGCAGCAGCCGCGCGGCTTCGCACACCCGGCGCAGCGCCTGCATATCCGCATCCGGCTGCGCCACCCGCAGGTTATTGGCGATAGTGTCATTCAGCACGTAGCTCTGCTGAAACACCACGCTGATATACGACTGCCAGTGGCCGGCATCCATCTTCGCCGTATCAATCCGCTGCGGCTCGCTGCCAACCCAGATGGTACCCCCTTCCAGCGCCCAGAAGCGGGCAATCAGCGACGCGAGGGTTGATTTCCCCGAGCCGGACGGCCCGACCAGCGCGGTCACCTGCTGCGCCTCAATGGTCAGATTCAGCCGTTCGAACAGGCGCGGTTTATCGGGATAGGCAAAGCTGACGTTCTCCAGCCGGATGCGCAGCCGGTCAGGGTCGCGCATCTCACTGCCCTGCGGCAGCACCGGCAGGTCGAACACCTTCGCAATGCGCCCGGCGGCCAGGCCAAAGTAGTTCAGCTCGGCGAGGAACATCGAAATATTCAGCAGCGGGCGGAAGAAGCGCACGGCGGCGATCAGAAACATCAGCACCTCCGCCAGCGGCAGCGTCTGCCCCAGCCAGGCCCAGCTGACCGCCGCCAGCAGCACGATAAATCCGCACTCCACCAGCAGGTTAAAGCTGTAAACCGGCCAGGCGCTGGCTTTCTCGGCGGTCAGTGACTGTCGCCAGGTCGTCTCCAGCACCTTATCCAGTCGCCCAAACGCCTGCCCGGTCATCCGGCTGGCCTTCAGCTCCTTAATACCGTCGATATACTCCATCAGCGCGTCGTTCAGGCGGAACATCAGCGCCTGCATCTGCGTCGTCCAGCGGCGCGCGTAGCGGCGGGTCAGCAGGAAGGCCGCCACCGCCAGCGGCAGGGTCGACAGCATCGCCAGCCCCATCCGCCAGTCCTTAAACAACAGGCCGAGCGCGAAGAAGCACACCACGGAAACGCTGGCGATAAACGGCGCGTACAGATGGGTGAAGATCTTCTCGCTCATATCGATGTCCTTCAGCAGCGTATTGTTCACGCTGCTCATATCGGTACGGTAAAAGAAGCCCATCGGCAGCCGCCGCAGGTGCTCACCCAGCGATTTGCGCAGCTGATATCCGGCGCGAAATCCCATCAGCGACAGGTTAAAGTTCAGCACCCGGGCCAGCAACACTCGCACCAGCATCAACAGCAGGCAGCCCGCCGCCAGGGTAAACTGCCAGCGCAGATCCGGCGCGCTGGAAAGCATGTCGAGCAGGATGTAAAACAGCAGCGCGTAAGGCACCGAGGCGAGAAACGCATCGAGCACCGTCAGCAGCACCATCCTGCGCAGCCCGTCCAGCGCGTTCCCCACCTGTTTCATCAGTTTGAAAATATCATTCATGTACCACCTCCGGCTGCCGTACCGGCAGATGCCATTCCCGGGCCTGCTGGTGCGCCTGCCACATATGCAGATAGAGCGGGCACGCCGTCAGCAGTTCAGCATGCGGCCCCTCCGCCACTTTCGTTCCCCCGGCCATCACCACGATCTTATCCACCTCGGTCAGGGTGTTCAGCCGGTGAGCAATCACCAGCACCGTTTTGCCCTGCATCAGCGCCGCCAGCGCCTGCTGGATCAGCGCCTCGTTGCGTGCGTCGGAAAACGCCGTCGCTTCGTCGAGGACAAGGATCGGCGCGTTTCTGGCAATGGCACGGGCAATCGCCAGCCGCTGCGCCTGCCCGCCGCTCAGCATGCCGGGGCGTATCGGGGTGTGATAACCCTGCGGCAGGGCGCGGATAAAGTCATCGGCGCAGGCCGCGCGCGCCGCCGCCTGGACCTGCTGCTCGCTCAGCGCCGTATTGCCCATGCGGATATTGTTCTCCACCGTCTCTTCAAAGATAAAGACATCCTGAAACACCACGCTGACCAGCGACATCAGCTGCTCCAGCGGCATGGCGGTAACCGGCACGTCGCCGATGAACACCTCGCCGCGCTGGTACTCGTACAGCCGGGGGATCAGCTGCGCCGCGGTGGTTTTCCCCGCCCCGCTGGGGCCGACGATAGCGGTAATTTGATGCTGACGAGCGGTAAAACTCAGGTTATCCAGCGTCGCTTTCTGGCTGTTGCCGTGGGTAAAACCGACCTGCTCGAAGCGGATATCGTAGTGGTTCAGCGTCGCCCACTGCTTGCCCTCCTGCTGAACGGGCATCGTGGCGAAGTCGCGAATGTTTTCCACCCCCTTCAGCAGCTCGCTGAACATCCCGGCAAACTGCAGCAGATTAAACAGCGGCTCCATCAGCCCCACGCCAAGCAGCAGGAACATAAACAGCGTCGCCAGGGTCACCTCCCCCTGGGCAAACAGCCAGATCCCCACCGGCATCAGGCACAGCAGCCCGATATCGATGCTGATTTTGAACAGCGCCATCGGCGTGCGGGTATCCCGCAGCCAGCCGCTGACCAGCCGGTAGTGCTCATCCACCGCCCGGGCGTAGCGGCGGTGGGAGTCCACCGTCATATTGAAGGTTTTCACCAGCGGCATGCTTTTCACAAAGTCGGTGATGCTGGTATGCAGATCCGCCACCACGCGGTGATAGTCGCCGATGCGCCCGCTGAAGCCGCGAAAGATCCAGCACTGCATAACGATCGCCACCGGCAGCGGGATCAGCGCCACCAGCGCCAGCCGCCAGTCAAAGAAAAACAGCAGCAGCGCGGCGGCGGGCGGGGTGATAATCGCCGCCGCCATATCTGGCAGATGATGGGCGACAAAGGTTTCAATGCGGCCAATATCGTCGGAGATAATCTTCTTCAGACGGGCGGTGGTGTGCTGATGGCAGACGCTGAGCGGCAGCCTGCCGACCCGTTCGATCACCCGGCGGCGCAGATCGAACAGCAGCCGGAAGGCCGCCTGATGCGACAGCAGGCCGGAGGTGAGCTGCAGCGCGATTTTCAACGCCAGCGTCAGCGCCGCCAGCCCGACCCACTGCCAGACCTGCCCGGCGGTCAGCGCCCGGTCGCTGAGCATCCCGTCAACCAGCCGCCATACCAGCACGTAGGGGACCAGCGCCAGCAGCGAATAGCACACCGCCAGGCTCATCGACAGCGCCAGCCGCGCGCGCTGGGTGCTGACCAGCGCCATCAGCCAGCGAAAGGCGCTGCCGTTTTGCGGCTCGCTCATTGCGCCACCTCGTTCAGCGGCTGTGGTTCCTCGTGCGTGCGGTCCGGCACGCGGCGGAAGCAGCGCATAATCACCAGCGCAATCACCGCGCCGAACAGGGCCGCCACGTAGAAGGTGTTGGCAAACCCGAGGTAGTGGGCCAGCGTGCCGCCGATCACCATCGCCGTGCTGCTGCCGAGCACTTCGCAGCACTGCAGCAGGGTGAAATCGGTGCCCGGCTGCACCACCGAGCCGTCTTTCTCCCCTTCGCTCCAGCACATAAACCAGGCGAACAGCGCCACGCAGCACAGGTTAAAGAAGAAGCCCTCCAGCACGAAGAAGGTGAAGACCCACTGGCTGGAGGCGCGGTCGACGGTTAACGACGCCGCCATTCCCAGCCAGCACAGCAGGCTGCCCGACAGGCCGATCAGCGTGAGCCGTGCACTGCTCAGCCAGCGGTGCAGCACGCCGGACGCCACCGCCCCGGCGATATAGCTGACGATCAGCACGCTGCCGGACATCAGGGCAATCTCGTCGAGGCTGACGCCCATATCCACCAGCAGCGGCGACACCAGGCTGGCGCCGAGGGTGCTGGCGGATTTAAACAGCAGCGCGGTGAGGATCACCGGCCCCCAGTGTTTGCGGCGGAAGATATAGCGCAGTGAGGCGCCCTTCTTCGCGACCGGTTCCGCTTCAGCGGGCTGGCGGGCAAAGTGCCCAAGGTGGAGCTGGAACGGCAGATGGCAGACAACCTGGATCAGCAGGCAGAGCAGTACCGTGCCCTGCCAGCCGGTGCGGTAAAAGACGTACAGGCTGACCACCCCGCCCACCAGCATGCCGAGGCTGAAGCCCGCCACCTGGCCGACGTTGACGTTGACGTGGCGGCTACCGGCAAAGGTACGTACCGCCAGCGCATCCACCGCCACGTCCTGAGTGGCGTAAAACAGGTTTACCGCCGTCACCATCACCACCAGGCCGATAATGTGCCCGGCGGGATCGAACCAGAACAGCGCGGCGATCGCCGCCAGCGACAGCAGTTTTAACAGCTGGATCCACGCCAGCCCGGCGGGCAGCGAACGGAAGCCCCACGGACGGCGGTTCTCCAGCCACGAGGCCCAGATAAACTTAAACGCCCACGGCAGCATGCTCAGACCGACCAGGCCGATAAAGCGCAGTTCCGCACCCTGCGCGCGCAGGATCCCCGGCAGGGCAAACAGGGCAAAGCCGAGCGGCGTGCCCTGGGCGCAGTAAAGACCGAACAGGCTGACGATATTCGCATTATATTTCATGATATTCCTTCACTGAGGCACCGGATGCACTGGCGCACTCGCGGTTCAAAAAGGCCAGCAGCGCATCGCGCTGGTGCTGAAGATAAAAGTGACCGCCGCTGAACACTTTCAGGTTGAACCGATGCCCGGTCACCCTTTCCCACTGCGACATTTCATCCACCGTGACTTCGCTGTCGCGCTCGCCGACGGCGGCAAACACCGGGCAGCTGAGTTTTTCCGCGCAGCGGCGCTTGTAGGTTTCAATCGCCTGGAAATCGGCACGGAATACCGGCATCAGCAGCGTCAGCAGCTCGCTGGTCTGGCCCGACGGCATTTCATCGCCGGAAAGCCGGGTTACCTTATCCATCAGATGGCTGTCGCTCTGACGGTGATAGTCACTGCCGCTGTTGCGGTGCGGCGGCAGGCGGCCGGACACCGCCAGGCCGTCAATCGGTCTGCCCTGTTTTTGCAGGCGCAGCGCCACTTCGAACGCCAGCGCTGCCCCCATGCTGTGGCCGAAGAAAAAGGTCGGGCGGCGCGGCAGGAAGTGGCAGGCGTCGGCCAGCCGATCGGCCATCTGATGCAGGCAGGTCAGCGGCGTTTCATTCATGCGCGCGCCGTGGCCTGCAAGCTGGGCGGCGTACAGCGCGCTTTCCTGCGCCACGCCGTCGCGCCACGGCAGAAAATACTCGGCCATGCCCCCGGCGTGATGGAAGCAGACCAGCTGCCGGGAGGTGCCGGCACGCAGCAGGCGTAAAGGGTGTTCAGTCATCGTCTTGCTCCTTGCCCTGATTAAACGCGGCCCACGCGGCGGCAGGCAGCGGCGGCGGCGCGTCGAAGGTGACGCTCTGCGGATTACCGACCTGGCTCATCAGATCCTTCCAGGCGGCGGTCAGCGCCAGCAGCTGCTGGGCATGCTGCGGCTGCGGATCGGCCATCCGTGCGGCAAACTCCCGCAGCGCATGGCGCACCGCCGACGGCCACTGTTCCGCCAGCACGCCGTCCAGATCGTTGCCGTTATCTTCAGCCAGCGCGTACAGCGGCGTGCGGTAGTAGTACGGTGCACTCTCCGGCGGCAGCGGTTCGCGGCAGCCCGTTTCGGTACGTTCGCGCGGGATATGCATCTGCGCATGCCACAGCAGCGGGCCGTGGGTACTGGCCAGCAGCAGGTTGCCGCCCGGCAGGCCGACGCTGATGCGGTGCATAATGTGGAAATGATTATCGGGATCGGCGGGATCGAGCTGATTTTGCAGATTCAGCGTAACCGGCACCCCGGCAATCACCCCGCGCAGCGGGCTGTACGGCGGCGTGCCCTGCATCTGCCCCCGCAGCGCCGGGCTCCAGCCGCCCGGTGCCTCGAAGGCGCAGGGGGCGAAGCGTCCCAGGGCGCGGCCCAGAATATCCAGCAGGCTGCAAATCACCTGCACTCCGCAGGTGGCCTCAATAAACAGCGCCTGCTGCTCCGCCAGCGCACGCTGTACCACGCGAATAAAGCGCCGCACCGCCGGACTATGCGGATAGTGGGTGTTCACGTGGTAGGTGCAGCCGTGCTTACGGGCCAGCTTCAGGCACTGCGCCACGTCGCTCTGGTAAACCGGATGCTCCTGCAGCACCGAGATGCCGCGCTGCAACAGCGCCTGGGCGATCTCGCTGCCCGCGCCGCCGACGATGGCCGAGCGGATCACCACGCAGGCGATATCAATATCCTCCGGCAGATCGTCCACCTGCTGATAAAGCGGCACGCCGTACTTCGCCGCCAGATCGCGCGATCGCGGGCTGCCGCGTGCCACAATGCCCGCCAGTTCGAACCCGGCGAACGGCTGGTTAAAGGCAGAGAGATACACCTGGCCAAACAGCGTGCCGCAGACCACCACGCGTAACGGACGGCTCATAGCTCCCCCTCGGTAAACTGGGGCTGTTCGGCGGGCAGCACGCTGGCAGTAAACTGCGCCAGCAGGCCGCGCGCGTGCAGCGCATTGAGCAGCGGTTCCGCCGTCAGCACCTGCGGCAGCCACTGCAGCCCGTTCGCCGGCTGGCGCAGCAGCGCATCCGCCGCCAGCGCCGCCACGCTGCCGGTCAGGCGGTAGCTGTTGCCAAAGCGCAGGCGCAGCTCCAGGTTAACCGGCTGCCCGGCCTGGATGCCCCGCGCCTGCAGCCAGAAGTGCTGCTGTTCGCCTTCGGCGGCGGTCAGCTCAGTGCTCAGCCGCACCAGCTCCGCCTGCGCCTCATCCTGCTGCTGGCAGGCCAGCAGCATCTGCGCATCGGCCACCAGGCTGTAGGCGGCCAGATTACCCAGCCCGAACTCACCCGCCAGCTGCTCCAGCTCAAAGCTGAGGAACGGCAGCGCGTCAAACGGCCGGGCGGCGGTGGGCACCTTAACCCGCTGCTGCGCCGTGGCCCGCTGCATTTCCCCGTTGGCAATCACCGTGCCTGCCCGGCCCTGCTCCTGGTAAGGATTGAGGCTGGCGATAAAATCCGCGGCGGAAACGGCGGTAAAGCGCTCAATGCCGCCGCCGTACAGGGTGATGTGGGAAACGTGCGCCAGCCGCGCCAGCGCATAGCGCGGCAGCATCGCCGCCAGGCCGGGGGTTAACCCGGCCCCCAGCACGCAGGCGCGGTGCGACAGCGCGTGTTGCAGGCTGCCGTCCTGGGCGATTTCGCGCCACAGCGGCGGGTCGCCCGCCACGTCCACGTAGCCCGCCCCCGCCAGCAGCGCAGCCCGCGCCACGCGAGCGCCAATCAGCGAAGACGGGCCGGCGGCGTTGAGCACCAGATCGGCCCCGGAACACACGTCCGCCAGCGCCTGCGCATCAAAGATGTCGCACTGCCGGTAGTCGGCTTCCAGCCCGCCGGGGCTGCGCCCGACCACCGTCACCCGGTAATCGAGCGATCGCAGCAGCGCCACCGCCGCGCGGCCCACTTCCCCCCGGCCGCCGGTCACAATAATCTGCTTCATACGGCTCTCCGCTGCTGTTCCAGATGCTGCGCCAGCGGAGCAACGTTTTCCGCGCTCATGCAGCTGAAGTGGTCGCCCTGCAGATCGACATAGCGCACTTCGTCGATGCACACCCCTTCCCAGAACGATTTCATATCGCGCTGGAGCGCAGGCAGCAGATAGGTATCCCCCTGCTGGCAGGCGAAGGTCATCTCCCCGGCAAAGAAGCCCGGCTTGTAGCAGCAGATGCCGCGAATGCTGTGGCGGAACACCGCGCACATGCGCTGCCACTCGGCCTCCGCCAGCGCGGGCTGGTCGCCCGAATTGCCGACGATGGCGGCGGTCAGTTCGTTGAGGCGCTGCTCCGCCGTGCGCTGCTGTACCTCTTCATAGGCGCTGGCGAAGGCGGTTTTCCCCTGCTCGCGGGCAACGCGCGCCACGCACTGCGGGGTGATAGACGCCGGGTTGCGGTGCAGGATCTGCTGATAAACCGCTTCCAGCTCACTCCTGTCCAGCGGCCACGGCGCGTCAATGCCCAGCGCCCAGACGATGGCCATGTCGATCATCAGCGGGTCGTCGATGACGTAGGGAATGCGGTAGCTGCTCGCCACCGTCACCGACGCCAGCGGGGTCTGGTTTTCCATCGCCTGGCGGGCGATCTCATAGGCCAGCAGGCCGCCTTTGCAGTAGCCGAACAGGTGAGCATCCGGCGCTATCGCGCGGATCTCCGCCAGATAATCGCTGGCCAGCCGCGCGATCAGCCCCTCGGCGGGCAGGTCGAGGAAGGCATCGGTATTGGCGACGCTGATGGCGTAAACCGGCCCGCTCAGCGCCTCTACCAGCGACAGGCACGGCAGCACCGTGCCGCTGCCTTCGTGCAGGATAAACACCGCTTCGCCGTCGCCCGGCTTGAGGCAGGCCACTTTGGCGTAGCCGTCGCTGTTCTCTTCGTCCGCCGCGCCCTGCTCGCGCAGGTAATCCGCCAGCGCGCGCACCGTCGGCTGCTGTAACACCTGGCGCAGGCTGCCCTCCCACGGCACGCGGTCGGCGCCGAGCGCTTCGCGGATACGGCTGACCCACTGGGTGATCAGCAGCGAATCGCCCCCGCTGGCAAAGAAGTCATCCTGCGGCCCGATGGCGGCGTTATTCAGCAGCTCGCGGCACAGGGTCAGCAGCGTGTTTTCCAGCGCGTCGCTGCCGGCATCGCTGGCCGTCTGCGCCGCGCTTTCAGCGGCGGCAGGCAGTTCCGGCAGCTGGCGGCGATCGATCTTGCCGTTCACCGTTACCGGCAGCGCTTCCAGCACCGCCAGCCGCGCTGGGATCATCGCGGCGGGCAGCTGCGCTTTCAGCGCGGTCAGCAGCGCCTGCGGCTCACAGCGCTGGCGGCGGGAGTTGAACTGCGCCAGCATAAAGCTCTGGCCGAGGCGCGATATCGCATCCTGCTCCGGCGGCCACGCCCACAGGGATTCCGCCCCGACATCATCCAGCGCCGCCAGCCAGCGATCCTGCGGCATAAACGGCGAGTCAATTTCCAGACGCTCGTCGGCGAAGCCGGTCAGGCCGTGCTTGAACTCCATCGAGGTCATCAGCTGGTAGTTGTCGCGGGTGGCTTCGATAATCAGCAGCCAGCCGCCGGGCGCCAGCAGCTGGCGCAGATTGGCCAGCCCGTCGCGGGCCACCACCGCGTTATGCAGCACGTTGTTGGAGACGATCATATCGAACTGGCCGCAGTCCAGGCCCTGCTCCAGCGGCGGGCGGTTAAAGTCGTACAGCTGGTAGCGCACAAAATCGTGCTGCTGATAGCGCTGGCGCGCCTCGTTGAGGAAGAACGGCGAGACGTCGGTAAAGGTGTACTCCACGTCATAGCCCGCCAGCAGCGGGATCAGCACGTTACTGGTGCCGCCAACGCCCGCGCCGATCTCCAGCACCCGCACCCGACGGCGTTCGGCCATCGTGCGGACCTTCTCCTCCGCCGCGTGCAGCAGCAGATGGTTCATCAGTCGGCTGATCAGGTTGTTCTGATAGGCGTGGGTCGCCACGTCGAGCTTGCCGTCCGGGAACAGCAGATTCAGCGGATCTTCTTCGCCGCGCAGCAGTTCCGGCAGGCAGCGGCTGCTGCGTTCCAGGTAGGTCAGCAGGCCGCCGTTGTCATCCAGCCCGGCAATCAGCTGCTCGCCGCGCTGCCACAGGCGGGCAATTTCGGCCCCGTCAACCGACTGCTGCAGCCGGTAGCGGTCGCCGTCCTGCACCAGCATGCCGTGCTGCACCAGCGCGCGCAGCCAGCGGCGCACCAGCTGGCGGTTTTCCTCCGCCACGCCGCCGCTTTGCATCATCTCATCAAGCGTCACCGGCTGGCCGACGTTCAGCGCCCGGCTCTCGCACAGCGCTTTTACCATATGCATCAGCGCCACGCGGTCCAGCGCGTCGGTCAGTTCGGCAATCTGCCCGCGATCCAGCGAGGCGGTCACGCGGTCCGCCGCCTGCTGAAGCGACGGCAGCACCGCCTGCCACTGGACATTTTCCTGCGGATTCGCCGCCGCCAGCATCGCCAGTTCCACGTAGGCGTGCAGCTCTTTCTGCATCGGACCGCCGCGCACCACTACCGACGCCTGCGCCACCTGCGGCAGCCGCGACAGCGCCGCTTCGATCTCGCCCGGCTCCACGCGGTGCCCGCGAATTTTCACCTGCTGGTCCAGTCGGCCGAGGAAGATCAGCACGCCGACGGCGCTGTAGCAGCCGCGGTCGCCGGTGCGATACCAGCGCACGCCGCGTTCGTCGGTGATAAAGCGATCGGCGGTTTTCTCCGCGTCGCCCCAGTAAGAGAGGGCCACGCCGCGCCCGCCGATCCACAGTTCACCCGCCACCCAGTCCGGGCAGTCTTCGCCCACCGCGTTGACCACGCGGAACCGCTGGTTAGCCAGCGGCAGCCCGTAGGGGATGCTTTGCTGATAGTGATATTGCGGATCGATTGGCCAGCAGTTGGACCAGATGGCCGCCTCGGTTGCGCCACCCAGGCTCA
The DNA here is from genome assembly GCF_037450285.1 of Erwinia sp. SLM-02. Taxonomy (NCBI): domain Bacteria; kingdom Pseudomonadati; phylum Pseudomonadota; class Gammaproteobacteria; order Enterobacterales; family Erwiniaceae; genus Erwinia; species Erwinia sp. SLM-02. Next base: position 1,038,280 of record NZ_JAQISN010000001.1, on the reverse strand, counting down.
GCTGGCACGCCTGTGGCGCACAGCGGGCAATCGCCGCGGGCAGCCCCACCGGGATCCAGTCGCCGGACATCATCACCGAACGCAGCGAGTCCAGCATGGCGTTTTCGGTCGCCAGATAGCCGGTCAGCATATTCATCAAAGCAGGAACGGTGTTCCACAGCGTCACCCGATGCTGGCGGATCAGCCGCGCCCACTGCGCCGGGTTGCGCTGGTCGGCCTCGGCGGGCAGCACCAGCGCGCCACCGGCACCGAGCACGCCAAAGATATCGAACACCGACAGGTCAAAGCTGATGCGGGAAAGCGCCAGCAGGCGGTCGTCGGCGGTTAATGTCAGCCGCTGTTGCAGATCGCGCAGGGTATTGCGCGCCGCATCGTGGCTGATGACCACGCCCTTCGGCTGCCCGGTACTGCCGGAGGTGTAGATAATGTAGGCGGCATCCTGCGGATCGGCCTGCGCCGCGACGCTCTGCGGCGCGAAGGCCACGGGATGCAGCACGTCCACCGCCGCCACGCCCTGCTGCTGCCACGCCTGCTGCTCAATGTGCCCGGCCACCAGCACCGCCTTCACCCCCGCGTCGGCAACGATCTGGGCGATGCGCAGTTCCGGCTGCCCGGCGTCGACCGGAATATAGGTGCCGCCCGCCAGCAGCACCGCCAGCGCGGCGATAATCTGCTGGCGACGCACGTTCAGCACCAGCGCATAGCGGCCCGCGCCGGCCAGGCAGTCGGCCAGGGTCTGCGCCTGATGCAGCAGTTCGCCGTAGCTCACTTCGCCGTCGTCATCAATCAGCGCCACCGCCTGCGGGCGTTGCGCGGCCTGCAGGAGCAGATCGCCGTGCAGCAGCCCGCTGGTGATATCCCGGGCGGTGTCGTTGACGCGAACGCGCGTCTGCTGCTGCGCCTCGGGCAGCGGCAGCGCCACCGGCTGCAGCCAGCAGCGTTCCTCTGCCAGTACCCGGTCGATCTGTTCGATAAAGGCAGTAAACATCGCCGCCACCGTGCCGTCAGGGAACACCCCGTCGATCACATCCCAGTTAATCAGCAGCCCGCCCTGGAACAGCATCACCTGGCAGTCGATCCACACCTGCGGGGTCTGGCTGATGCCCCACGTAAAGTGCGCATCGCCCGGTAGCGCGCTGGCGGTATCCGGCGCGTTTTCGTCGCTGACCAGCGCGCTGGTAAACACCACCGGCATGCGGGCGCGCTGGCTGCCGCGCTGGCGCGCCAGTTCGCGGATGGTCGACACGCCGGAAAAGGCGTTGTGCTCCAGGTCCTGCCACAGCCGGGTTTGCAGCTGGTTGACCCGCTCGCCGAGGGTGCAGGTGTGGCGCAGATCCGCCTCCAGCAGGCTGACCGAGGTAAAGTCCCCAATCAGCGAGGCCACGTCAGGATGCACGTCCGGGCGATCCATCACCGTCAGATTCAGGCAGAAATGACGGCTGGCGGACCAGCGCGCCATGGTTTCGGCATAGATCGTCAGCAGCAGCGCGGAGGGCGACACGCCCTGCTGCTGGCAGCGCGAACGCAGGCGCTGCCACCGGCTGGCATTCCACTGCTGGCTGAGGCGGAAGAACGACGGCGAGCCCTCGTTGGCGGCCTCCGGCAGCAGCGGCAGCTGCGGGCACTCCGGCAGGCTTTCCAGCCGGTTCAGCCAGAAATCACGCGCTTCGGCATAGCGGCGGTGACGCTGCTGGCGCTGCTGGTACTGGATCACATCGCGGAAGCTGACGGTAGGCGCATCCCCGGCGGACTCGCCGCGATACTCGCGCCACAGCTCGGCCAGCAGGATCTGAATACTCAGCGCGTCGGCAATCAGCAGATCGATACTGAAGTGCAGGCAGTCACCGGCGTCGGTGTGGCTGAACTGCAAATCGAACAGCGGCCAGCGGTCGGTGGCGTAAACCCGGTGGGACATCTCCTCGCGCAGCGCCTGCGGCGAGGCGTTGCGGCTGGCGATGGCGAAGTGCGGCACCGACGGCAGGATCTGCTGCTCGCCCTGCAGGTTGACGACGGCGCGCAGCATCGCATGGCGGGCCACCAGCCGGTTCCAGGCGGCCTCCAGACGCGGGGCGTCCCAGCGCGAAGCCTCAATTTCAAAATAGCCGTGGCAGCCGATGCCGCCGAAGTTAAACGCCTGCTGGCGGCCAATATAGTAGGCGGACTGCACGTCGCTGAGCGCAAACGGCAGGTGCTGATCCTGCGGCTCGGCGACAAAGGCGTCCTCGCGGCTCCACTGTTCCAGCAGCGCGATAATCTCCGGTTTGAGTGCCTTAAGCTGCTCAATCTGCTGCGGGCCAATCACCCCCTGCGGGGCGCGAAACTTCAGCGCGCCCGCGTCTAACCAGAACTGCGCCTGCTGTTTTTCAAGGGATAACAGCAGGGAAAGCGCCTGCTGCGCCGATGGTGAATGGCTGGTCATAACGTTCCTTCCTCAAAATGGGTATCCGACGCCTGCTCGCAGGCGGAAGCCACGGCCTCCGCAATGCGATCCAGCGTTTGTAACTGGAAGATTTGCCACAGCGGCAGCTCTGTTCCGTGTTCACGGCGCAGAGCGGCGGCCAGCCGCGTGGCGATAAAGGAGTCGCCGCCGATGGCGAAAAAGTTGTCGTAAATATCGATGTCGTCGCGCTCCAGCAGCGGGGCCAGCAGCGCAATCAGCTGCCGTTCGGCGTCGCTGAGCGGGCGATCCGCCGCCTGGCGCGCCATGCCCTGGGCCAGCGCTTCAATGGCCCGGCGGTCGCGCTTGCCGTTGTCGGTCAGCGGCCAGCTGTCGCAGTAGCCCCACAGGGACGGAATGGCGTAGGCAGGCAGCAGGCCGGCAAGATGCTGCGCCAGCGCGCGCCAGTCGGGCTGCTGTGCGGACTGCACCACCGCTGCCAGCATCGGACGCCCGCCCTGTTCGGCCACCCACACCTGCGCGTCGTCAACGCCCGGTGCGCTATCGATGGCCAGGCGGATCTCGTCCAGCTCCAGACGGTAGCCGGAAACTTTGACCTGGTTATCGCGCCGGCCGAGGAACTCCAGGACCGCGCCGGGCAGGTAGCGACCGATGTCTCCGGTGCGATACCAGCGCTGGCCGTTGAGGGTGACAAACTGGCTGGCGGTGCGCTGTTCATCGCCAAAGTAGCCCGCCGCCACGCCGCGCCCGCCGATCCACAGTTCGCCCGGCACCCAGTCCGGGCAGTCGTCGCCCAGCTCGTTCACCACGCGGAAGGCCTGATTCGGCAGCGGCACGCCGTAAGGAACGGAGTGACAGCCGTCAACGCGCTGCGCCATCGGCCAGTGATTCGACCAGACCGACGCCTCGGTTGCGCCGCCCAGCGCGATGGCCTGCGCCTGTGGTGCCGCCGTTATCAGGCGCTGCGCCAGGGTTGGCGATACCCAGTCGCCGGAGAGCATCACCAGCCGCAGATCCGCCAGCCCGGCGGGTGCGTCCTGCATGTCGCTCAGCGGCAGCGCCATTTCCAGCAGCGCCGGGACGCTGTTCCACAGGGTAATGCGGTGTTCCTGCCCCAGCGCCAGCCAGCGCCAGGCGTCTTTTTCATCCTGCTCCGACACCGTGACCAGGCTGCCGCCCGCCGAGAGCAGGCCGAAGATGTCCCACACCGACAGGTCGAAATGCAGTGCCGACAGCGCCAGCCCGCGATCCCGCTCCGTCACGCCGTAAAGCTGATTAATCGCCACCAGGGTATTCACCGCGGCGGCGTGGGTGATGGCCACGCCTTTGGGCGTTCCGGTACTGCCGGAGGTAAAGATGATGTAGGCCAGCGCATCCGTTGACACCTCTGCGGCGGCAGGCAGCCGGGAACCCAGCGGACGGGCGTCGGCGGCAATCTGCACGATGTCAGACGGCCACTCAACATCATGGCTGCTGATAACCCGCTGCACCGCTGCCTGCGTGACGATCTGCCGGCGGCGGTGCAGCGGCCAGGAAACGGCCAGCGGTACATACACCGCGCCGATCCACTGCACCGCCAGCACCGCAATCACCTGCTCGCTGCTGCGCGGCAGCGCCACGCCGATATGTTCCCCGGCCTGCGCTCCCTGCTCCAGCAGCGCCAGCGCCAGCCGCTGCACCTTCAGCTCCAGCTGGCGATAGCTGAGATGGCGTTCACCGTCGATCAGCGCGGTGCGGTCGGCATAGCGGTGCATGGCATCCGCCACACGACCGTGCAGCGAACGGCAGTCTTCCGGCAGCGTGACGCCGTTCACCTCGTGCCGCGCCGCCTGCTGATGCGCCGGCAGGGCGGGCTGAATAACGGCGTCCCAGTTATCCCGTTCGCTCAGCTCGCGCAGCAGATCGCCGTAGGCGGCAAACATCTCGTCGATGGTACCCGCCGGGAACAGCGCTTCCACCACGTCCCAGTTGAAGTGCAGCTCGCCGTTGCGCTCAAAGACCTGGTGGTCAATCCACACCTGCGGGGTCTGCGATACGCCCCAGATTGACGGCGGAAAATCGGCCTGCGGATAGTCGGTGGTCTGCGCACCCAGCGCGCTGGTAAACACCACCGGCATCATGGTTTGCGCGCTGCCGCGCAGACGGCTCAGCTCGCGCATCACCCACACCGCCGACACATCCCTATGTGCCAGATCGTCGCCCAGCTGCTGCTGAAGCTGGCGGGCGCGGTGCTGCCAGCTCTCGCCCGGTTCGTGGTGGCAGGCCAGCAGCAGCAGCGAGGTGAAGTCGCCCATCACGTGATTGATCGCCGGATGGACCGGCTGACGATCGAACAGCGTGACGTTAATGCTCAGCGACGGCGACGCCGACCAGCGCGCCAGCACCTGCGCATAGCAGGTCAGCAGCAGGCAGGACGGGGTGATCTGATGACTGCGCGCTTTGGCGGTCAGCCGCTGCCAGCGTTCGGCGGAGAGCCAGCCGTTACGGCGGCGGAAGCGCGGCGTGCCGAGGGTGCGCGGATCGCAGGCCAGCGGCAGCGCCGGGGCGTCCGGCAGGCTTTCCAGCCGCTCCAGCCAGTACTGCTCGGATCCCGGCTGCTGTTTGCCGTGAACGGTGGTGACGTAGTCGCGGAAGCCGATATCCACCGGCGGCAGTGCGGCCTGCGGATCGGCATACAGCGCGGCCAGCTCGGCAATAAACATCTGCATGCTCAACCCGTCCAGCACCAGGTTATCCAGCCCCAGGCAGAAGCGGGTTTGCCCGTTGTCGCTGGCAATCAGCGTGGCGTGGAACAGCGGCCATTCGCCCGGTGCCAGTACGCGATGGGAGAGGCTTTCACGCGTGCGTTCGGTAAAGGCCTGCCACTCTGCCGCCGGGCAGCGCAGCACGGTCAGCGCGGCACCGGGCTGTTCCGGCAGCACGCGCTGCATTCCCTGCTCGTCAAAGATCAGCCTGAGGGCATCGTGCCGCGCCACCATCTGGCCCAGCGCGCGATCCAGTCTGCCAGCGTCGAACGCGTCGCCTTCATATTCCGAGTAGTAGTGCGTGGCCACGCCGCCGAGATCGAAGCCGGACTGCCGCCCGGTGAGGTAGGCCTGCTGGACGTCGGTGGCGGCAAACGGCTGGTAGCGCTGTCCGGCATCGTGGACCAGGGCGGCGCTCTGCGTGCCGGCCTGCTGCCCGGGGATCCCACGGGCAAAGTCGCGCAGCACCGGCGAGGCAAACAGCTGCCCGAGGGTTGCGCCGCCGAGGCCGACATCGCCGAGCTGAGCCACAATGCGCGTTGCGTGCAGGCTGTCGCCGCCCAGCTGGAAGAAGTTGCTGGCGGCGTCCGGCATCACGCCGAGCACCTGCTGCCACACCGCCGCCACCTGATGCTCGCGCTCGCCGTGCAGCACGGCGCTCGCCTGGCCGCCTGCGGCCTGCGCATCGGCAGCGGCGCGGACCGCCAGTTCACGCCTGTCCACTTTGCCGTTAGCGCTCAGCGGCATCGCCTCCAGCAGATGGATATGCTGCGGCAGCATATAGGCGGGCAGCTGCTGCTGCAGCCAGCCGCGCAGGGCGGCGGCGTCCGGAATGGCGCGAGACTGCCCGTGCCCGCTCAGCAGCAGCAGCGCGCCTGAACCTACCGCGCAGCGTGATGCCACCGTCATTCCCTGCTCCGCCAGCGCTGCCTGCCAGGCATCAGCGGAGAGCAGCGGCGACAGGCTGCCGCGGCGCGGGTCGTCATAACCGGCTTCCTGCGGCAGCAGCAGCACCGTCAGCTGCGCCAGCGGGCTGAGCGTCAGGGTTTCCAGCACCAGCGCGCGGCTGTCGGCATCGCACAGGCTGCGCAGTGCCTGCACCCCTGTCGCAATCTGACTGAAGCGGTGCAGCGCGTTATTGCTGAGCACCACGTCGGCGCTGAAGCGGCTGCGGTCCGCCGCGGCCAGCAGCAGGCTGCGGTGCGGATAGCCGCTTAAACGAAACTCGGCCTGCTGGCGCAGCGACGAGGCCGACTCCACCAGACAGTATTCAATGGCCGATTCCGGCAGCGCCGCCAGCAGCGCGCTGGCGAACAGGCCGCTGCGGCCGTTGAGTTCAGCCACCCGCACCGGGCGCTGCAGTTCCTGCGCCAGCGCGGTAATCTGCGCTACGATCGTTCCGAGCGCCGCCTGCGTTTCCGGTGCGCCCGCCACCAGCGTTTCCGGCGACAGCACCGGATCGTCCAGCAGCGCCAGCGCATTTTGCCGGCCGCGCACCACGTCGGCAATCCACGCCAGGCGCTGCTGCAGCGACCGGACGATCGCCGCCAGGTGCGGATGCGGCGGTACGGTAGCCTCACCCGGCCACTGCCCGACTTTCACGCCCTGCTCGCCGGAGATCAGGCAGCCCTGCCCGACCAGCCAGCTCAGCCAGTGGCGCACCAGCGGCTGATAGCGCGGCGCGATCTGCGCCTGCGCCAGCAGCGCCTCCGGCTGCTGCCATTCCGTCAGCGCCAGGCCCAGCTTCGCGGTCAGCAGCTGGCAAAGCAGATGGCGCACCGCCCCGGCTTCCTGCTGCGCGGTCTCTTCCACCCGCACGTCATCCGGCAGCGAGGCAGCCGGATGCGCCTGCACCTGCGGTTCGCGCTGCGCTTCCCCCTCAACGAACAGCTGCAGATGCTTCTGCGGCTTATCAAGATAGACCGCCACCGCGCGGCCCACGCGGCTGAAGCGCTCGGCCTGGGCTTCGATATCGCCCAGTTCAATGCGGTAGCCGTTCAGCTTGATTTGCCGATCCTGCCGGCCAAGGAACTCCAGGCAGCCGCCGGGCATAAAGCGCCCGCGGTCGCCGGTGCGGTAGAAGCGTTCGCCGCCCTGCGTGACAAAACCGGCAGCGGTTTTCGCTTCGTCGCCGTAGTAGGCCATCGCCAGACCGACGCCGCCGATCCACAGCTCACCGGCCACCCAGTCCGGGCAGTCGCGGCCCTGCCGATCCACCACGCGATAGGACTGGTGGGCCAGCGGATAGCCGTAGGGGATCGCTTGCCACTGTGGGTCGATCTGCTCAACGTCCAGCGCGTTTGACCAGATGGCCGCCTCGGTTGCACCGCCGAGCGCGGTAAAGCCGGCCTGCGATCCCAGCGCCCGCAGGCGCGGCAGCAGATCCAGCCCCACCCAGTCGCCGGAAAGCAGCACCCGGCTGAGCGACGGCGGCAGTCCGCGCGGATCGTGCTCTGCGGCGGTCAGCAGCATGTCGAACAGCGCCGGAACGCTGTTCCAGTGGGTCACTTCCTGCTGGTGCAGATGATTCAGCCAGCGCGGAGCGTCTTTCTCTTCGCCTTCCGCCGGGATCACCAGCGTGCCACCGCAGGAGAACGCGCCAAAAATATCGTAAACCGAGAGGTCGAAGTTCAGCGCCGACAGCGCGAAGATCCGCATTGCCCCCTCGCCGACGTAGCGACGGTTGATCTCATCCACGGTGTTCGCCGCCGCCTGGTGGCTGACCATCACCCCCTTTGGCACCCCGGTGGACCCGGAGGTAAAGATGATATAGGCGGCATCTGCCGGGCTGCCGCAGGCGATCTCGCTTACGGGCAGCAGCGCGTCGCCGGCTTGGGTGATATCCAGCCAGAGGTCATCGCCCTGAACGGTGGATACGCCCGCGCCGACCACCCGCCGTACCTGCGCCTGCTGGATAATCTGCTGCAGGCGGGTTGGCGGCTGCGCCACGTCCAGCGGGACGTAAACGGCACCCACCGCATGGCAGGCCAGCACCGCGACGATCTGCTGGCGGCCTTTCGGCAGCAGGATCGCCACGCGGTCGCCCGGCTGCACGCCATCTTCACGCAGTCGCCAGGCCAGTTCCCGGGCCAGATGCCCGAGCTGCCGGTAGCTGAGTTCGCCCTGAGCATCCACCAGCGCCCGCTGCTGCGGTTGCTGCTGCACGCTGTGCCAGAATGGCGTATGCAGCAGGCGCGGGCTGAACGGCGGCACGGTATGATGCGCTGAGGAATTGGGCTGAGGATTTGCAGAAGCATCCTGCTGCCCTGTCGGCTGAAGCTGACTTGATAAAACGGAGCCGACCTGACTGACAGACTGCGACGAATGCGGTAATACTGAGGACTTCTGAAACGCGGCGAGGTTCGCAGACGATTGTGGCAGGCATCGCTGCGCCAGCGTGGCGCTGTCAGCGTAGTGCTCCACCGGGGCATGCAGCCACTGCGGGTCGCTGGCGATACCGTCGATCAGCCGGCACATAAAGCTGAACATCTGCTCCACCATCTCCGGCGGGAACAGCGAATCGACGCTGTCCCAGCACAGCAGCAGCGCGCCCTGATGTTCCATCACCTGGCAGTCAATCCATACCTGCGGGGTCTGCGAGATCCAGTAATGCAGCTCGCCGAGCGTGTTGCTGCCGATCAGGTCGCGCCCCAGATTGCTGGTGAACACCACCGGCATCTCCATCTGCCGGCCGTGCAGCTGCGCGCCGTCGCGCATCACGTCCACCGCGCTGTAGTCGGCACGATCGAAGTCGGCCATAAAGCGCTGGTTGAGCCGGCGGATCCCGCCCAGCAGGGTGTCGCCGGGCTGGCTTTCGCAGGCCAGCAGCAGCAGCGTGGTAAAGTCCGCCACCAGCTCCGGCAGCTGCGGGTGATCGCCACGGCGGTTGAAGACAGTGAGGTTCAGGCTGAAATCCGCCGCCGCCGACCAGCCGCGCAGCGTGGCCGCATAGCAGCCCGCCAGCAGCATCGACGGCGTAACGCCCTGACCGCGCGCCAGCGCTTTCAGGCCGCTCCAGCGTTCGGCGTCCAGCTGCCAGTCGCGGTGGCAGAAGCGCGGCGCACCCGGTTCAGCGTGATTTTGCAGCGGCAGCTGCGGTGCCTGCGGCAGCCCCGCAACCAGGCGCTGCTGCCAGTAGTCGCGGCTGGCGCTGAGATCGTTCTGCTGCTGTTCCAGCAGGTACTGCGGGAAGCTGTATTCCAGCGCGGGCCATGCGGTCTGCGGCTGGTGAATGGCACGGCTCAGCTCGGCCAGCAGGATCTGTACGCTCATGCCGTCGGCGATCACCATATCGATGTTGATATGCAGGCGGCTGCCTTCGCGGCGGTGGCTGGCTGCCAGATGGAAGCCGCTTTCCCGGCTGAGATCGGCCACCCGGTGGGACAAACTTTCCCGCAGCGCCCGACGCTTAAGATCGCCGTCGTCTGCCGTCAGATCCTGCCAGTGATAGCTTTCAATGCTCACCGGGCGCCAGGCTTCAATCACCCCCTGTTCCTGCGCGTTGATGCGCATCCGCAGCAGGTGGTGGCGCTGATGCAGCTGGTTCAGCGCGGCGTTGAGAAGCTCATCGGCCAGCGGCGGGCAGTCCAGCTCCAGATAGATCTGACAGGCCACGCCGCCCAGCTGGCGATCGTCCTGCCGTCCGCGCCAGTAGGCCAGCTGCACCGGCGTCAGGGTAAACGCCCCACCGTCCCACTGTACCGCGACCTTCTCAGCCTGCGGGATGGCATCGGCCTGGCCTTCTGCCTGCTGCCAGCACTGGAGCCAGGCGTTAAGGGTGGTTTTTTCAAACAGCTGCGCCAGCGTCAAAGTCACGCCGCGCTTTTTCCCCTCATCCACCAGATCCAGCATCTGCAGGGAGTCCAGCCCCAGCGTCAGCAGATCGTCTTCGCCGTTCAGATCCGCCGCACTGAGGTTAAGGGTGTCGGCGACCCAGCCGCGAACAAACTCGCTGCCCGGCTGCCCCAGTGAGGATGGTTCCCCGATGCGGGCGCTGCCTTCACCCGTGATGCCGCCCGTCCCGGCTGATTTTTCCGATTCTGATGGGGTAAAACGCAGCCCCGGCGGCCAGTGGCGCTGGCGGTCAAACGGATAGAGCGGCAGCAGCACCAGTGCGGCGGGATGCGCCGGTCCGCTGCCCTGCCGCCAGTCGAAGCGGCCGCCGCTCAGCCACTGTTCGGCGTTACCCGCCTGGCGGTAGCGGCTGAGGCGTTCGGTGGTGACGATATCCGGCTGTTTCAGCTGGCTGATTAACTCATCCAGCGACCGGTAGCGGATCAGCGCGCGCAGCGGGAAGCGATGCTCGCGCCCCGCACGCCAGGCATCCAGCAGCGCGGCAGCCTGCTCCGGGTGATTCACCAGGCAGGCGGCCAGCGCGGAGGCGGTCTGGCGCAGGGCGGTTTCACTGTGGCAGCTGAGCGGCAGCTCGCCGCTGACGGACCGCGTGGAGGTGGGCAGCCCCGCCGTTTCCGCGCGCTTAATCAGCGCCGCAGCCATGGTGCCGGTAAAGCTGAAGGCGTTAACAGCCACCCGCTCCACGCTGGCAGCCTGCGTCTGCTGCGGATATCGGTAGCGCGGCCAGCCCTCCGCCAGCTGCGGATTGACCTGATTAAAATGGGGATGCCCAAAGTGCTGCTGGCGCTGCAGCTGGGCCACGGCGCGCAGTACGGAGTAAAGACCGGAGGCCGCTTCCAGATGGCCGAGCTGGGTTTTACTGGCCCCCAGCGGCAGCGGCTGCTGGCGTTCGCCGTACACGGCCGCCACGGCGCTCAGTTCGACCGGGTCGCCAAGCGGAGTGCCGGTGCCGTGGGTTTCCAGCAGCGATACCGCCTCCGGCGTGCAGCCCGCGCCCTCCAGCAGCTGGCGCATCATCGCGCTCTGCGCCTGCGGGTTCGGGGCGGTCAGGCTGCTGCTTTCACCATCCTGCGCCACGACGGTGCTCTCAATCACCGCCAGCACCGGGTCGCCGTCGCGCAGCGCCCGGGCGTGCGGTTTCAGCAGCAGCATCACCGCACCTTCGCCGCGCGCATAGCCGTCGGCATCGTCACTGAAGGTTGCGCAGCGGCCGTTCGGCGACAGCATGCCGGCACTGGTCAGCGCCCGTTCCACCTGCGACGACAGCAGCAGGTTAACCCCGCCGACTACCGCCGCGCTGCACTGCCCCTCGCGCAGGCTGCGCACCGCACAGTCCAGCGCCACCAGCGAAGAGGAGCAGCCGGTATCCAGCGTCAGCGCCGGGCCGCGCGTGCCGTAGAATTTCGCCAGGCGGCCGGAGCTGGCGCTGGCGCTGATGCCGGTCGCCAGCCAGCTTTTGGCGTAGTCGGGATCGTTCTGCTGCATCAGCTGCATGCCGAATTCGCTGCCGCTCTGGCCGATCCAGACGCCCAGCGAGGAGGCTTTCAGGCTCTCGGGACGCCAGCCCGCCTGTTCAAACAGGTGCCAGCTCAGCTCCAGCAGCATGCGCTGCTGCGGGTCGAGCAGCTGCGCCTCTTTCGGGCTGATGGCGAAGAAGGCGGCGTCGAAGCCGTCGATATCGGCCAGCGCCCCCACCGGCAGCGCAAAGCGGCGCAGGTCGTTTGCCTCCTGACGCACCGCCGATTCTCCGGCAGACAGCCATTCGGCATACGCCTGCCATGCGTCATCCTGCTGCCCCGGCAGGCGGCAGCTGATGGCGACGATCGCCACCTCGCTGTCGCTGACCGGCTGCGCAGGCCGTTCGTCGGTTTGTTCCGCAGCGGTGTGGCTGGCGATCCAGCCGCTCAGCTGCAGCAGGGTCGGATGGGCAAACAGGTCGGTGACCACCAGGCGGCAGCCGTACTGTTCATTGATCTGCCGGCACAGGCGCAGCGCCTGCAGGCTGCTCAGCCCGGCGTCCAGCATCCCCTGGGTCGGGTCAAGTTCGCTGACCGACAGCAGGCGGCAGAGTGTGTCGTGCAGCCACGGCAGGATATCATCGCTCAGATCGTGGCTGGCAGCAAAGTCGCGATCGGCGGATGCTGCTGACAATGATGGTGATGATGGTGCTGATGACGAGGTTAATAGTGCAGCCGCCGCGCTATCAACGCGGTTAGATCCGTTAGCGGCATTGGCGCGCTCAGCTAATCCTTGCTGCGCGGCGGACAGGCGATCCTTCTCTGCCATCCCGCCTTCGGGATTTTCAGCCTGATACGCCGATGTTGCCATGCCCGCCGGATCGTTCTGCCAGACAAACAGCGGGCTAAGCTCGTTGCCCTGCCACTCCTTCATCATCTGGCGGCGCTGGATCTTACCGCTGGAGGTTTTCTTCAGTTTGCTCTGCGACAGCACGATAACGCGGCCAATCGTCAGCCCAAAGTGTTCCGCCACCACCGCGCTGGCCGCACGGGCGAGCGTCGTGTAAACCGCTTCGCTCTGATGGCGGCGCGCTTCCAGCATCAGCAGGATCTCGCCGCTGTCGGTGCCCTGACAGGCGCAGACGCCGCCGGTTTTTATCTCTTCGCACTGCTTTTCGATCGCCTGTTCGAGATCGTTAGGCATGTGGTTTTCGCCCGCCACGATGATGATGTCCTTCAGGCGGCCGCAGATATAGAGTTCACCCTGCCAGAGGAAGGCCAGATCGCCGGTGCGAAGATAGCGATGCCCTTCCGGCTCGCCGGTCACCGTCGCTTCAAAGGTTTCCGCGCTGAGCTGCGGCTTGTTCCAGTAGCCGTGCGCTTTGGATGCGCCGCTGGCCCAGACTTCGCCGATATGGCCTTCCGGCAGCGCCCTGTGGCTTTCGGCATCAACGATACGCAGCTGCCACTGCGGATCGACGCGCCCGGAGCTGACCAGCGGCCTGCCGTGAACGTCCGGCTCCGCCCTGCCCGCCGCCAGCGCTACGCCGTTAAAGCGCTGGATCACGTAGTCGGTGTTGGCCGGTTTGTAGGTGATGGCGAGGGTGGACTCCGCCATGCCGTAGGCCGGGGTAAACGCCTGCGGCTCAAAGCCTGCCGGGGCAAAGCGATCGGTAAAGCGCGCCATGGTATCGGCGCGGATCGGTTCGGCGGCGTTGGCGGCCACCTTCAGCGAGCGCAGATCCAGCCCGGCAACCTGTTCATCGCTGACCATCTCATTGCACAGCGCCCAGACGAAGTCCGGCGCGGCCACGGCGTTCGCGCCGTACTCTTCAATCAGCTTCAGCCATTGATGCGGGTCAGCCACCATCTGCGCCGGCGGCATAAAGTTGCAGCAGCCGCCGGAAAGCAGCGGCATCATCAGGCCGCTGAGCATGCCCATATCGTGATAGAACGGCAGCCAGTTGGCGGTGATCACTTCCGGCTGGCAGCGGCAGTGCAGATCCAGCAGCAGCTGCTGCTGGGCGCGGATATTGTCGTCGTAGTTAAGGACGGCCTTCGGTTTCCCGGTCGAGCCGGAAGAGTACTGCAGGTAGACCGGGCCGCCGGGATGGTAGATCCGCTCAAGCGATGCGGCATCCGGCAGTTCGCCTGACGCCAGGCTGTCCGGCAGCTCGTCCACGACGATCAGCCTGCGCTGGTGATGCCAGCCCTTCGACTGAATCTCCTCAACCATGGCGCGATAGGTAAAGATGTATTCCGGCGCGCTTTCTTCGAAAATGTGGCCGATAACCCCGGCGCTGCGGTGAATGCGGAAGGCGTTAGTCAGATGGACCGGAATGGCGGCAACGCCGCTAAGAATGCAGGCGCTGAGGCTGGCAATAAAGTTCGCATCGCCCGGCATCAGCAGGATGGCGCGCTGGTTAACCTTCAGCGTGTCGCCCATCTCCTGCGCCATGGCAAAGGCAGTGTTGACTAACCGACGATAGCTCCATTCATCGGTGTCCTGTTTGTCCCGGTAGCGCAACGCGATACTGTCCGGCTTGTGCTGCGCATGCTGCAACAGCTTCTCTCTGACCCAGCCACTGGCAATAGACGTTCGGTTCATCCCAACTCCCTTAATTCCCCCTCAGGGGACGTAACATAAAAAATGGCCCTGCTGTAAAATCCCGGCCGCAAAAAACGGCCAGAAAAGGTGGCTGCGCGCAGCCACCTGAGGTTCCGCTTAAATCAGAACTTATAGTTAACGCTGACGCCGAAGTTGACCGGTTCCCCTGCGCGGGCATACCAGTCGCCGTTCATATTGAATGCGCGGGTGACGTAGGTTTCGTTGGTGACGTTTTTCACGTAGGCCGTGATGTCGTACTCGTTGGTGGTGTAACCCGCGAACAGGTTAAGCAGGCCGTAAGCCGACTGTTTCTTGGTGTTGGCGTTATCGAAGTAGATGCTGCCGGTGACGTTATAGTCGGTGCGCACAAAGAAGCCGTTGGCGAAGTTGTAGTCCGCGCTGAAGCCGTAGTTATAGGCTGGCGCATTCGCCGGACGCTTATCTTTGTAGTTGGTGGACACGTAGGTGCCGGTGCCGTTATCAACTTCGGTCGGGAAGTCTTTAAATTTGGCATCGGTATAGCCCGCGTTGGTCGCCAGGCGCAGCGCGTCGGTCACCTGCCAGGTCAGGTCGGTTTCCACCCCACGGCTGACCGACTTACCGCTGTTGGCGGTGTAGGAGTCCGGGTAGAAGGTGACTTCGGTCTGCTGGTTTTTCATATCGATCCAGAACAGCGCGGTGTTCCAGCGAACGCTGTGATCAAACCAGTCGGATTTCAGGCCCACTTCATAGTTGGTGGTGTGTTCGGCGTCGTAGGAGCGGGCCATGTTCGGGCCGAGGGTGTTAAAGCCGCCGCTCTTATAGCCTTTGGAGATGCTGGCGTACAGCATCGCTTCCGGCGTGACGTACCAGTTCACCCCGGCCTTCGGCAGCCAGGCATCGAACGAACGATCGTTGTTATCTTCGCCATCGCCGGTCGGGTAGCCCATCATGCTGCCGGTTGAGGTGTAGTGCAGACGCTTTTTGTCGTAGTCGTAGCGCACGCCGGCCACCAGTTCGACGTTATCCAGCACGTAGTAGCCCGCATTACCAAACACCGCGTAGTTGTCGGTTTTGATCTGCGTGTTGCCCGACTGGAAGTAGTCGTAGGAGTTGTAGCGATAGGCGATGGTGTTGTTATCGTCCTGGTGCAGGAAGTAGGTGCCCAGCAGCCAGTTAAACGGCCCCTGATCGGTCGAGTTCAGGCGGAACTCCTGCGAGAAGTAGCGCGTTTCACGATCCATCAGCAGTTTGGCTTCGTCAACGTCGGTGAAGTCGAGGTCCTCGTTGTCGATTTTTTTATCGTGGTTGTAGGCGCTGATCGAGGTGAAATCGATGGTATCCCACGAGTAGACCGCCTTCATCTGCGCTTTCCACACGTCCACGTCGGCCTGGCCGGCGTAATCGGATTTCACATACTTACGGCCGCTTTTGATGTCGTTCCAGTTAACGAACGGCGAGTTGCCGTCGCGCTTGTTCTGCGACTCAAAGGTGGAGATCACGTCCCAGTTGCCGTCCATCGGCTGCCAGCGCAGCTTCACGCGGCCGTAGAAATCGCGGATGCGGTCAACGTCTTTCGCGCCGTCGGATTCACGCTTGAAGTAGCCGTCGCCGTAAACGTATTTCAGCGCGGTACGGTATGACCAGTCTTCACTGTCGCCGATTGCGCCGCCCGCCAGCGCGTCGGCCTGGGCGCGGTTGTAGCTGCCGTAGGAAACGCCGACTTTGTATTCCGGCACGGTGTCAGGATCTTTGGTGATGACGTTGAGCACGCCCGCTTCGGTGTTGCGCCCGTAGAGCGTGGCCTGCGGCCCGCGCAGCACCTCCACGCGATCAACATCCAGCAGCTCGGCGTCAAACAGCGCGCTGTATACGCCATCAACGAAGAAGCCTACGGCCTGCTCACCTTCCATGCCCGGGGTCAGGCCGCGAATGGTGAAGAATCCCGCATCGGACGTGTTGCCCGCTTTGGTCATGTAGAAGTTGGGTATGTAGGTCGAAACGTCATAGATATTGTCGATTTTGCGTCGCTCAATATCAAAATCCGTCAGCGTATTCATGCTGATTGGCGTTTGCTGCTCGCCTTTAGCCACTTTCTCCGCGGTGACGGTAATCGTAGGCAGTTCGCCCGGTTTAGTTTCGTTATCGGTTTTTTTGTCGGTTGGTGCCGCAGTTGCCATAAATGACGCGGCGCTTAATGCGACAAAGATAGTTTTGCGATGAAATCTCATCGTAATACTCCATGAGGTAAAGGCTTTTAACAAACCTGAATCTGCTCACGGTACATTCCAGTGTAAATTATAATATTTATAGCGCTGCCAACTGCCTTGCAATAATAAACCCATCATCATCAGGGTAATTTCAATCACGAAAAAATTTTCTATACATACCAGCCCACGGATCGCGATCGTTGCCGCGAACCGTTTTAAATTCTTATTTTTACGGACTGTGCCCACAGGCTCTGCAGGGGCTAATTTTACATTAAAATAACAAATTATTCTTATGTTATCTTTTCCAGGAATCTCTTAGTGCAGGCTGTAACAAAACTGTCGCAGTCTGGAAAAACGATCAAAAACCTGATGTTTAAGGGAGATTTCCTTACGGTCCCTTATGCGGTTTTTGTTATATCATTACCAAAATTGACAAAACAACGACAATAATCGTTAGCATTCTTTATACGTGATCCAGATCACACTTTGCAACTTAATCCTTAATTCATTTATTTTAGTGGCACTGTTTATAAGGGTAAAAATAAGAATTAAATACGAGGAAATAATTCAATAATTTAGCATCAGGATTTATTTACCGCATGAAGTGGTACGATGAGATATACCCCTTAATTAATTACCGCTATTAGACAGAATTACCTAATCATTAATACGGTCGCTTAACGGATTAATTCTTCCGCGCTGAATCGTATCGACCACAAAAATATCCCTGGCGAATTTCAGCCTGTAAGGATGCCGTAACAGGCCATATTGATGAGTATGCCAGGCCCGTGCTGCACTAAACTTTGTCAAATCGCGCCCGCACCTGGCGTTAAACGGGTCACCGTGCCCCTGCCCGAGATCCGCGCCGTGGATACCGCTGGTCAGGGCGGCGCGCCGGGCCGGAATTAGGCCCCGGGTATGATGCCTGAGGACGCCAAGAGGTGCCGGGCTGAAACGGCTATGCTGTGGAATGCAGCATTGCGCAGAGCAGCATATATTTTAACTTTTGCAACGGAGAATGTTATGAGTCAACTTTTCAGCCCCGTTCATATCGGCCAGCTGGCGCTGGACAACCGCATCGTGATTGCGCCGATGTGTCAGTATTCTGCCGATAACGGCCACGCCACCGCCTGGCACCGCATTCATCTTGGGCATTTAGCCCTTTCCGGTGCCGGATTGCTGATCGTCGAGGCCACCGCCGTTGAACCCGCAGGCCGCATCTCTCCCGCCGATTTAGGGCTGTGGGATGATTCAACCGAGGCGGCGCTGGCGGAGGTCGTGCGCGATATCCGCGCGTATTCGCCGATCCGCCTCGGCATCCAGCTGGGCCACGCCGGGCGTAAAGCCTCCTGCGCCGCGCCGTGGGATGGGGGACATCAGCTGGCTGAGGAACAGGGAGGATGGCAAACCGTGGCACCGTCGGCGGCCCGCTTTGCCGAAGGCGATGTACCTCCGCATGCGTTAAGCAAAGATGAGCTTACGGCGCTGAAGCAGGCGTTTGTCGACAGCGCCGAGCGGGCGGTCAGGCTGGGCTTCGAGCTGATTGAGATACATGCGGCGCACGGCTATCTGCTGCACCAGTTCCTCTCGCCGCTCAGCAACCAGCGCGAGGATGAGTACGGCGGATCGTTGGAGAATCGCCTGCGCTTTCCGCTGGAGGTGTTTCGCGCGGTGCGGGATGCCGTACCGGAATCCGTGGCGGTGGGCGCACGGCTGTCGGCCACCGACTGGGTGGCCGGCGGCTGGGATGTGGAGCAATCCATTGTGTTCAGCCGCGAACTGGAAACGCTGAGCTGTGACTATCTGCATATTTCCAGCGGCGGCCTCTCCACCGCGCAGGCGATCGTCGTGCGGGATGGCTATCAGCTGCCCTTCGCACGCGACATCCGTCAGCAGGTCGGCATTCCGGTGATTGGCGTGGGACTGATCACCGATCCGCATCAGGCCGAAGCCGCCCTGACCGATGGCGATGCCGATCTGGTGGCGCTGGCGCGCGGCATTCTTTATAACCCGCGCTGGCCGTGGCACGCCGCCGCCGCGCTCAGAGGCCAGGTCAGCGTGCCGCCACAGTATCTGCGTTCGGAGCCACACGGGGTTAAGGGGACTTTCAAAAAAGATTCGTGAGCAATCAAAGCAGATGTTTCGGCATCTGCTTTTTATCTTATGGCCGGGGAGAATATCAGCCCGGCGTTCAAGTTAATTGATCAGGTTATTGGCTTTTAAATACTGATTAAAGACCGGATCGATGCCAAACAGGCCATATTCTTTTAGCTTTTCCAGATCGAGAATTTCCAGTCTGGAGGACGGTACCTGCAGCATCGCATCCATCAGGTAGCCCGGCACGCGCATTTCACTCAGATAGGCTCTGATCGACTTTTCGGTATCCGCATAGAGCTGTTCTTCCCGATCGTAGTCCGCACCGGGCTTTTGTGAACTCAGGCTGTAAAAGGAGTGAATGCCGATTTCTCCCGCCGCAAAGCGGCCCACGCCGCCCGCCAGCAGCAGCACGCAGGAGGAATAGCAGTGCGCATTCATCGGCACCAGCACCTGAATTTTGTTTTTCCGCAGCAGTCGGCCGATGCGCATCGCCTCTTCCACATCGCCGCCGTTGGACTGGATCTGGATCATGCCGGTTCGCGTAGAGGGGTCTATTTTCGCCAGCTTTTCGATCCGGATCGCTATCCTATCCGCATCGCCCTTCACGATGTCACCTTCGTACACATCCATCAGGCACATACCGTAGCCCATTAGTGGGCAAAACGATCCCGGCTTCTGGAATTCCCAGTTACTCAGGGTTAAGGCAAAGGAATTGAATGAGAATAAAAACAACAACGAAGCAAAAAACTTGTACATTTTGGATTACGCCACTGAATTTGCAGGGATTTCCAACCCGCTTTGAGGCCGATAAGAGTAAAGGATTTTCACACTTCTCGCCAGTCGCCCTTCTCGCCGCGTTTCACTGTTGCATAAAGGACGGGACTATCAGCGTTAGCCGATCACCCCGTAAGCAGACGCTTAGTAAACACACGTTAATAATTGCGGGTGGTAATCTCATCGCCGTTTCTGTCAACGCAAAGCTTAAAAGACACCTTTCATCACGAGACAGGAAGATCCTGTGAGTGGCTTGAGTGTCTTATGGCAGCTAAGTGCCAAAGGCGGACGTTCAGCTGTTTATTTTTGACATAAAACCGCGCGCTCATGGGCGTTCGGGTTATTCCGTCCAAGTAAATATCATTAACTGAATGGAAACGGTTTTTCTAATTACTCATTGAATCTCAGGAGAAATCGGAATGTCAATCAAACGCACAGTAACAACCCGCGAAATCTATTTTAATGAGCCGCGCGGGCGAATTGGGATAGCCAAACATCTGAAAAGCAAAGCTCCGCGAGATGGCGAGGCAACTCGCGCATTAAGTAGATACTATTCGGCGGTTGAGTTAGGTTGCTGAACGTTCTCATTATTTCCGTTATTAAGCTGAATGTTTGGCTGCTGGAATAATGAACCTTGCAGATTTTTAAACGCTCCATCCACAATGTCGTTTCTAGATTTTTGTGGCAATGCCCAAGTACAAATGCCATAGACAATGACAGCGAAGGTTATGGTGGCGAAAATGCTGGCAAACCCATTCCAGTACCATCCTAACGAGCGGGAAACACGCCCACGTTTGCGTGCTTGGGTGATTTCAACCATACGATGAAAATTGAGGATAGCATCCTCTCCAGCCTTCCTTAGTTCGCTCTCACGTGATGCCTTCATTGTCTGTATTTCTGCTTTCAGCCGTTCTATTTCAACATCTTGTAAGTTAGCACCGGCTAACTGTGCATCGTACTCAAGCCTGATGTCAGCATCAATCTGGTCTGTTAAGTTTGTGACGATGGCTTCAGCTTTCTCTTTGTAAGACTCGATTCGGCCAGGCGTATTAACTGTCTGCTCATGAAAGATCTTCAGCTGGGTGTTAATATAGTCTTCTGTGCATTCACCGCTCCCACGCAACTTCTCTGCGTATTCATTTTTGTCGTGCTTATAGAGCGCGTAAGCCAAAAAGCCTGAGGTATCATCTTTTCCTGTAACTAATTGAGTAAAAACCCAGAGCTTTTCCATTTGGTTTTTTCCGCAATAAAAAAGCGCCAGAAAAGGCGCTTTAATCAACTAAAGTAAAATTATCCTTTGGCGACAATTGCCCTAAATGCGCGATCCATCATCACTCGCGCATTATCTCGTGATCTCTGCATTGGGGCAGAGCCAGAAGACATCGAAGCAGCAGGCTTAGCAGGGGCGCTATTTTGTGCTAATGCACTGCGAGCAATGTCAGCCTTGCGGCTGTCTGACAGCGGTCGAAGTTCATATTTAGCCATTAATCCTCCCCATATATCCAACGGTTATCCACAATCAAACACTGTTGATCATTCTGTGGATAGTTTACCACAGACACCGTTAAATACCATGTGCAGAATTGTCAAGCACTTAAAAAACAATAATCCCTATATGTAGGTGATTTTATTTCAATTACCCCTAAATGTAGTGAGTAGTAGACCTGCTCCCTGAGAGTTCACACAGAAGGGTGTTAGCAGTGTCCGCTCATCGCTCATAGCGGACACGGCCTCAGACTATTCACCATAGCGCTTTAAATGATGCTCCCAGTAAAATGACTAAGGCACGCCCCCTTAAATCTGATTGATTTATCTACTCGCCTCCCCGTTATGAGAGGATAATTCGCTGTCAGTCGGCCTGAAATTTGATGACCATTGCCTGTCCTTTTACCCGCACTTCGTCTTCGAGTATTTCACCAAGCCACACTCTTCACCGCCTCGCCAGGAAGCGTCCGTTCACTCACCTCCCTCACCCAAACCCCGGCATTAATTATCATTTGCATGATCAATTGTTATGTTATAACGTTTCATCATGTAAGTTTTTGTATGCCTTTATGGCTTTCCGCCAGGGATAAAATCAGGAGAGTGATGTGACCAAAAAAACCGGCCGTCCCACGTTATCCGTGATGATGGCATTAATGCTGCCGCTGTTTTCCATTATGCCGGCGAATGCCAAAATCAATGTGATCGCCAGCTTCTCAATTATTGGCGATATGGCACACAACATTGGTGAAGACCGGATTACGCTGCGCACGCTTGTTGGACCCAACGGCGATGCGCACGTCTATGAGCCATCCCCGGCTGACGCTATCGCGATGGCAAAAGCCGATGTGATCCTGATTAACGGCCTGAAGCTGGAAGGCTTTATGATCCGGCTGATCCGCTCCAGCGAGAGCACCGCGCCGGTCACTGAAACCACGAAGGATGCCGCTATCCTGCGCGATCCGGCAGGCGGGCACTACCACTTTAACAACGGCAAGGCAGTGTTTCATGCCGCCCCGTTCGATCCGCACGCCTGGCAGTCCGTCGCCAATGCGAAAGTCTACGTGAAGAATATTACCGAGGCGTTCTGCACGGCGGATAAGGATAACTGCACGTTTTATCAGCAGAACGCCGACCGTTACGCGGAAAAGCTGAACGCGCTGGACGGTAAAATCGCCGCCGCGATCCAGCGGGTGCCACCGGAAAGGCGCACGGTGGTGGTGGGGCATCATGCCTTCCGCTATTTCGAAGAGGCTTACGGCATCCATTTCCTCTCGCCGCAGGGCGTATCCACGGAGTCTGAAGCTTCGGCGGCGGACGTGGCCGGAATTTTGAAAGAGATCAAAACCCGCCACGCTTCCGCCATCTTCACTGAGAACATTTCGAATCCGCGGCTGGTGCAGCAGATCGCCAGCGAAGCCAGATTACCCGTTGCCGGAACGCTCTACTCCGATGCACTTTCCGCCGCCGACGGCCCCGCCGCCACCTATCTCGCCATGATGGAACACAACGCCACGACGCTGGCGGCGGCGGCCATCGGGCAACGGTAATTCCCGAATTCCACCGGGCACAGATTTTATAAATGGAGATAAGTATGAAAAAACGTATTTTATCGGCGGCGATTTCCGCGCTGCTGCTGGGTCTGGCCGCCGGTTCCGCGCAGGCCGAAGACGATGTCAACGCCTGGCGGCTGTTTGTGTCCGATCACGATAAGCCGGTCATCAACGTGATTGACGCGCTGGACGGCGATAAGCTGGCGACGCTCAACGTGAAAGGCCCGGCCAGCCTGTCCCGCACCGAAAGCGGCGCGGTGGTGTTTGCGATTCAGGGTAGCGCCAACGTAGTGTCGGCAATATCTTCCGGCATTGCCTTCCACGATCACGGCGACCATGCCGATATCGATATTGACGATGCGAAGCTGCTGAAGGTTGAACTGGACGCCAAAAAGCCCGGCCACTTTGTGGAACGCCAGGGCAAGGTGGCGCAGTGGTTTGACGGTGAAAGCAGCGCACAGCTGCTGACCGAGCACGCGGTGCTGGCCGGTAAAAATGACGCGACTAAAGTAAACGTGGTGGCCGCGCATCATGGTGTGGCGGTCCCGTACGATGGCTATGCGGTGGTTTCTGTCCCGAATCCTGACGATGCCAGCAAGCGCCCGGTCGGCGCGCGGGTGGTCGATCTGAAGGGGAATAAGGTTGGCGAAGATGCCGCCTGCCCGGGACTGCACGGCTCTGCCGGTTCGGGCAATATCTATGCGCTTTCCTGCGCGACCGGCCTGCTGCTGATTACGCAAAATGGCGATGTGCCGGTGATTAAGCATCTGCCCTACGCGAAATCACTGCCGGAGGGCAGCACCTCCACGCTGATTGGCGGCAAAGGCATGCAGTACTTTCTCGGCAACTACGGCCCGGATCGCCTGGTGCTGATTGACCCAACCGAGGCGGAGAGCTTCCGGCTGATCCAGCTACCGACCCGTCGCGTGCATTTTGCCGTCGATCCGGTGCGGCCAAAATTCGCCTGGGTGTTTACCGAAGACGGCAAGCTGAACCAGATTGACGTGCTGAAGGGGCAGATTACCCGGTCGGTAAAAGTGACCGAACCTTACTCGATGGACGGCCACTGGAACGATCCGCGCCCGCGTATTGCCGTGGCGGACAGCAAAATCTTCGTGACCGATCCGCTGAAGAGTAAAATCCACGTGCTGGACGCGGTAGCGCTTAAAGAAACCGGCGAGATTGCGGTGGAAGGTCAGCCGTTTAATATCGTGGCGGTGGGTGGATCGGGCAAAGTTCACGGCGGCGGGCAGGCTGATGATGAACACGGCCACAGCCACGAGCACGCTCATAGCCACGAACACGCGCATTAACAGGTAAAAGCACCGCCGCCGGGATACCGCCTGGCGGCGGTTAATGAATAAAGCAGCAATCAATGGCCTGAACCAGCGGTTAACTCGCTGAATAGTGGATTTTCAGCACATTCGACAGGCGCGGTCGCTGTGTTTCAGCAGCGGTTTAAGCTCTGCTGCGTAGCTGGGTGCAGAACGGGCAGCCGCATCCGGCAACCGGTACGGCGGCGCAGGTGGCAAAGGCGCTGGCCTGCCCTCGCACCCCGTGCGGGTTGTAAAAGTTGCCAACAAGCGCATTTTCAGCCGTTTTTAGCTGCTCCTGCGACGGAACGGAAATTTGAGTCTCTTTAGCCTGAAAGGCCAGAGTCTGGGCCGAGGCCATCGTCAGAGAGAGCGCAATAATTTTACTGATTTTCATCTGAACCTCTAATAAACATTCCGGGCGCTGTCGGGCTGGCTTAACGACTGCGAAGTTTGGGTGTAACGGTTTTAGCCTTAAACTCAAGCTTAACCTGATTGGTTATAAAATAACATAACACCCGCTTCATACTTCTCAGATTTCCTAACTTTGCCTTTTTTACAAATTGAGGGGGCGAAAGCGTTTCCCAGTCTGTATTTCCCCCCTCATGCTTACCCACTTACCCACTTACCCACTTACCCACTTACCCACTTACCCACTTACCCACTTATCCGCTTATCCGCTTATCCGCTTACACGCTTACACGCTTACACGCTTACACGCTTACACGCTTACACGCTTACACGCTTACACACGGGATTATCCAGGCAGCCCGCCGTCGGTCGTCAATACCGAATTCAGCGCCAGGTGCTGAATCAGCATGATGGTTTTCGCATCCTGAATTTCCCCACTGCGGATGGCGGCCAGCGCACGCTCGAAGGGCCACTCCAGCACCTCAATATCCTCACCCTCTTCAACCAGGCCGCCGCCGTCGTTGCTGCGATCCCGTTCGGCGTATTCGGCGATAAAGAAATACAGCTTTTCCGTCACCGACCCGGGACTCATATAGGCTTCAAATACCTTCTCCACGTTAGCCACTTTGTAGCCGGTTTCCTCCTCCGCCTCGGCCAGAATCCGCTCCTCGGGCGAGGCGTTATCCAGCAGCCCGGCGGCGGCCTCGATCAGAAAACCCGAATGGCCGTTGATATAAACCGGGAAGCGAAACTGTCGGGTGAGTACCACCGTATTACGCGCTTTGTTGTACAGCAGGATGACCGCACCGTTACCGCGATCGTAGGCTTCACGACTCTGTTCCTGCCACTGCCCGTCGCGGCGCTGCAGTTCAAAGGTGAATTTTTTCAGCGTGTACCAATTATCCGACAGCAGCTGTTCACGGATATTGCGGATTTTGAGCGGTTCAGTTTGCATGGTTTTTCCCGAATGAGATGACAGCAGGCACGCTAACATGCATAATCGTGCAATATCAAGAAAAAATAAGAAGGAAAATTCATGCTCTCTAGTCAGCGAAAACAGCTTATTCTGGACATCCTTGCTGATGAAAAGCAGGTCATTTCCCGCGAGCTGAGTGAACGATTTGCCATTTCTGAAGACTCTGTTCGCAGAGATTTAAGGGAGTTGGCCGCCGAAGGTAAACTTCAACGGGTCCACGGCGGAGCGCTGGCGGTATCTACGGCGATCGCGCCGTTTGAAACGCGCAAAAACGTGCAGACTCAGGCAAAAAAAGTTATTGCGCAGAAAGCGGCAGCGCTGATTGAGCCGGGAAATATTGTCATTGTTGACGGCGGCACCACCACCGGGGAGATGGTCCGGCTGATCCCGAAAACGCTGCCGTTTACGCTGGTCACCCACAGCCCAGGCATTGCGGTCAGCATGGTCGATCACCCGCTGGCCGAGGTGATTCTGATTGGCGGCCAGTTATACAAGCACTCGCTGGTGACGGTCGGCGCAGCGATGATCGAATCCATCCAGCGCATTCATGCCGACCTGTTCTTTATGGGCGTGACGGGCATTCATCCCACTGCCGGATTTACCACCGCGAACTATGAAGAGTCCTGCGTGAAGCGCGCCCTTGCCGGGCGTGCCGCTGAAACCGTGGTGATGGCCTCGCCGGAGAAGCTGAACTCCGCCTCGGCCTTCGTGATCGGTGGCCTTGAGATTGCCAGTACGCTGATTGTGGAAGAGCCGTTGAATGACGAGATGAGCCGGGTGCTGGCAAAGTTGCAGATTGCGGTGATTTAAGGCGGGGCCTGCTGCGCCATCAGTCGAACTGACCCACTGATGGCAAACGGTTTACCTGCGCAGGTCGGCGACAACGGATGATGTTCGCTCCAAAAAAGTGACCGGAGCGAACATCAGCGGCAAATCTGAAAGGATCAGTAAAGCTCCAGATGCAGCCGCCCCTGCTGTGCAAGCCGCTGCCACAGCGTTTCTTCCAGCTGGCCTTCTAAGCCGCATACCGCCGTCAGCGCATTTTCAACCGCGCGTTCCAGATGCTGCTTGTTGCCGCACAGATAGACGTGCGCGCCGCGCTGAATCATTGCGCGGATGTACTCAGCATGCTCCGCGATGGCATCCTGCACGTAGTATTTGCTGGCTCCGTCGCGCGAGAAGGCGGTGATCAGCTGGCCGATCGTGCCCTGCTGCCCAAGCTGCTCCAGCTCGCTCCGGTAGAGGAAATCCCCTTCCCGGCGCTTTTCACCAAAAATCAGGCAGGTTTCACGCGTCACCGCGCTGTCCATCGCCTGCTCGCGCAGCAGCCCGATCAGCGGCGCAATACCGGTTCCGGTGCCGATCAGCAGCAGCGGCGCGTCGGCTTCCTGCGGCAGCCAGAAGCCCGGATTGGCACGGCTGAACACCCGTACCGTGGCACTTTCCCCCAGCAGCCAGCCGGTGGCGACGCCTTTGCGCGCCCGGCCCCGACGCTCGTAGCACACTTCCCGCACGCAGAGGTCGACAATCGATTCATCCGGCCGCGAGGCGATAGAGTAAGCGCGCGGCAGGCAGGGGGTCAGAATGTCCAGCAGCGCGGGCAGCGTCACCGTTTGCGGCGTGCAGAAGTCTTCCAGCACGTCGAGCAGATCGGCACCGTAAAGCCAGGCCTCCAGCGCTTTTCGCTGGCTGATTTTCAGCATCGCCTTCAGCTCGTCGCTGCCGGAGAGTTTCGCCAGTTCGCGCAGTACGCCTTTGCCTAACTGCCGCAGCTCCCGGTCACGCAGGGCATCGGCGGCGTCCGGGTTGCCGAGCCAGCCGGCCAGCGCCGCCAGCAGGTCGGCATCGTTTTCCGGCTGAAGATACAGGGTATCCCCCGCACGATAGCGAATGCCGCTGCCGGCAATATTCAGACGGATATGCCACGCGTAGGGCGCGTCGGCGCTGAGTCGGCGGCGCTCCAGCACCGGGGCCACGAAGGCGTTATCTTCACCGTAGGCGGTGACCTGCAGGCAGAGGTCGTGTCCGGCCTGTTCATCGCCCTGCAGCACTTTTTCCAGCACCGGCAGCCACTGAGAGAAGAAACCGTCAAAGCCGGCATCGGCATCCACGCGGTTAATGACGCTGCGCGCCCCACGCTCGGACAGTGCCGCATCAAGCGTTTTGGTAAAGCCGCAAAAGTTGGGATAGGCGGTATCGCCCAGGCCAAAAATCGCGTAGCGCAGGCCGTCAGCCCCCGCATAGTGTTGCAGCTGGTCAATAAACTGCTCCGCGTTGGCCGGGGGCTCGCCATCGCCGAAGGAGCTGGAGACGATCAGCAGCAGATCGCCCGGGCGCGGCTCTGCCTGAAACAGGTGATTAAGCTCCAGAACCCGTGGAGCGAAAGGTTGCAGAACAGGCTGTTCGCCCAGGCGCAGCGCCAGCGCCCGGGCATTGCCCGATTCCGAACCGTAGCCAATAACGATACGTTCGATGAGATCGGCCATAGTGATGTCTTAGTTATCGTAGAATTCGTCGAACTGTTCTTTGGAGAACTCCACCGCTTCAAAATCGGTCATCAGGTCGTTAATCACCCGGCGGATGCTGATGTAGGACGTGATAGCACCCTGCTCGTCATACAGCGGTTGCACGGTGGTATCCACCACATACAGACCGCCGCCTTTGCCGACGTTCGGGATGATGCCGGTCCAGATGTTGCCCGCTTTGATGGTGTCCCACATGTCTTTATAGGTGGCTTTCGGCACCGACGGGTGGCGCACGATGCTATGCGGCTGGCCCAGCAGCTCTTCGCGGCTGTAGCCGGTCAGCTGGCAGAACAGATCGTTAACGTAGGTGATGGTGCCCTGCAGGTCGGTGGTGGAAATCACCATCACTTTATCAAGGGCGGACAGCAGCTGTTGGGAATTGAGAGTCTGGCTCATAGCACATTTCCTTGTCGTTAGCCTGATGGAGCGATGCATGTCAGGCGAGGTAAGTAAATCGTAATCATGCGAACTATAAGTTGCATTTGAAATGCATCTTATAGGGAATACCCCTACTAAATCAAGTTAAATGATTGTTGCAAAAAGGAAATAAACCGCGGCTAAAAATGTAACATCAGCGGTCCCGGGCATTCCGCGATCGCCACTAACCCCTTCTCAAAGCGGGCCTGAGCCGCCGTCTGGGATCCAGACGAAATCCCGGCCAAAACCTTTTGTAATTTTTTGCAATGGTGAATGAAAATTGTTCTCGTCGAGTTATAGCCTGTGCTATAACTCATAGCATCAGCTAATTGCCCTGCGTGACTTTATTACAGGAGAACATTGATGCCTCGTCTGAACTGGTTTAAAGGATTGTGCTGCGTTGCCCTGCTGGCGGCGCTGCCGCTAACGCCCGCCTCTGCGGCAGAAAAATTCCGGGTGATCACCACCTTTACGGTGATTGCCGATATGGCACAGAACGTGGCGGGAGACGCCGCCGAGGTGGCCTCGATCACCAAGCCCGGCGCGGAGATCCATGAGTATCAACCGACTCCCGGCGACATCAAACGCGCACAGGGGGCACAGCTGATCCTCGCCAACGGCCTGAATCTGGAACGCTGGTTCAGCCGCTTCTATCGCCATCTGAAAGGGGTGCCGGAAGTGGTGGTCTCCGCCGGCGTGGAGCCGATGGGCATCAGCGAAGGGCCTTACAGCGGTAAACCGAACCCGCACGCGTGGATGTCGGCGAAAAACGCGCTGATCTACGTCGATAATATTCGCGATGCGCTGGTGAAATACGACCCGGCCAATGCCGCCACCTACCAGCGCAACGCCGAGCGCTACAAACAGCAGATCAGCGCCACCGTGGCCCCGGCCCAGCAGGCGCTGGCGCAGATCCCGGAAGACAAACGCTGGCTGGTGAGCAGCGAAGGTGCGTTCTCCTATCTGACCCGCGACTACGGCCTGAAGGAGCTGTATCTGTGGCCGATTAACGCCGATCAGCAGGGTACGCCGCAGCAGGTGCGCCGGGTGATTGACCAGGTGAAACAGCATCAGATCCCGGCGGTCTTCAGCGAAAGCACCATTTCCGACAAGGCCGCGCGCCAGGTTGCGCGTGAAACCGGCAGCCACTACGGCGGCGTGCTCTACGTTGACTCACTCAGCCAGCAGGACGGCCCGGTGCCGACCTATCTGGACTTACTGCGGGTGACCAGCGAGACCATCGTGCGCGGTATCCAGCAGGGGTTAGCAAAATGACACTCAGTGCCCTTCAGCAGCCCGGCGGCATCCACGTCAGCGATGTCACCGTGACCTATCGCAACGGCCACACCGCGCTGCGCAACACCACGCTCGATATCCCTACCGCCAGCATCGCCGCGCTGGTGGGGATTAACGGCTCCGGCAAGTCAACGCTGTTTAAGGCGATTATGGGGTTTGTGCCGCTCTCCTCCGGCAGCATCACCCTGCTTGGCCGCCCCGGCAGCCAGGCGCTGAAGCAGAACCTGGTGTCCTACGTGCCGCAGGCGGAAGACGTGGACTGGTCGTTTCCGGTGCTGGTGGAAGATGTGGTGATGATGGGGCGCTACGGCCATATGGGCATGCTGCGCATCGCCCGCCAGCAGGATCGCGATATCGTCGCCGATGCGCTGGCGCGGGTGGGGATGTCCGACTATCGCCGCCGGCAGATCGGTGAGCTTTCCGGCGGCCAGAAGAAGCGGGTGTTCCTGGCCCGCGCCATCGCCCAGCGCGGCCGGGTGATCCTGCTGGATGAGCCGTTTACCGGGGTGGATGTGAATACCGAGCGGCAGATTATCAGCCTGCTGCACGAGCTGCGCGATGAGGGGCGCACCCTGCTGGTGTCGACGCACAATCTGGCGTCGGTCAGCGAGTACTGCGATCACACGGTGATTATTAAGGGTACGGTGCTGGCCTGCGGCACCACCGCCACCACCTTCACCCGCGAGAATCTGGAGAATGCCTTCAGCGGCGCGCTGCGCGATATCGTCTGGGAGAATCCGTAATGGGCTGGCTGGCGGAACCGTTCCACTATGAGTATATGCTCAACGCGATGTGGGTCTCCGCGCTGGTCGGCGGCGTGTGTGCGTTTCTCTCCTGCTATCTGATGCTGAAAGGCTGGTCGCTGATTGGCGATGCGCTTTCCCACTCCATCGTTCCCGGCGTGGCCGGCGCCTATATGCTCGGCCTGCCGTTTGCCCTCGGCGCGTTCTTTTCCGGCGGACTGGCCGCGGCCGGGATGCTGTTTCTTAACCAGCGCACCCGGCTGAAGGAGGACGCGATCATCGGCCTGATCTTCTCCTCATTCTTCGGCCTCGGGCTGTTTATGGTGTCGCTGAATCCCACCTCGGTGAATATTCAGACCATCGTGATGGGCAATATTCTGGCGATTGCGCCCGGTGATATTCTGCAGCTGGCGATCATCGGCCTGACTTCGCTGGCGATCCTGCTGATCAAGTGGAAAGACCTGATGGTGACCTTTTTTGACGAGAACCACGCCCGCTCGATTGGCCTGAACCCTGCCCGGTTGAAGCTGCTGTTCTTCACCCTGCTTTCCGCCTCGACCGTGGCCGCCCTGCAGACCGTCGGCGCGTTTCTGGTGATCTGCCTGGTGGTAACGCCCGGTGCCACCGCCTATCTGCTGACCGACCGCTTCCCACGGCTGCTGATGATTGCGGTGGCGATTGGCAGCATCACCAGCTTTTTCGGGGCCTGGCTTAGCTACTATCTGGACGGCGCAACCGGCGGCATTATTGTGGTTGCCCAGACGGTTATCTTCCTGCTGGCGTTTATCTGGGCCCCTAAACACGGGATGCTGGCGCGCCGCCGCCTGGCCCGACGGACGCAGGAGGCACAGCCATGAACCTGACCGAACTGCTGCTCAGCCCGTTTGAATTTGATTTTATGCAGAACGCGCTGGCAATCTCGCTGCTGGTGGCGATCCCCTGCGCCCTGCTCTCCTGCTTTATGGTGCTGAAAGGCTGGTCGCTGATGGGCGATGCGATGAGCCACGCGGTGTTTCCCGGCGTGGTGCTGGCCTACATCATCGGTATTCCGGTGGCGATCGGCGCGTTCGTCGCCGGGCTGTTCTGCGCGCTGGCCACCGGCTTCGTGGCGGAGAACAGCCGCATCAAGCGCGATACGGTGATGGGGATTATCTTCTCCGGGATGTTTGCCCTCGGGCTGATCCTCTATCTGTCCATTGAGTCGGACGTGCATCTCGACCATATTCTGTTCGGCGATATGCTGGGGATTGGGCTGTCGGATATGCTGCAGACCGGCGGGATTGCCGCGCTGATTGCGCTGATTGTGCTGGTGAAGTGGAAGGATTTACTGCTGCACGCCTTCGATCCGCATCAGGCAAAGGCCTGCGGGATTAACACCTCGCTGCTGCACTACGGCCTGCTGTGCATGATCGCCATGACCATCGTGGCCACGCTGTCGGCGGTGGGGATTATTCTGTCGATTGCGCTGCTGATTGCCCCGGGGGCGATTGCCCTGCTGCTGATGCGCCGCTTCTCGTCGGTGCTGATTTTCGCCGTGCTGCTGTCAATGGCGGTCTGCTTCCTCGGCACCTGGCTGTCGTTCTTCCTCGACAGCGCGCCCGCGCCGACGATCGTGGTGCTGTTCAGTCTGATCTTTATCGTGGCGTTTGTCTGGTCCAGCCTGCGCGCCCGCGCGGTAATGGCCTAGACGAGCCGGGTGGCTGCGCCCGGCGTTGAACGTTCAGACAGGCTGCCCCCTGCGGGGCAGCCATAGTCTTAGCCGAGATCCTGGCCGTTGGTGGCGATGACCTGCTTATACCAGTGGAAGGATTTTTTACGGTAGCGGTCGCCGGTGCCGTTGATGTTGTCATCCAGATCGACGTAGATCATGCCGTAGCGCTTGCTCATCTCCCCGGTGGACATACTCACCAGATCGATACAGCCCCACGGCGTGTAGCCCATCAGATCCACCCCGTCTTCCACCGCTTCCGCCATTGCGCTGATGTGCTGGCGCAGATAGTTAATGCGGTAGTCATCGGCGACGTAGTGATTTTCGTCCGGCTTATCGATTGCGCCCAGGCCGTTTTCAACGATAAACAGCGGCTTTTCGTAGCGGTCATACAGTTCGTTCAGCGCGATGCGCAGGCCGGTTGGGTCGATCTCCCAGCCCCAGTCACTGGCTTCCAGGAACGGGTTGCGCGCGCCGCCCAGCAGGTTGCCGTGCGCCGCTGCGGCTTCCGGATTGGTGGCGTAGATGGTGCGCGACATGTAGTAGCTGAAGCCGATGTAGTCGACGGTGTGCGCTTTCAGCAGGTCCAGATCGCCCGGCTGGATATCCAGCTTGACGCCCAGCGACTGCCACAGACTTTTCGCGTAGTACGGATATTTGCCGCCCACCTGCACGTCGGCGCAGTAGAAGTCGGACGACTGACGCTCTTTCAGCGCCGCCAGCTGGTTCACCGGGTTACAGTCGAAGCCGTAGCTGGTGGCATAGAGGATCATGCAGCCAATTTTGATTTCCGGGTTGGTTTCATGGGCAATTTTCACCGCCAGGCTGCTGGCAACGAACTGGTTATGCAGCGCCTGGAATTTGGCCTGCGGCTCCAGCGCGCCGGTTTTCACCGTCAGGCCCTGGCTCATGATCGGGAAGTGGAAGGCACTGTTGATCTCGTTAAAGGTCATCCAGTATTTCACCTGCTGGCCAAAGCGCTCCAGCACCATGCGGGCAAAGCGCTCGAAGTGGCCGATCACTTCGCGCCCCTGCCAGCCGCCGAAGGTTTTCGCCAGGTGCAGCGGCATTTCATAGTGGGAGATGGTGATCACCGGCTCGATGCCGTGGGCGATACAGGTGTCGATCACCTGCTGATAGTGGTTCAGGCCTGCCTCATTCGGCTGCTGCTCTACGCCGTTCGGGTAGATGCGCGTCCAGGCGATGGAGAAGCGATAGCATTTGAAGCCCATCTCCGCGAAAAGCGCGATATCCTCACGGAAGCGATGATAGTGATCGATGCCTTTATGGTTCGGGTAGGTATAGCGCCCGGTGTCCAGCGTGAAATCAAACTCCGGCGAGGAAACGATACTCAGACGCGCCTTGCCGCCGGGAATGGCATCGACAATCGACAGACCTTTGCCGTCCTTATCGTATGCGCCTTCCACCTGATTGGCAGCGGTTGCGCCACCCCACATAAAGCCCTGCGGAAATTTTTCTTTCATTGCCGTAATCCTTTAAACATTCGCAAATTTTGCGGCTCCGCCTCAGGATGGATCGATTCAGCGCAGCCCGAAAGAAGATAATACAAGAGCAGTAAGCAAAGCGTAAGCCGCCGCCCGCCGGGAAGGCGCAAATGGCGTAAAAATGAGGAGGATGCTGAGATAAATGCCGACGAAATCAGCATTTTGCTGCAAACATCAGCAGTTAGCTGATTTTATTGATTTTCCACGTTGACACACCCGGTCGCGATGATTAATATGCGCCTCGTTCACACGATTCCTCTGTAGTTCAGTCGGTAGAACGGCGGACTGTTAATCCGTATGTCACTGGTTCGAGTCCAGTCAGAGGAGCCATATTTAGAGAAGCCCGCTTAAGGAAACTTAAGCGGGCTTTTGCATTGAGGCTCAGCTCCCACGATAAGTAGAATAACCATACTGGCTCAGCAGCAGCGGAACGTGATAGGTGGTGGCCGTATTGCTGATGTGGAATTCCACCGGGATTTCCGGGAAGAAGCTTTCCTGTTTGCGGTCCGCGAAGTATTTGCCGGTTTTAAAGATCACGCGATAGTCGCCCGCCTCAAACGGTTTCTCCGGCCACAGCGCCGCCACGCGACCATCTTCGTCGGTGCTGGCGGTATTCAGCACGGTCCAGCTTTCACCCTGTTTTTTCTCCAGCGTTACCGCTACATGCGGGGCGGGCATCCCCGTTTGCTGGTTCAGGATATGCACACTGATCGGGTTTTTACCGGCGGCAAGGGCTATACCTGGCGCGGCCAGCAGCATAGAGAGGGACAACGCGGCAACGGACTTTTTCATGTTTTATTCTCCTGTGTTAGTGACCGTGCTGTTATACCTGCGCAGCGGGCGCGGTTGCCTGTCAGAAAGATGACCATATTGTCATCTGGCGCTGAAACACTGGGGCGACCCCGTCTTTCATGGCACACTGCGCTCATGAAACTGTTACTGATTGAAGATAACCAGAAGGCCAGCGCCTGGGTGCGCAAAGGGCTTGAGGAAGCGGGCTATATTGTGGATCACGCCGCGGACGGGCGGGACGGTCTGCATCTGGCGCTGGCGCACCCGTACAGCCTGGTGATACTGGATATTATGCTGCCGGGCATGGATGGCTGGCAGGTACTGAAAACCCTGCGCACCGCCAGCAGCACGCCGGTGATTTGCCTCACGGCCAGGGATTCGGTGGACGATCGCGTTAAAGGGCTGGAGCTGGGCGCGAACGATTACCTGGTTAAACCCTTCTCGTTTGCTGAACTGCTGGCGCGGGTAAGAAATCAGCTTCGCCAGCATCAGCCGCACAGCACCACGCTGCGCGTGGCGGATCTGGTGATGGACTCGGCGCGCTTTCAGGTGACGCGTGACGGTATTCCGCTGGCGCTGACCCGCAAAGAGTTCATGCTGCTGTGGCTGCTGGCCAGCCGTCACGGCGAGATCCTGCCCCGCACGCTGCTCGCCAGTGAAATCTGGGGGGTGAATTTCGACAGCGAAACCAACATCGTGGATGTCGCCATTCGCCGCCTGCGCCGTAAAGTTGACGATCCTTTTCCGCAAAAGCTGATTACCACGGTCAGGGGCATGGGCTACTGCCTGTCTGAACAGGAGGTCGGCGGTGTATAGCCCTTCCCTCACCCTGCGGCTGACGGCGATCTTCACGCTGATCGTCGCGCTGGCCTGCGGCGGTATCAGCGTGATCCTGTATAACGCGTTACGCAGCGAGCTGGTGTGGCGCGACGATCGGACGCTGATCAACCGTGCCGCACAGCTGCGGCAGCTGCTGGAAGACGGCGCGCATCCTAATTCTCTGCCGCTCTATTTCAATCGTATGGTTGATATCCGCCAGGATATTCTCAGTATCCGTTCGCAGCATCAGCAAAACGTCAGCATTAACCATACCGGCGTGGCGCTGCCGGAGATGTCCCCCACGCCGGTCGGCACCCCGCCCGACGAGCAGCAGCTCCACCGCTGGATCGGTGCGGATAATACGGAAGCCTCGGCGCTGAGCCTGCAGGCCCGTTCTCAGGAAGGGCCGATCGTCATTACTCTGGCGCGGGTGGCGCGTGAGCGGGCGGTAATGCTGGAGCGCTATCGCCAGCAAAGTATCCTGGTGTCGCTGGCGGCGATTTTGCTGTGCGCCGCGCTCAGCCCGCTGCTCATCCGGCGCGGGCTGCGGGCGATTGGCCGGTTAAGTCAGATCGTGGCGGAAACCGGCAGCGACCGGTTAACCCACACCGTGCCGCTGCAGGCGATCCCTCAGGAGCTGCTGCCGCTGGGCGAGGCGCTGAATGTCATGCGCCAGCGCCTGTCGACGGACTTTATCCGGCTGACGCAGTTTGCAGACGACCTGGCCCATGAAATCCGTACGCCCATCAACGTGTTATTAGGCCAGAATCAGGTGGCGCTGGGCCATACGCGCTCCACGGAAGAATATCAGGCGCTGCTGGAAGGGAACATTGAAGAGCTGGAAGCCCTGTCGCGGTTGACGGAAAATATTCTCTTTCTGGCCCGCGCCACGCACCACAATATTCGGCTCAATACAGAAACCTTCCTACTGCATGACGCACTGGAACCCCTTATCGATTTTCTGGAGCCGCTGGCCGAAGAGAGGGAAATAGTCATTGAACTCCACGCCGACGGTCACCTCACTGCCGATAAAATGCTGTTCCAGCGGGCGATAACCAACCTGCTGGTCAACGCCATTCGCTATGCGCCAGGCAGCGGCACGATAGCGGTCACCGCCGTTCATCGCGGCGATGTCACCGAAATAGAGGTGGCAAACGCCGGTGATGCGCTGGCGGAACCGGAGAAAGTATTCGAGCGTTTCTGGCGCGGCGATAACGTTCGCCACACCGCCGGCAGCGGCCTGGGGCTGTCGCTGGTCAGCGCCATCGCCGCATTACACGGCGGCAGCGCGTATTACCGGCATGAGGACGGGAAGAACATTTTTGGGGTGAGGCTGGGGGAGTAAAGGGGAGTAAGGTTCCCTTCTGGCGAAGGGAATGTGGACTGGGGAAAAACCATTAGGTATGAATCAAGAGCGGAGAAACCATCAAGTAAAACCCTCCCTTTATTTTCTTATTTTTCTTATTTTTCTTTGTATTTCATCTTCTATAATTATAATCCTGGCAATAGTCATAAAGTAAATAACGAGTAATATAACAAAGACCAGTGATGATACGGACGTAATCGCAACCTCAGAGACAAGGGTAGTGCCAAACATTTTATTCCTAACTGATATATAACTTGCTAACATATTTACACTTAGAGATAAAACAACAATATCTGGGAGTATTTCAATCAACCTTAGTATCAGTCCCTTTTTTTCTATATTTTTTGTTTTTAGGTTTAACAAATCTGAGGAGGATTTCATGAGATTATACGATCGATAAATCAAGGGAATGATTACTGAAAAATACGAAGCTAAAAGATATCCTATATCCTCGTATGCAATTTGAACCAGAAATGAAAGAAACAGAAAAACAACAATAAACGAGATAATTTTTAAAGTGTGTGTTGTTCTAAAATTAAAACCGAAAAAATTTGTATAATTTCCTTTAAAATAATTCTTCGTCCTTAAAAAAGCCACTCCATTAATAATTATGAATATTATAGAAAAAACAAAACCCAGAAAAATAGAGATAAATAAAAGCATAAATTTCCTTTTTAAAGTGTATTGTCAAAAAATGATTCCTTATAACTGATCTACCCTAGCATTTAGAGTAAACCATGTCACTGGCATACTTCCTAATAATTAACACAGCAAGTTTTAGTAATCTCCTATCCGGTTAAAGGACTGCTGTGGCAGTTCTGACAGACTAAAATATCATTCCATTCAGAGATATCCAGCGCTTGATAGACTTTGATCAAAAACACACCATATTATCAGATTGAGATATGTTCATAAGACCCGACTCCAAACTGGAATAAGTCATCTTTCCTTTGCAACTGAATACGAGTGCCCGCCACACTGTAGACATACTATCGCCCCCGACAGAAACCGGCCTGCTGTGAAAATGAAAACGCTGCCCGGCGGTTTTCACGCGGGGCAGCGTTGGATCGGTCAGGCATCAACCTCTTACAAACTGCGCTAAGCTCAGCCCTGCGCCAGTCGCGGCCCTGCCTGGGCAATACGCACACCGGCCTCGTTGCCGCTGTACTGTTTGAAGTTACTGATAAACAGCTGCGCCAGCTTCTCTGCGGCTTCCTGCCACTGCGCCGGGGATGCCCAGGCGTTACGCGGATCGAGGGTGGCCACATCCACACCGGCAATCTCCTGCGGAATGGCGAGGCCAAAGATCGGCAGCGCTTCCTCGCGCAGTGCGCCCGTTTCGCCTTCCAGGATGGCGTTGACGATCTGGCGCGTATCTTTCAGCGACAGGCGCTGACCCGCGCCGTTCCAGCCGGTATTCACCAGCCAGACTTCCGCACCGCTCTGCGCGACCTTCTCCTGCAGCACATCGGCATACTGCGTTGGGTGCAGCAGCAGGAAAGCCGCGCCGTAGCAGGCCGAGAAGGTCGGCGTTGGGGCGGTAATCCCGCGCTCGGTGCCGGCAAGCTTGGAGGTGAAACCGGACAGGAAGTGGTACTGCATCTGCTCCGGCGTCAGGCGGGAAACCGGCGGCAGCACGCCAAACCCATCCGCCGCCAGGAAGATAATGCGTGAAGGATGACCGGCGCGGGAAACCGGCAGCACGATATTCTCGATATGCGACAGCGGATAGGAGACGCGCGTGTTCTCGGTTTTGCTGCCGTCGGCATAATCCACGCTGCCATCGTCCCTGACCACCACGTTTTCCAGCAGTGCGTTACGGCGGATGGCGCCATAAATTTCCGGTTCGGACTCCGCCTTCAGATTGATGGTCTTGGCATAGCAGCCGCCCTCAAAGTTGAATACGCCGTCTGCATCCCAGCCGTGCTCATCATCGCCAATCAGCTGGCGGCGCGGATCGGTCGAGAGCGTGGTTTTCCCGGTGCCGGAAAGGCCAAAGAACAGCGCCACATCGCCCTTTTCACCCCGGTTTGCCGAGCAGTGCATGGACGCGATCCCCTTCAGCGGCAGCAGGTAGTTCATCACGGAGAACATCCCTTTTTTCATCTCGCCGCCGTACCAGGTACCGCCAATCAGCTGGATATTTTCCGTCAGGTTGAAGGCAACGAAGTTCTCGGAGTTAAGCCCTTGCTCCTGCCATTGCGGATTCACACATCCCGCGCCGTTAATCACCGTGAAGTCCGGGGTAAAGTCTGCCAGCTCCTCGTCGGTGGGGGCGATAAACATGTTTTTGACAAAGTGCGCCTGCCACGCCACTTCCGTCACAAAGCGTACCGCCAGGCGGGTATCCGCGCTGGCACCGCACCAGGCATCAACGATGTACAGCGCTTTCTGCGACAGGTAGTCGGCAACCCGCGTTTTCAGGTGCGCCCACACGTCAGCGGACATCGGTTTGTTATCGTTACGGCCCGTACCGGCATCAGACCACCACAGGGTATGACGGGTCACGTCGTCGCGGACGATGTACTTGTCGCGTGGGGAACGGCCGGTGAACTCGCCGGTATCCACCGTCACTGCGCCAGACGTCGTCATCGTACCGCGAGCTGGCCCCTCAAGGTTGGCGGCGGTTTCATGTTCGAAGAGCAGTTCATAATCCGGGTTATAGACCACCTCGCTAACATCTTTGATGCCAAGGCTTGCGAGATGTTGCATGACAGATTGAATGGCGCTCATAAAATACCTGACTCATTGGATGAATGGCGAGGTGGCAGCAGCCGACCTCATGATGGAGCGGATAGTAACACCGGCTTTGTGATGCAGAAATTGCATTTAAATCATCCGTCATGTAAAAATTGCATAGCGATTAGGGCTGAAATCGGAGCAGAGAAGTGCTAAGTAATCTCGAGGTAAAGTGGCTTTATGATGTGATTGCGCTGGAAGAGTGCCGCAGCTTTACCCTTGCGGCAGAGAAACGAAATATTTCGCAATCCTCCTTCAGCAGAAGAATTCAGTCACTGGAGTCCAACCTGGGTTTCAGCGTCTTCAACCGCAATGTGAATCCCCCCCAGTTAACGCCGCAGGGCAGAATATTCGTCGGCTATGCCAGGAATATGCTCGACGATATGGACTTCCAGATTAGCCGCATCAAGGGCGAAGATAAGCTGAAGCAGAGCATCCGCATTGATGCCGCCCCGTCGCTTTCCGTTCTGCTGCTGCCCGATCTGTTAGCAGAATACCGCGACAGCCCGGATAAGGTGTTCTTCGTTGAATCGATTAACGTCAACGATGCGGTGTTTAATCTGAAGGAGGGGAAAAGTGATTTTATCCTCTCGTTTTATAACGAAGAGCTGATGAATTACCCGTTTATCAATCATAAAATCTTCGATTCGTCTCTGCACCTGGTATCCCCCTGCGCCCCTGACGGCACACCGTTATTCTCGATGAACGGTGACCCGCTGCCGCTGGTCAAATATGCCAATGACAGCTACATGGGGCGTCAGGTTAATCAGGTGATCGATCGCATACCAAACACCACCTTTCTTCTGACTTTTGTTTCCTCGATGAGTGAGCTGCTGAAAAGAATGATCCTGAAGGGCGACGCCGTTGGCTGGCTGCCTGATTACTCGATTCAGCGCGAGCTGGAAGAGAAGAGACTCGCGATTATGGACCCTGGCCTTACTCTGAAGATTTCGGCGTATGTTTATCGCTCCGGCGCGCGTTTGAATCTGACGGCAGAGCGCTTCTGGCGCTACATGAAGGAACGCAATTCGGAGGGGTGATGGAAAGATTTGCCTGCGATGTGGCTTATTTCAATGTTGGACGATCCAGAGAAGTCAGACCGACACTTAATCGATCAAAATTCTACCTTTCGGTTTAGCGTTACGCAGCTCCCGTTGCTTACGCGGAATACGCTAAATTCAAGATGCAATACAGGCATCAGCAACTTGCCGGAGCAACTCTTTTACCCCATAGTTTCTGCTCATATCTGCCAGGAGGCCCAAATGCTAAAAGTGATCGCTGAAGACTTTATTAAACCTGAACATATCGAAACCGTGCTGCCGCTGTACCGCGAGCTGGTTGCCGCCACGAAACAAGAACCGCTGTGTATTGCTTACGATCTGTTTATCGATGAGAAAGATCCGGGGCACTTTATCTTTATCGAAGAGTGGCCGGACCGCGCGGCGCTGGATGTACACTGTGCCACGGAGCATTTTCAGCGGCTGGTCCCCGCTATCAATCAGTATCAGCGGCAGGACGGGCGGATTGTTTTGATGGATACCGTGGTGAGCCCGGCGACAAAATAATAGCCCTCTTCACAGGTGACATTTCCCATCCCGAGATGTCACCTTCTTTAATTTTGTGACCAGCCTCACAAACCACTCCACCCGCAACGATATAACAATCCCTTCTACAATCAACACACTAACAAATCCTGCCCGCCGCAATAAATATGATAAAAGTCACAAAATAACAATCAGTCCACTTTTTTAGAGTAAAGGTGACTTTTTTGCTATGTCATCGTCTGGGTTAACAGGGAAAGATAGCAAACCTGTTCTACAAATTTTGGTTTGCACACACGCTCAGGAGTCGGGATGGCGGTTTCAATCACCTGGTTATGCGAGCTTAATGAAGGGATCCATGCCCGGCCCGCAGGCTATATCGCCCGGCTGTGCAATCTGTTTCAGGCCGCTATCGACTGGGAAAACACCCGCACGGGGCTGCGGGCGAATGCGAAAAGCGCCCTCTCGCTGATTGCCAGCGACACGCTGCTCAACGATGAATGCCGCATTACCCTGAGCGGAAAGGATGAACAGCAGGCGGCGGCCCGGCTGCGCGCGCTGCTGGCCGATCTCCCTACCTTCAGCCTGCACACCGAACCGGTTGTCAGCCAGGGTTACCTGCCCCGCTGCCTGCGGGAGCTGAACCCGCAGGTCATTCAGGGAACCCGCCTGCATCAGGGTGTCGCCAAGGCCCGGCCGCAGGTGATGCAAAGCCTGACCTTCGCCGACCTTATTGACCGCACTCCCGGGCAGGCCGACGGTATCGGGAACGAAACGGCCCGTTTCCTTGCCGGGCTGGCCTCACTGCGCGGGGAGAAACAGCGCGCCCTCCGTCAAACCCGGGGGATTGAGCACGACCTGATTGCGGCGCACCTCACACTGATTGACGACGGTGAGTTTCAGGAGGCAACGATCGGTTATCTTAACGGCGGGATGAACGCCTGGTCGGCCATCGTCCGGGTGTCGCTGGACGTTTGCGAGCAGCTTGAGAAATCGTCCAGTCACTACCTGCAGGAACGCACGCTCGATCTGCTCGATATCGCCACGCAGCTGATCGGTGCGGCCTATGGTGAACGGGCGCTGGGCCATCGCCCGCTG
The DNA here is from genome assembly GCF_037450285.1 of Erwinia sp. SLM-02. Lineage (NCBI taxonomy): Bacteria > Pseudomonadati > Pseudomonadota > Gammaproteobacteria > Enterobacterales > Erwiniaceae > Erwinia > Erwinia sp. SLM-02. Next base: position 996,875 of record NZ_JAQISN010000001.1, on the reverse strand, counting down.
CTGCTCACCGAACCGGCGATTGTCTTCGCCAGCCATCTGACCCCCAGCCTTTTGCTGGCGCTGGACAGAAGCCGGCTGGTGGGTCTGGTGCTGTCATCCACCGGCAAAACCTCCCACACGGCGATACTGGCCCGCTGGCTGGGTATACCCACCCTGGCCGATGTCGATTTCACCGAACTGACGCTGGATGCAGAACGGCCAGTCGTCATCGACGCCGGATCCGGCATTCTGATCGTCCACCCGGATGAGAACGTGCTGCGCTACTACCGCCAGGAAATTGCCGTTCAGGAGGAGATGCAGCGGCTGCGGGTCAACACCGCGCTGGGGAAAGACAGCGCCAGGGTGGGGGAAACCCCCCTGCTGACCGCGGAGATGATCTTATGGCGGATGGACGCCCGCGATAAAAACGAGGCGATTAAGATGATGGTGGATAACCTGTGGCTGCAGCGGCGCACCGACGCGCGGGATAAGCTCTGCGATGATATCTGGGCGCGGGAAGTGCCGTTTCCCACCGTGGTCGGCTCGGGTTTTGCCATCCCCCACGCGCGGACCGACGCTATCCACGACTCCACCCTCAGCGTGGCGACGCTGCGGCAGCCGATTGCCTGGGGCGGCGTGATGGTGGACACCCTGTTTATGCTGACAATCAGTCAAACCGCGCAGGATAACGCGCATATGAAACATTTCTCCACCCTGGCGCGCATGCTTATGAACGATGAATTTGTCAGCCGGATTAAACAGGCGAACGGCCCGGAAGCGCTTTACACGTTGATATCCCAAACTCTGGCCTGCTGAGCACCCACGTTACGAGGCTGACATGATAAAAATATTAAAAAATACCAAACGGCATTTTATGACCGGCGTGTCGTATATGGTGCCTTTCGTGGTGGCCGGGGGGGTTTTACTGGCGCTGGCGGTGATGTTCAACGAAAAAGCCGCCGTGCCCGACCACGGCTTTCTCAAGGCGATGTCGCAAATCGGCCTCGCCGGTCTGACCCTGTTTATTCCGATGCTGTCGGGGTTTATTGCCTGGTCGATGGTGGATAAGCCGGGGCTGGCTCCCGGGGCGATTGGCGGACTGATGGCCTGGCAGATGGGGGCCGGATTCCTGGGCGGCATGTTCTCCGGGATCATCGCCGGAATGGTGGTCTGGCTGCTGCTCAGTCTGATTGCCCGGCTGCGGATCCCCAGCTTTCTGCGCATGGTGCTGCCTATCTTCATTATCCCGCTGCTCGGTACGTTTATTACCGGTATGGCGGTTTATTACATTATTGGCGATCCGATCGCCGGGCTGATGAAGTGGCTGAGCGCCTGGCTGGGCAATATGCAGGGCACGTCGTTTATTATTCTCGGCACCGTTCTGGGCTGCATGATCGCCGTCGATATGGGCGGCCCGATGAACAAAACCGCGTTTTTCTTCGCCGTGGCCCTGATCTCCACCAATCCGCAGCTGATGGCCGCCGTTGCCGCCGCCGATTGCACGCCGCCGCTGGGGCTGGCGCTGGCGACCTTTCTGTTTAAAGACATCTTTAATGATGTGGAGCGCGAGGCCGGGAAGCCCGCGGTGATTATGGGCTTTATGGGCATTACCGAAGGGGCGATCCCCTTTGCGGCGGCCGATCCGGTCAGGGTGATCCCGGCCATTATGTTCGGCAGCGCGGTGGCGGCGGTCCTCTCACTGTGGTTTGGTGCCACCAATGCCGCCCCCTGGGGCGGGCTTATCGTCTTACCGGTGGTGGGTAATCATTTTGGCTATATCGTTTCGGTGATCGCCGGGACCGTTGCCACCGCCGTGGCGGTGAAGGTTCTGAAAACCGTTATTAAACCGCGGGCATAATATGGGCACGTTTATTCAGTCTATTCTCAGTGAATTCAGCGGCCAGGGCGCGATAAACGACAGCGTGCTGGTGGCCAACGGCAACGCGAATCCGCCGGCGATGGCCTACTATCTGCACGTACCGCGCATCGAGCTGACGGTGAAGGGCGCGCTCAGCATGCTGCTGCCCAAGGGGGCGGACCGCATCGTGAAATATGAACGCCCGGTCGGCACCATTACCTACATTCCCGCCAACAGCTGGAACTCGCCGCAGTGGGAAAGCCCGGTGATCTGCATGTCGATCGTCTTCTGGAAGCAGGATGTGGGCTTCAGCATCAGCAACTGGGACGGCACGCAGTTTAAAGAAGTGGAGAAGTACAACCTGCAAAACTCCAGCAGCACGGTCCGCGACCGGCTGCTCGATCTCGCCGAGTCACTGGCGTGGTCGCAGGATACCACCGGCGAAACGTTTGCCCACGTGGTCTACGCGCTGATTAACGATCTGCTGTATCAAATTACCGATGGCCTGGTTAACCAGCGGCCATACTCACTGCTGGATGACATCAAGAGCCATATCGACAGCCACTACCATACGGACATTAGCCGGGAAAGCGTCGCCGAGACGTTTAATATTTCCCCCGGCTATCTGTCGCGTCTGTTTTCCAGGGAGTCAGACGTGAAGTTTAATGAATATCTCAAGCTGGCCCGCATTACGCGATCCAAAGCGCTGCTGATCGGTACCAATCTCAAAATCAACGAGCTTTCGGAGCAGTGCGGTTTCACCGATACCAACTATTTCTGCAAGGTATTTCGCGATATCAACGACTGTACGCCGCTGGAATACCGGCGCAAAAATAAGGGAGCAGGCTTATGACCATCCGGACAGGAAGAGAGGAGATCCAGCCGTTCTCCAGCGAACGTAATCTGCACGTTGTGGCGGTCACCGCCTGCGCCACCGGCGTGGCGCACACCTATATGGCGGCGGAGCAGCTGGAGAAACTGGCCAGGCAGTATCGTTTTGCGATAAAAATCGAGACTCAGGGCGTGCTGGGGCTGAAGAATAAAATTACCAGCGAGGATATATTCGCAGCGGAACTGACCATTATCGCCTCCGATATCACCATCGATAATCCCCTGCGCTTTGACGGCTGCCGCATTCTGAACGTCTGCATTAACTCGCTGCTGCTCAAGCCAGGCGAGGTGATCGGTGCCATGCGCAAGTCGCTGAATCTGCCGCGAGGCAACGTGATCGACCTGTAGCAGGCGGGCAGATCGATCTGAAGTCAGTTGCAGATCAAGGCTCGCGGAAGCACGGCCATCCCAGCGGCGCACCCGGGTGGCCGTCGTTCACCCGCTGCGCGGCGTCAACGCTCTGCCGGGGATAGCATTCCCCAGGGGGGTTTGCGATGCCCGTTAACGCTCCCCCTGAATAGTCAGGAAAAACTCCCCCTCCCCCTTCTGCGTCACGTTCAGTCCCCCATAGCGATTGAGGGTTTGCCAGGTGTCGATGTCGTGAACAACCGACTGGCGGGTGAGGACTTCAACCACCACGCACCCGGCCCCGGCGGCCGAAAGCAGACCGGCGGTGGAGTCTTCAAAAGCGATGCAGCGGGCGGGAGAAACGGCAAGCCGGGCGGCGCCGATCAGGAACGGTTCCGGGTGGGGCTTGCCGTGTTGAATATCTTCGCTGGTCACCAGCACTGGCGGCTCCGGAAAGCCAACCTGTCGGATGCGCGCCGAGGCCACTTTCAGCGAGCCGGAGGTGACGATGGCCCAGGGCACCCGGTTCCGCTCCAGCCGGTGGAGAAAATCCACCGCGCCGTCAACGGCGGTGATGCCGTCGGTGTGGCTGGCCTCCCAGGCTTCCAGCGCGAGAAATTCGTCGATTAGCGTTTGTTCGCTGGCCCCGGGCATAAAGTGGCGCAGCGTGCTCATCGCCGGCTTACCGTGCAGATAATGGCAGACCGCTCGCGGCTCCAGCCCCTTTTCATTGGCCCACACGCTCCAGGATGCCTCAACAAAATCCAGCGAGTTCACCAATGTGCCGTCTAAATCCAGTAATACCCCACGAAAATGCATCGTTGTTACCACGTAATAATAAAAGAGTGTGATTATTCTGTACGCCATTCCCCCTGCTATTAAATAGTAAGAAAGTCACCTTATTAGAAAATATGTTATCGCGATCGGGATATCAATAAAAACGTGATGATTATCACAGGCGACTCCGCACAACTTAATTTCATGATTGCGATCACAAAATAATTAACCTGCTTTTTTATTCGAGCAAAGGTCACTTTTTTTCTATTCAAAGACGGCCATCAAAGGTGAAGGATATAAAACATGAAGCGCAGACTTTTACCTGCCAGGAAATTTAATCAGAATTTGCCAAAGTATTATCGGGAGCGATGATGTCAGAAATAATAGCGTACCAGTGTGAACTGAATGAAGGCATTCACGCCCGGCCTGCAGGGCATATCGAACGACTGTGTAATACTTTCCTGTCTGAAGTATGCTGGAGGAATATTCGCAGCGGTATTCAGGGCAATGCAAAAAGCGCCCTCTCGGTGGTCGCCACCGATACCTTATTCAACGACGCCTGTGAAATATCGCTCAGCGGGGAAGATGCGGCGGCGGCGGCGAAGCAGCTGCGGGCGCTGCTGAAAAAGCTGCCTACTTTTGAGGTCGCCCAGAAGGATGAAGCCCCGTCACCCGCGGGTTATCTGCCGCGCTCCCTGCGGGAAACCCGGCTCGATTTTATTCAGGGCTCACGCATCAGCGGCGGCGTAGCGATTGCCAGGCCGGTGCGGATCCAAAGCCTGTCCTTAAGCGAAATGCTGGCGTTCAACCCGGGTGGAGAATATAGCGCCGAACAGCAAAAGCGGTTATTCCTGGCGGGGTTAGCCACGCTAAAAGACGAAAAGCTCACCGCACTGGAAATTAAACACGGCGTTGAGCATGATATTCTGCAGGCCCACCTGTCGATTGTGACCGATGCCACCTTCCAGAGCCAGATCGCTAACGCGATTGCCGCTGGAGAAAATAGCTGGAATGCGGTTATTCAGTCGGCAATGGAATTGTGTGAAATCCTTAACCGTTCATCGAGTAAATATATAAAAGAAAGGACCCTTGACGTTCTGGATATTACCGGGCAGCTGCTCACCGCCATTTATGGCGCGGGCGCACTGCCGAAAAACAGTCTGGAATTAACGCAGCCGTCGATTATTCTGGCCAACAGCCTGACCCCGAGCCAGTTCCTCAGCATCAATAAACAGTATCTCAGCGGCATGGTCTTATCCGCCACCGGTAAAACGTCGCACACCGCTATCCTCGCGCGTTCGCTCGGCATCCCGACCCTGACGGATATTGATTTCTCCGCTCTGCCGCTGAATGCGGAAAATGACATCATCATCGACGGCAATCCGGGCATTCTGATTACCGCGCCGGATGAGCAGGTCCTGCGCTACTACCGCAATGAAATTGTCGTGCAGCAGACTATGCAGCAGCAGATGCTGGCTGGCGTCCACAAGCCGGCGAAAACCCACGATAATCACAGCGTGGAAATCGCCGCCAATATTGCCAGCCTGGCGGAAGCCGAAGCGGCATTCAGCAACGGCGCGGAAGGCATCGGCCTGTTTCGTACCGAAATGTCGTTTATGGACCGCGAAACACCACCGGACTATCACGAGCTGGCAGAACTGTACGGCCAGGTGATGCAGCGGGCAGAAGGCAGGCCGGTTATCTTCCGCACCTTCGATATCGGCGGCGATAAGCCGGTGGACTACCTCAACACCGGCGAAGAGGAAAACCCGTTTCTCGGCTTCCGTGCGGTACGGACCTACCCGCGCTATCGCGATCTGTTCGCCATGCAGCTGAGGGCGATCCTCAGCGCCTCGGCGCTGGGCGATGCCCGAATCATGATCCCGATGATTGCCAGCGTCGATGAGGTTATCTGGTGCCGCGAAGTGCTCGACGAGGTGAAAAGCACGATGCGGGAGGAAAACCTGCCCTTTAACGATGAAATCGCACTCGGCGTGATGCTGGAGATCCCCTCCGTGATCTTCGCCATTGGCGACATCGCCGAACACGCGGATTTCTTCAGCGTCGGCAGCAACGACCTGACGCAGTACTTTTTTGCCGCCGACCGCGGCAATTCGCAGGTAGAAGCGGTTTACGACCATTACGCCCCGGCGTTCCTGCGCGCCCTGAAGTTTGCCGTGGATGAGGTGCATCGCGCGGGCAAGTGGATCGGCCTCTGCGGAGAACTGGGTGCCAGCGGTGATTATCTGCCGCTGCTGGTCGGGATGGGCTTTGACGAACTGAGCATGAGCGGCACCGCGATCCCGGGCGTTAAGCACGCGCTGCGCGCGCTGGATTTCACCAAATGCCAGCGGCTGGTTGAGGAGATCGTCCCCCTCAAGCACTCCGCCGGGGTAAAAAGTGCCCTGCGTTCGCCGGAGGTCAAGGCGCTGAGCAACATGCCGATCCTCGCCCCGGAATTTATTCTCTGCGGGCTGGAGGCCAGCGATAAGAACGAGGCGATCAAAATGATGGCCGACAATCTCTGGCTGCATCACCGTACCGATAATCGCGATCGGTTAACCGACGATATCTGGGCGCGCGAAGACGCCTTTTCTACCGCCGTGGGCTATGGCTTCGCCATTCCGCACACCAAATCGGACCATATTCAGCACTCCACCATCAGCATGGCCACCCTTGCGGCACCGATTATGTGGGGCGATCAGCGGGTTGAAACCATATTTATGCTGACGGTCAGTAAATCCGCCGACCCTAACGAGCATATGAAATATTTCTCAACGCTTGCCAGAAAACTGATGAAAGAGGAATTCCGCAATGAAATAAAACAGGCCGAAAACGTCAGCGTACTCTACACCCTGATGGCCAGCACCCTGGCACTATAAAAACAGAATAACCACAAGCCCTATTTTAAAAATCAGCCAAATAACAATCAGGAGTTTTTTATGAAAATTGTCGGCGTTGCAGCATGTATTACCGGCGTTGCCCACACCTATATGGCACAGGAAGCGATTGAGCAGGAGTGTAAGAAAAGGGGTTATGACGTCAAAGTTGAAACCCAGGGCGGCATGGGCATTGAAAATGAATTAAGTGACGATGAAATTGCCGAAGCCGACGTGGTAATTCTGGCGATTGCTATCGGCATTGAAGGCGTGGAGCGATTCGAAGAAAAAGAAGATGAGGGCCGGGTTATATCGCTCAATCCGGCCGAGGTGGTGCGCGATCCGGCGGCCATTATTGATAAAGCCGTAAAACTGGTGAGCTGATCAACACGCCCGGTGCGTTTTATTTCGACGGCCGTCACCGGATATTAAACTCGTTAATTAAATTTCTGCGAGCCCTGCATTTTTCATTTAGCGCACAGGCGCCGGGGGATCGCTGCGTTTAAATATCGCGGCAGCCCAATAAAAAATAGCAGGTTCGGGAGGATAAAAATGTCGGAAAATATCAAAGTCATTAAGGACGATTTAGTCAAAGCGTTCAGCACCGGCGTGTCATACATGATGCCGGTGGTGGTGGTCGGTGGTATCTGCCTGGCGCTGTCGCTGGTGGGCGGCGAGCCGGTCGTGGGCAAAGGGATGGTGGTCACCAACCCGTTCCTACTCAATCTTGGCGCTATCGGCAGCGCCGGTCTGGGGATGATGATCCCGGTGCTGGCGGCGTATATCTCCTACTCTATCGCCGGTAAGCCGGGCCTGACGCCGGGCTTTATCACCGGCTTTATGGCCAGCACGCCGCTGGGCGCGGACCACGTGGTGACCGGGTTTCTCGGGGCGATGCTGCTCGGTATTCTCAGCGGCTACGTCGCCAAATGGATCAAAACCTGGAAAGTCGGCAAGGCGTTAATGCCGGTGATGCCGATCATGATTATTCCCATCGTCTCCACCTGTATTGTCGGCATGCTCTATCTCTACGTGCTGATTGGCCCAATCGGCTTTGCCATGAAATGGCTGGTTTCCATGCTGTCGAATATGCAGGGAAGCAGCGGCGTTATTCTCGGCCTGATTCTGGGCGCAATGGCCGCCTTTGATATGGGCGGGCCGGTGAATAAAACCGCCACCGCATTTACCCTCGCATTAATGGCCGAAGGTATTTATGGCCCGAACGGGGCGTATCGTATTGCCTGCGCCATTCCCCCGCTGGGTATTGCGCTCTCGACCTTTATTTCCCAGCGTAAATGGGCGGAAGACGAAAGAAGAATGGGCACCTCTGCCGCCTTTATGGGCTTAATTGGAATTACCGAAGGCGCCATTCCGTTTGCGGTTAAAAATCTCAAAACCGTGCTGCCGTCAATTATTATCGGCAGCGCCGTCGGAGCCGGTCTGGCGATGATTCACGGCGTGGAGTCAATGGTTCCCCACGGCGGATTAATTGCCATTGCCGGCGTGAATAAAGCCCCGATGTGGTACGTCATTGATATGGCTATCGGCGTGATTGTCACCGCCATCTGCCTGCATATTCTGCGACCCAATATTACCGAGCCGGTAAAGAAAGCATCGGCTAAAAAACCCATCACTTCTGATATGAATAAAGTCTGAGGAGTTATTATGAAAAACACAATGAAACAGTACGTCGATTATATCGTTAACGGTGGAAAATCCACGATGCTGGGTATAGGCCCGATGTCTCCGGCTTTAATTCAGGCCTGTTTTGAACTGGGTAAGGAAAAAGATCTGCCGCTGATGTTTATTGCCAGCCGTAACCAGGTGGATGCCGATGAATTCGGCGCCGGTTACGTCAATAACTGGGATCAGTTCCGCTTCGCTGCCGACCTGAAAGCCATGGCGGAGAAAGTCGGCTTCGACGGCGATTACTTCCTCTGCCGCGACCACGGCGGTCCGTGGCAGCGTGATAAAGAGCGCAAAGACCATATCCCCGAAGACGAAGCGATGAAGCTGGCCCGCCGCTCGTATCAGATTGATATGGATGCCGGTTTCGACCTGCTGCATATCGACCCGACCAAAGACCCTTACGTCGTGGGTAAAGCGATTGATATCGAACTGGTTCTGAGCCGTACCGTTGAGCTGATCCGCTTCTGCGAAGATTACCGCAAGGCCAACAGCCTGAAAGAGTTCTTCTATGAAGTCGGCACCGAAGAAACCAACGGCGGCCTGACCGACGTCAGCGCCTACGAAGAGTTTATTATCGAGCTGAACAAGCGCCTGGCGGCCGAATCGCTGCCGCAGCCGCTGTTTATCGTCGGTCAGACCGGCACCCTGACCCGCCTGACCAAGAACGTCGGTCATTTCAACGATAAACAGTCCGCTGAACTGTCCGCCATCAGCACCCGCCACGGCGTGGGTCTGAAAGAGCACAACGGCGACTACCTGCCGGATGAGATCCTGCTTAAGCATCCGGGCCTGGGGATCACCGCGATGAACGTGGCCCCGGCTTACGGCACCATTGAAACCCGCGCCTATCTGAAGCTGGCGCAGGTGGAAAAGGATCTGGCGGCGAAAGGCTTTATCAGGACCGCGTCCGATCTAAAAACCGTGCTGACCCGCGAGTGCGTGCTGAGCCACAAGTGGGAAAAGTGGATGACCGATGAGCACAAAAACAAGTCCGAGGAGCAAATCTTCAGCGAGCCGGAACTGCTGAAAGAGATCCTTGAACTCAGCGGCCACTACAACTACGAAAAACCGGCCGTAGTGAAAGAGATGAAGGCGATGTTTGCCAATCTGAAATCGTTTGGCGTGGAGCCTGAGCGTTACGTGGTCAATAAAATCAAGGATATGATCCAGAACGAAGCCGAGTGCTTCAACATGCCAGGCCTGACCACCCGCGTTGCGCAGGCTAACTGATCGCCCTTCCCGCTCCGCCACAGGGAGCGGCCTCGTGCTGCTTCCTGTGGTTTTCAACCCTCTTTAAACATTACAGGTCATGGTTATGAATCAGCTTGAACAACTAAAGCAGCACACAACGATTGTTGCCGACAGCGGGGATATTGACAGCATCATCGCGTATCAGCCGGAAGATGCCACCACCAATCCGTCGCTTATCTACAAAGCCGCGCAGCTTCCGCAGTATCAGCATCTGATAACGGAGGCCGTTGCGGCGGTGAAGTCCCGTCGGGCGGGTAAACCGGTGCAGGCGGCAGACGTTGCCGACGCGCTGGCCGTCAGCATCGGGTCGCTGATCCTGAAAAGCGTGCCGGGGCGCATTTCCACCGAAGTGGACGCCCGCCTCTCCTTCGACACCGCGGCCAGCATTGCCAAAGCGCGGGAAATTATCGCCCTGTACGAGGAGAAAGGCGTCGGCAAAGAACGGGTGCTGATTAAGCTTGCCGCCACCTGGCAGGGGATCCGCGCCGCAGAAACGCTGGAAAAAGAAGGAATTCAGTGCAACCTGACGCTGCTGTTCTCTTTCGCCCAGGCGCGTGCCTGCGCCGATGCCGGTGTGTTCCTGATATCGCCGTTCGTCGGCCGCATTTACGACTGGTACAGGAAAAACAACCCGGGCATCAGCTACACCGCCGCTAACGATCCGGGCGTGGAGTCGGTACAGAAGATCTATCGCTTCTATAAACAGCACGGCTACCGCACGGTGGTGATGGGTGCCAGCTTCCGCACGCCGGAACAGGTGCTGGCGCTGAACGGCTGCGATCGGCTGACCGTTTCCCCGGCGCTGCTGGCGCAGCTGCAGCAAAGCGAGGGGCCGGTGCCCGCTCCGCTGAGCTTTGAGGGCGAGGTGCTGGCTAAACCTGCCGCCATGACGGAGGCGGAGTTCTACTGGGCGCACCATCAGGATGCGATGGCGGTGGAAAAGCTTGCCGAAGGTATTCGCCTGTTCGCCGTCGACCAGAACAGCCTGGAGTCGCTGCTGGGCCAGTATCTGTAGGCTATGCCGTTTGCCGGCATGAGTGACGAAGGGTTTGCCAGCCGCCCGATTAAGCCGTATTTTGATCGCTGTTCCTTACCCGGCGGGTAACCCTTTTTTAACTGTTGAGGCAAGATGGAATCGTTGTTTGTCTACGGCACGCTGCGCCCGGGCCATTCGAATGCCCATATCATGGAAAACATCGGCGGCGAGTGGCTGGCGGGTCACGTCACCGGCACGTTTTATGAGCGGGGCTGGGGCGCGGCGGCGGATTTCCCCGGGATCGTGCTGCACAGCGACGGTCCGCAGGTAAACGGCTACCTGTTTTTCTCCCATAATCTGCAGGCGCACTGGCCGATGCTGGATGAATTCGAAGACGGCTACGATCGGGTCAAGGTTGAGGTGACGACGGTTGATGGCCTGCAGGTAAGCGCCTGGATTTATCAGCTACAGCCTGAGTCCGGGCTGTAGCTGTAAGCGCGGGTCAGGCAGATTGATACCTTTCCGCCACCTTCGCCTGATTAATATCCGCAATCAGCCCCTGGCGCGCCGCGTCCAGGCCGCTCCAGCTTGAGGCGTTCTGCACCGGCGGGATGGTGACCGTTTCACGGCGGTCGAAGCCCACCAGCGCGGCGTCAACCAGATCCCCGGCTTGCATCATCTGCGGCAGGGAATTGATATCAATACCCGCGCGATCCCAGATTTCGGTGTAGGTGCCGGCCGGCAGCACCGCCTGCACGTAGACGCCCGTCCCCGCCAGTTCAACGTTCAGCCCCTGAGAGAGAAACAGCACGAAGGCCTTGGTTGCGCCGTAAACCGACATGCCGAATTCCGGTGCCAGCCCGACGACGGAGCTGATATTGACGATCGCCCCCTCCCCAGCCTGCACGAAACGCGGCGTGACCGCGTTAGCCAGCCGCGTCAGCGCGGTGACGTTCAGCGCGATAAGGCGCTCAATCGATTCCGCCGTCTGCCCGGCGAATCCGCCCGACTGGGCGATGCCGGCGTTGTTGATCAGGATGCCAATCTGCGCATCGTCACGCAGCCGGGCTTCTACCCTGGCAACGTCATCCGACTGCGTAAGGTCCGCGGGCAGAATATCCACCGCCACGCCGTTTTCCTGCTGTAAACGTTCGGCAAGTGCCGCAAGCTTTGCGGTGTCGCGCGCCACGAGCACCAGGCCGTGGCCGCGCCGGGCGAATCGCTCCGCGTAGACTGCGCCAATACCGGTTGAAGCACCTGTAATCAGAACGGAAGGTTTGGACATCTGCGTATTTCCTGTGTGGATGATTGAACTGAGTTGGTCGATGCAGCATTTGGCCATCGCCGGTCGCCGGTGCTCTTCTCACTGCTCGCACTGCTCTCTGCCTGCCTCGCCGGACTGCCACGCAACACTCCGCCGACGGTGGCCGTGCGATGCGATGCGATGCGATGCGATGCGATGCGATGCGATGCGATGCGCATTTTATGATGACGATCATAATCTAAAACGTCAACATTTTTGATTACGGTCATCATCAATGTATACTGGCGACAGAGTTTTCTTTCAGAGGAGCCTGAACAATGAAAGTGTCGAAAGAGCAGGTGCGCGAGAATCGCCAGCGAATTGTCGAAACGGCCTCGGCGCTGTTTCGTGAACGCGGCTTCGACGGCGTGGGCGTGGCGGAACTGATGTCTGCCGCAGGGTTAACCCACGGTGGGTTCTACAAGCACTTCGCTTCCAAGACGGATCTGATGGCGGAGGCGGTGAGCTGCGGTTTTGTGCAGGCGGCCGACATTTCCGGCGGCACCGGTCGGGAAGAGTTTGTCGAACGCTACCTGTCCCGTCAGCATCGCGATGCGATGGGTTCCGGCTGCGTGATGTCGGCGCTCGGCACCGACACGGCACGCCAGCCCGACTCGGTTAAGGCATTGTTTGCCGAGGGCATTGAAAAACATCTGGCCAGACTGGGGGGCGAAGAAGGGGTAGAAGGCTCCAGACGTGCTGACATAATCGACACCCTCGCGCATCTGGTGGGTGCGATGGTACTGTCCCGCGCGTGCCCGGATGATTCCGCGCTGGCCGATGAAATTCTGGACGTTTGCCGCGCGCGGATCCTGAACGAAGGAAATAGCGAAGCTTAATTTATCCGGTGCTTGCCGGTCAGAGCGCCGCCAGTGAAACCTTCACCACGCTTTCCAGCACGTCCGCCGGAACGCCGTCCCGCGCCTGCACCGACAGGCCGTGCAGCACCAGCGCATAATAGTTACCCAGCAGATCCGGGTCGGCATCGCTGCGCAGCTGCCCGGCCTCTGCCGCCCGGCGGAAGCGGTCAATCACGGATTCAGTGCGCAGGCGACGCTGTTCCGCCATCCACTGCTGCAGCGGCTGGTTTTCATCGCTGAGCGCGCTGGCCGAGGAAACCACCATGCAGCCCGCCGGGGCGCGCGGCCGGGTATACAGCGCCACGGCATCCATCAGCATCCGCCTAATCGCGGTGGCGATATCGCCCTCCTCCAGCGCGCGGGCGGCAAAGCCGCCTTCGTGCTCCGCATAGTGCGCAACCGCTTCGCGGAAAAGCTGCTCCTTCGAACCGAACGCTTTGTAGATACGGGCGGAGGCAATCCCCAGCGCCGCCACCAGATCGGACATCGAGGTGCCCTCAAAGCCGTGGCGCCAGAATAAATCCCGCGCCTGGATCAGGGCGGCTTCACGATCGAATTCTCTGGGTCTTCCGGCCATAGCGGTTCTCTTTTCTGGGATGATGCGTTCACGGTCTGGCAAAAAGAATATCACATTAAATCAGCCACCTTCTGCCCTTGTGACTGAGCACTACGTGCTGCGTTAGCAAAAACGCCTTGTTGCTGGACCGTCACGCCTCTATTGTTTGTCAATCGACAAACAATAGAGGTTCATATGCAAACGATCAAGGGTCCCAGCCTGCACCTGGCGCAGTTCAGTGATGATGTTTTCCCGTTTAACAGCCTTGAGGCCATTGCCGGATGGGCGGCGGAGAACGGGTTCCGCGCCCTGCAGATCCCGGCCTGGGATAAGCGGCTGTTTGACGTCAGTCTGGCGGCGGAAAGCCAGCAGTACTGCGACGATATCACCGCCATGCTGGCGCAGCACGGGCTGGTCATCAGCGAGCTGACCACGCATATCTTCGGCCAGCTGATGGCGGTGCACCCGGCCTACGATGCGCTGTGCGACAGCTTTGCGCCGCCGCACCTGCACGGCGATCCTGAAGCCCGCACCGCGTGGGCCAGACAGCGGCTGCTGGATGCGGTCAGCGCCTCTTCCCGGCTGGGGCTGACCGAGATGGGCACCTTTTCCGGCTCGCTGGCCTGGCCCTACGTGTTCCCCTTCCCCCAGCGCCCGGCCGGGCTGGTGGAAACCGCCTTCGACGAGCTGGCCCGCCGCTGGCTGCCGATCCTCGATGCCTGCGACGAACGGGGCATTAACCTCTGCTATGAAATCCATCCGGGCGAGGATCTGCACGACGGCATCTCGTTTGAGATGTTCTTAGCGCGCACCGGGCATCATCCCCGCTGTAAAATCCTGTTCGATCCCAGCCACTTCGTCCTGCAGCAGCTGAACTACCTCGATTTTCTGGATATCTACCGGGATGACATACGCATGTTCCACGTTAAGGACGCCGAGTTTAATCCTACCGGACGCCAGGGCATGTACGGCGGCTACCAGTCATGGGCCGATCGCGCCGGGCGTTTTCGCTCAACGGGCGACGGTCAGGTCGACTTCAGCGGGATATTCTCCCGCCTGACTCAGAACGGCTATGGCGGATGGGCGACGCTGGAATGGGAATGCTGCCTGAAGAACAAAGACGATGGTGCACGCGAGGGGGCGGCGTTTATCCGCGACCATATTATTCCGGTCACCGATAAGATTTTCGATGACTTCGCGGCGGCCCCGGTCAGCCAGAGTCAGATAAACCGGCTTTTAGGCATCGGCACCGCGGAGGCCGCACATCATGGCTAACCCGACCCTGCACCACCGCTATCTGCGCGTGAACGGGCGCCGTCTGCACTGTGTCATTCAGGGCAGCGGCCCGGCGGTCCTGCTGATCCCCGGCTGGCCGCAGACGTGGTACACGTGGCGGCACGTGATGGCGCACCTGGCCCGCGCGGGCTATACCGCCGTGGCGGTCGATCCGCCGGGCACCGGCGAGTCGGATGCGCCGACCGGCGGCTTTGATACCGGCAATATCGCCGCGCAGCTGGTTGAGGCGATGTCGCAGCTGGGACACGAACGCTTTCCGGTTATCGGCCATGATATTGGTATGTGGGTGGGCTACGCGATGGGCGCGGACTTCCCGCAGCGCGTTCATTCGCTGCTGCTGACCGAAGCGGTGATCCCCGGCCTGGCCCCCGCGCCGGAGATTTTTGTCAGCCCGCAGGAGAATATCTTCCTCTGGCACTTTATGTTCAACCAGCTAAGCGGCCTGCCGGAGGCGCTGATCGCGGGCCGGGAACGGCTGTATCTCAGCTATATGTTCGATAAATGGTCATGGCGGCGGGAACGCGTGGCGGCGGAGGTGTATATCGACGCCTACAGCGTACCGGGTAAGCTGGAGGCCGGGTTTAACTACTATCGCGCCATCCCGGAGACCATCCGCCAGAACCAGCAGCGGGCCGCCGCACCGCTGGCTATGCCGGTGCTGGCTATCGGGGCCGAGCACGCCACGCGGGATGCCCCGGCGGAGACGATGAAAAAAGTCGCCCCCGACCTGCGCAGCGCGATGGTCAGCGACTGCGGGCATTTTATTACCGAGGAGTGCCCGGAGGAATTCTGCACGCTGATCGCGGCGTTTTTACAGGAGAAAGGCTATGCCGCTCGATAGCGCAACGCAATGCTGGCTGGCCGCCGCGCCCGATTTCAGCGCCGCCGTGCCGCTGGCGGTGATGCGGTCAGCTACCGACGCAGGATTGATTGCCGGTCAGCAGCCTGTTACCGGAGAAACTCGCCCCTGGGAGGCGTTAAGCATTGATGCGCAGGATGGCTGGCCGCTCGCGGTAAGAATGTATTTTCCGGCAGGGGCAGAAGACGGCCTGATGCGCCCGGCGGTGGTGTATGCCCACGGCGGCGGCTGGTGCCTGGGCGGTCTGGATGCCTGGGATATTCCCTGCCAGCAGCTGGCCGACGCCACCGGCAGCGTGGTGTTCTCCGTCGGCTATCGCCTGGCCCCGGAGCACCCGTTCCCGGTGCCGCTAAGCGATTTCTATGCCGCGCTTTGTGCGATCGCCGATCGGGCCGACGCGCTGGGTATCGACCCACAGCGCATCGCGGTTGGCGGCGACAGCGCGGGCGGTAACCTGGCGGCGGCGGCCTGTCTGCTGGCGAGAGATCGGCAGGGGCCGCTGATTGCCCGCCAGCTGCTGCTGTACCCGGCGCTGGATGCCGCGATGCGGTTCGACTCCTGGCAGCAGTACGGCGAGGGCTTTGGCCTGACGCGGGCGGTGATGGAATACTGCTGGGATCGCTATCTGCCCGACGCCCGGGAGAGGCGGAACGCGCTGGCCAGCCCGTCTGCGGCGGCATCGCTGCACGGCCTGCCGGATACGCTGCTGCTGACCTGCGAATGCGACCCGCTGCGGGATGAGGCGGAAGAGTACGCCCGCAGGCTGGCGCTGGAGGGGGTCAACGTGCGGCTGGCACGGCTGGCGGGGACGATCCATGGCGCGATGCATATGACCGCCGTCACTCCCGCCGCGCGGCAGGTGTTTGAACACTGTTCACGGCTGTGGGATGAACCAGCGGCCTGATGCCGCCCGCTCATCTTGTTGAAGATTTCCGTGCCTGACCTTCTGTCCAGGCGCGGTTTTCCACGTGGTTAATGGTGAATAATCTGCTCGAGAAAATCTCTCGCCCGCCCGGAAGCCGGCGCGGTAAAGAAGGTATCGGTCGGCGAATCTTCGATGATTTCTCCGGCGTCCATAAAGATCATCCGGTCGGCGATTTTCCGCGCGAAGCCCAGCTCGTGGGTCACGCAGCACATGGTCATGCCCTGTTCCGCCAGTTCCACCATCACCGCCAGCACTTCGGCCACCATTTCCGGATCCAGCGCCGAGGTTGGTTCATCAAACAGCATCACCTTCGGCTCCATCGCCAGCGCGCGGGCAATCGCCACGCGCTGCTGCTGGCCGCCGGAAAGCTGTGCCGGGTATTTGTGGCCGTGCGGCTTCATGCCGACGCGTTCCAGCAGCGCGTGGGCTTTTTTCTGCGCCTGCTCGCGGCTGTGTTTCAGGATACGCATCTGCGGCACGATTAAATTGTCCATCACCGTCATATGCGGGAACAGTTCGAACGACTGGAAGACCATGCCAACCTGCTGACGCAGCGCGGGCAGGCTGGTTTTTTTATCGCTCAGCACCATGCCGTCGATATTAATCTCCCCTTTCTGGAACGGCTCCAGCGCATTCATGCACTTGATCAGCGTGGATTTACCGGAGCCGGAAGGACCGCAGATCACCACCACTTCGCCTTTTTGAATATCCAGGGTGCAGTTTTTTAGTACCGGCAGCTCGCCGTAGTATTTGGTCAGATTTTTAATGGCGATCATGCGGTTTTCTCCTGCAAAAGGGCAACCAGGCTGTTGGCAACCACCAGGGTGGCGCGGCGTAAGTCATCAAGGTGGATGCGTTCGTCGGCGCGATGGCCGTTCGCTTCCAGGAAACTGCGCGGCCCGGCACCGTACATGATGGTGGGGATGCCGGCGTCGCTGTAAAGCCGGGCGTCGGTGTACAGCGGCAGGCCGACCAGCGGGATCGGCTCATGGAATACGGCTTCGGCCTGCTGGCTGAAGATCGCCGCCAGCGCCAGGCTCTGCGGCGAAGGGGTAAACGGACGCGCCAGCAGGATGCGGCGCGCGTTAAAGGTCACGCCGGGCACCTGCTGCTGCACGTCGGCGACCAGCGCCAGTAGTTCCTGCTCGACGGCCTCCGGGTTTTCTTCCGGGATGATGCGGCGATCCAGGCGCAGCACGAAATTATCCGACACGACGTTGGTGTTAATGCCGCCGTTCACCAGGCCAATCACCAGCGTTGGCGAGTCGATGCCGTCGATCGCCGAGTGGGTTTCGGCCAGCGCATCGCGATAGCGGTACAGGGCGGTCATCAACCGGTTCCCGGCCTCAATCGCATCGCAGCCGGTCGAGGGAAACGCGGCGTGGGCCGACTGGCCTTTAAGCTCGATTTCCAGATGCAGGCAGCCGTTGTGCGCGGTGACCACGAAGTAGCTCAGGGCGGCGCAGACCACGTAGTCCGGTTTGCTGTGGCCGTTGGCCAGCAGCCAGCCGGGACCGGTCGATCCGCCCGTCTCTTCATCCCAGGTGAAGTGCAGTTCAACGGTCCCGTGTAGCGCTGCACCGCTGTGGATCAGCGCCAGCAGCGCCGAGGTGTAGGTGGTGATATCGGATTTCGATACCGCCGCCCCGCGCCCGTACAGCCAGCCGTCCTCAATTTCCGCCCCGTAGGGATCTTTGCTCCAGCCGCCGCCCGGCGGCACCACGTCGCCGTGGGCGTTCAGCGCCACGGTCGGGCCGGGGCCGAAGCGGTGGCGCACAATCAGGTTGGTGGCGCTGCGCATCCCGCCTGCGGCGACCACGTCATCGGGCACGGTAAGAATTTCCACCTCCAGCCCGAGTTCGTGCAGGCACCGGGCGGTCATCAACGCATGCGGGGTGCAGTCGCCCGGCGGGTTGTCCGACGGCATCTGGACCAGTTTTTTCAGCATGGCAACCTGCTGGTCGAAATGGCGGTCAATCCAGCCGGCGAGTGTGTGTTGTCTGTTGCTCACGTAAAGAAGTCCTTGTTATCAGTGGAATCGGGAAATCGCATAGGGCGCAAGATCGAGCTCGCTGCGGCCCTGCAAAATCAGCTGTGACAGGCTCCAGGCAACGACCGGAGCCAGCGTGTAACCGTTGGAGGTGACCGCGTGGTAAAAGCCCGCTTTCCCGGGGACTTCACCAACGATCGGCGCACCGTCAATATTGATGTTCATCCCCGCCCAGCTGCGCACCATATGCAGGCTGTTGAGGGCGGGCAGCACCTTACCGGCGACCCACAGGTTGCCTTCGATGCTGGCGCGCAGTGACTGGTTCATGCGCATGTCGGGGTTGAATCCGGCGCTCCAGCCGCCGCCGATCAGGATGCTGCCGTGGGCGGTCTGCTTCAGGCTCAGGTGGCGGCCCGCGTGGGCGATCAGGTGGTCAATGCGCGGAGCGGAGCGTTCGGTGACGATCATTTGCAGCGGCGCGCCTTTTACCGGTAGCGGAACGTCGACCATTTCCGCGACTTTAGCCGCCCAGGCCCCGGCGGCGTTGATCACCCGCCCGGCTTCAATCACCCCGCGGCTGGTCTGTACCCGGTAGCCGCCGTGCGGCAGCGGTTCGATAGCCTGCACGTCGGTTCCGCGCTGGAAGCGGGCGCCGGCAGCGGTTGCCAGCCTGTTGACCACGTAGGTGGCTCGCAGCGGGTTGATTTTGCCTTCCATCGGGCAGAATTCCGCGCCGAGCAGCTCCGGTGACAGATGCGGGGAAAGGCGGCCGAGCTGGGCGGCGTCCAGCAGCTCGGTTTCAATACCGTAGCGGCGCTCCAGGGCGATTTTCTGCTCCAGGAAGCGCAGTTCCTGTTCCGTTTCGGCCACCATCAGCCCGCCGGTGATTTTGATCTCCAGCGATTCGCCGCTGGCCTGCTCCAGCGCCTGCCACAGCCTGACCGACACCGGCCCCAGCGGCAGCGTCTGCGCCGCCGGGCCGCCGCCCTCCTGCGCCCTGCTGCCAAAATCAAAGGACAGCAGCTGGACGTGCAGGCTGCCCGCATTAGCACCGGATGCCTGCAGGTTGATGTCGTCACGTTCGACCACCAGTACGTCCGCACCGCCCGCCGCGAGGTAATAGCCGAGGCAGTTGCCCATCACGCCGCCGCCAATCACCAGGATGTCGGTTTTTTGCATCGGCAGCACGGCCTGCTCTACCGGCCGGGCAAGGTTAGGGGTGATGGCGGGTTTGTGCCCGCCCCATTCCGGCTTTTCAAAGGCCAGGGCGGCAATCGGGACAGGGCGAACGGGGAAACGGGGTGCGTAAAATCCGCTGACGGTGTTCCGGCGGCCGGTCATCTCTTCCACCAGCTGCGCCACCATTCCGGAACAGGTGCGCCCCTGGCACAGGCCCATGCCGCTGCGCAGATTGCGTTTCAGCGCGGCGGGCGTGTCGATTCCCTGGCTGATGGCGCGGCGCAGGCTGCCAAGGGTGATATTTTCACAGCGGCAGATCACCGTTTCGTCTTCCAGAGATGCCAGGCTGACGGCAGGCGCCTGATAAACGTTCCACAGCGCGCGCTGAAAATCTTCGGCCTGCGTCAGGCGGGATGTGAGGGCGGGAATATCCTGATGAGCCGGCGTTTTGCCCAGCGCGGCAGCGGCGGCGATGCCGGCAAGCCGACCCCGCGCCTGCGCCACCTGTGCGCCGCCCAGTTTTGCGCCGTCGCCCACTACGTAAACTCCGCCGACGCTGGTGGCACCGTTCGGATCGGTTTTTATCGTCGGGGTACTGAAGGGGGTGGAAGAGAGCTGCTGTTCACAGCCCAGCATGCGGGCAAGGTCGGTGGAGGGGATAAAGCCGTGACCCAGGCAGAGCACATCGCAGTCGATTTCCCGGCGGGAACCGGCAATCCGCTGCCCGTTGCGGTCCACGCGCATCACGCTGATCCGCTCCAGGCGCTCCTGCCCGTGCGCGGCCACCACCTCGTAGCCCCAGCGCAGCGGCACGCGATGTTTTTTTAATACGCCTAGGTAGTGCCGCCCCTTCCACAGCAGTTCAGGGGCCGCCCGCAGCATGGTCAGCATCTGGCGAAAATGCGTCAGCCCGGGTTTCGGCGCGCGTTCCAGCACCTCCACCACCGAACCCTGGCTTTCCAGCAGGTCGGCGGCAAACTGCAGGTTCAGCGGGCCGTTGCCGCTGACCACCACCCGGCTGCCCGGCATCACGCGATAGGCTTTCGCCAGGGTTTGCCCGGCGCCGGTGGTCATCACCCCCGGCAGCGTCCAGCCGGGAAACGGCACGGGGCGTTCGTAAGCACCGGTGGCAATAATCAGCTGCCTGGGACGAAACAGCCGCGTCTGGCCGTTGACGATAACGGCGATTTCGTGCGCGGAGAAGGCCGCCCAGACGGTGGCCTGCTGAACCACGGTAACGCCCGCCGCGACGGCGTCAGTCAGCAGCTTTTCGCCCTCCCGCCACTGCGGCGGCATTTTGCCGTGCAGAATATGCGAGGGTGCCAGCGGCTTAAAGAACTGGCCGCCGCTCTGCGGTCGTTCATCAATGACGATAACCGCTGCCCCCGCCTGTGCCGCCACCAGCGCGGCGGAAAGCCCGGCAGGCCCGGCGCCCAGCACCAGCAGATCGCAGACGGTTTCCGCGGGTTCAGTGGTCGCGGGTGCCGACGCCAGCGGCTGCGGTGCGCGATCGTCCGAACGACGGCTGTGAATCTGCATCCCCTGCTCGACCAGCGTCATGCAGCTGCGCTGCGATCCTTTGCCGTCCACCTCCACTACGCATTCATAGCAGGATCCCATCCCGCACCACAGTCCGCGCTTTTCACCCTGCGAATTTTCGCGCAGCGCCACAATATTCGTGCGGGCCAGGGCGGCCGCAATCGTCTCTGAAGCCAGAGCCTGTACGGCCTGGCCATCAAACCAGATGGTCCGGGTTTCCGCACTCTGGCTGATATCTTGAGATTTTAGTTCCACAGATCTTGTGCTCCGACATCGTATACGTATACAGTACGTATACGGTATACAAACGGTGTTCATCAAGAACTTTCTCAAGGAACTCAGCATGTCTACGTTTCGCGGCACTTACACGGTATTGATTACCCCCTTTACCCCTGATGGTTCAGCAATAGATGTGCCAGCTTTGAAAAAACTGGTTAACTGGCAAATTGAACAGGGAATTCATGGACTTATTCCACTCGGCAGCACCGGCGAGTTTTTATCGATGAGCCGTGAGGAGCGTCAGCTGGTCACCGAAACGGTGATTTGCACCGCAAACGGGCGCGTGCCGGTGCTGATGGGGACCGGTGCCGAGTGGACCCCGGAGTGCGTTGAGCTGAGCAAAGAAGCGGAAGATATGGGTGCCGACGGGGTAATGATCATTCCGCCGTTCTACAGCTGCCCGAATGAAGACGAACTGTTTGCCCACTACCGCGCGGTGGGCGAAGCGATCTCCATCCCGATCATGATCTACAACAATCCGGCCACCGCCAACGTTGACCTGCTGCCGAAAACCGTCGCCCGCCTGTCGCAGATCGACACCGTCAGCTACATCAAGGAATCCACGCTGGAAGTGACCCGCGTTCGCGACATTATCGAACTGTGCGGCGATCGGATGAACGTGTTTGCCGGGATCCTCGGCTACGAATCCTTCTGGCTGGGCGCCTGCGGCTGGGTGGCGGTGGCCTCTAACCTGCTGCCGTCGCAGTGCGCGCAGATGTTTGAAGCCGCGGCGGATCGCCTGGATCGCGACGCGGCCCTCGCCCTGTATCGCCAGATCCTGCCGGTGGTGCGCGCCGTGGGTGGACCGCACTACGTGGCCGCCAGCAAGGCCGGTCTGTCGATGATGGGGCTGGATGTCGGCATCCCGCGCGCGCCGCGCCTGCCGCTGGCCGACGACCTGCATCATGTTTTACGTCATGAATTAGAAAAACTTAACGTGCTGAACAGCTTCCAGCATTAATCACTGGCCTGAATTGACACCCGGAGAATCACCATGAACGCCAAATTAACCTTGTTAGCCGCGTTAACGCTGCTGTCCGGCAGCTGCTTCGCCGACTGTACCCCACCGCAGGGAGCCAGCCTGGTCACCTCAGGTGAGCTGAAAATGTCAACCAACCCGACGCTGCCGCCGCTGCAGTACGTCGACGGTGAAGGAAAGTTAAAGGGCATGCGCATCGAGCTGGGCGAGGAGATTGCCAAACGCCTGTGCCTGAAGGCCGATTACACCCGCATTGAGTTCTCCGCGATGGTGCCCGGCCTGCAGGGCGGCCGCTGGGATATGATCAATACCGGCATTTTCTTCACTCCGGCACGCGCCAAAATGATGTACATGATCCCGTATGAAAGCCAGGCCGTGAGTATCTCTACCCCGCCTGCCGATGCCGCGAAAATCACCAAAGTTGAGGATCTGGCCGGCAAAAGCGTCGGCGTTGAGCTGGGCGGCTTTGAGGAAACCACCATCCGCAAAATCAGCCAGCAGCTGGTCGCCAAAAACCTTAAGCCGGTTGATATCCACACCTTCGATAACTTCACCGTGGCCTTCCAGGCGCTGCGCGCCGGTCAGGTAAATGCGGTGATCAGCATTGATGCCGTGGCCGCCGACTATCAGCACAAAGGGATGTTTAAGCAGGTGATTTCGGGCCTGGAGCCGACCCCGGTGGCGATCGCCTTTAAAGATCCGAAGCTGGCCGCCGCCGCCGCCGATGCGCTGAACAAGATGAATGCCGACGGCAGCCTGCCTGCGCTGTTCAAGAAGTACGGCGCAGAGTTGATCCCCGGAACCTTTAGCGTTCAGGGCCCCGCCTCTTAAACCACAGGAACTCTTACTATGATTCAGGGCTGGAGCTGGGAAGGCTACTTCCATTATCTCACCAACTATTTCATTTTCCTTGGGGCGGTGAATACCGTCCTGTTAACCCTGGCTGGAATGGCGGGTGGGCTGGTACTGGGTGTGGTGCTGGCCTTCGCCAGGCTGTCGCCCTGGTCCTGGGTGAATCAGCTGGCGCGGACCTATATCTGGATTTTCCGCGGTACGCCGCTGCTGGTGCAGCTGATTATTATCTACACCGGCCTGCCGCAGATCGGCATTCGCTTTACGGTGATCGAAGCGGTGATCACCGGGCTGGTGCTGAATGAGGCGGCCTATCTGGCGGAAATTATTCGCGGCGGCGTGCAGGCGCTGCCGAAGGGGCAAATCAATGCGGCCAGGGCGCTGGGCTTCAACCACGCCGGCGTGGCCCGCTATGTGATTTTCCCACAGACCATGCGGCTGATCCTGCCGTCGCTGGGCAACAGTTTTAACGGCCTGCTGAAAACCACCTCGATAGCCTCGGTGATTTCAATGGAGGAGCTGCTGCGCCGCACGCAGATCCTGATGCAGGAGCAGTTTATGGTGCTGGAGCTGTTTATGGTGGCGGCGACCTACTACCTGATCCTCACCACGCTGTGGGACTTCATTCAGCGCCGCATTGAGCTGCACTACGCGAAGGCGTATCAAAGCACCCAGCACGGCCGTCCGGTGAAAAAAGCCCCGTTAACCGACGCCAGCACCGCGCTGGCAAAGGAGACACAGCGATGAGCACGTTCGACCTGATTGTGAAAAATGCCGATATCATTACCGCCTCCGACCGCTATCGCGGCGATATCGGCATCCGCGACGGCAAAATCAGTATGATTGCCGCCGGGCTGGATGCCGCAGACGCTGGCCAGGTGATTGATGCCGCCGGCCGGATGGTGACGCCGGGCGGCGTGGATGCGCACTGCCATCTCGATCAGCCCTCCACCGATGGCTCCGTCGGTGCCGACGATTTTACCAGCGGCACGCGATCGGCGGCCTGCGGGGGCACCACCACGGTGATCCCGTTTGCGATGCAGTTTAAGGGCCAGAGCCTGCAGGATGCCGTTGACGACTACCATCGGCGCGCCGAAGGCAAAGCCTGCATTGATTACGCTTTCCATCTGATTATTACCGACGCCAGCCCGGCGGTGATTGCCGAGCTGCCGGCGATGATCGCCCAGGGCTACACCTCGTTTAAAATCTACATGACCTATGAGGCGCTGAAGCTGTCGGATCACCATATTCTGGATGTGCTGGACGCCGCCCGCGAATTGGGCGCGATTTCGATGATCCACGCGGAGAACGATGACTGCATTAACTGGCTGACCAGCCGGCTGAAAAAGCAGGGCAAAACCGCGCCGCGCTATCATGCCCTCGCCCACTCGCCGATCGGTGAGCGGGAGGCGACCCACCGCGCCATTTCGCTGGCCGAACTGGTCGATGTGCCGATCCTGCTGGTGCACGTCTCCAGCCGGGCAGCAATTGAGCAAATCTACTGGGCGCGCGGCCAGGGCATGCACATTTTCTCGGAAACCTGCCCGCAGTATCTGTTACTGACGGCGGAAGACCTCGGTATTGATGACAGCTTCCACGGTGCGAAATGCATTTGCAGCCCGCCGCCGCGCGACACGGACAGCCAGAACGCGGTATGGACGGCGCTGGCCAACGGCACGTTTACGATTTTCTCTTCGGATCACTGCCCGTTTAATAACGATGCCACCGGCAAAAAGCTGCACGGTGAGGATGCCTCTTTCGATTTAGTGCCGAACGGCATTGCCGGGCTGGAAACGCGCCTGCCGCTGTTGATGAGCGAGGGCGTGCTGAAAAATCGACTGTCGGCCCAGCGCTTTGTCGATTTGACTGCCACCGCTCCGGCGAAGCTGTACGGCCTCTATCCGCAAAAAGGCACGCTCGCCCCCGGGTCCGATGCCGATCTGATTATCTGGGATACGCAAAGCAGCAGAACCATCCGCAGCGCCATGCTGCACACCAACGCCGACCATACGCCGTATGAAGGCAAGGAGGTTCAGGCCTGGCCTGCCGTTACGCTGTCGCACGGCGTGGCGGTCTGGGGTGATAATCAGTTCAGCGGCGCGGCGGGCAACGGGCGTTTTCTCGCCTGTGCGGTCCCTTTCCCATCGGAACGATAATTCGGTAAACTAGCGGCGGAATTAACTACTGGAAACTGCGTGAAGATGACTGACTATCAGGACCATACGCTGGCGGCAATTATGGCGTCAAAACCGTTGTATATGAAATCGGCCAGCCTGTCTGAGCAGGTCTATGTATTACTGAAAGAGTTAATTCTTGAGCGCAAAATTCCGGGCAGCAGCGAAATGTCGGAGTCGCGCCTGGCCGACGAGCTGCAGGTTTCACGCACGCCAATGCGCGAAGCGCTGGTCAGGCTGGCCGGTGAAAACCTGCTGGAGCGCCGCGGCGCACGCTCTTACACCGTTCGCTCGGTGGACATTAAAGAGTACCTGGACACCATGGCGCTGCGCGAGCTGCTGGAAGTGGAGGCGGTAGGTAAAGCGCTGGATAAAATCGGCACGCCTACCCTTGATGCGCTGATCGCCGAGCTGCACGAACTGATGAAAAGTGACGAAGAGCATCTTTTCTGGCGCTATGACGAGAAGCTGCACAACACCATTGCGGAAGCCAGCGGCAACGTGGTGCTGGCCGGAGTGCTGAAGGGGCTGCGGGTTAACGTCCGCCTGTTCCGCCTGCACAGCCCGCTGCACCGCCAGAGCGAGAATCACACCGAGCATCTGGATCTGCTGACCGCGATGCGCGAAGGCGACCGGGAGAAAAGCCTGGCCTCCATCCGCAATCACATCAGTAAGTTACGCAACGACGTGATGGCGTCTTTATAAACGACAGCCGCACTAGCGGCTGCGTTCCACCATTGCCACGATCACCTGATACAGTTCATCAACCGCCTGCTGTTGCTGGATCTCCCCGCTGACCGCCATCGCCGACAGACTGTCTGCCGCACCCAGCATCGCCCACAGTGCCGCATCCGACAGTCCGCGTGGGCCGCTAAACATGCCCAGTATCCCGCGACATTTTTTCAGGTAGCTTTTCTGACACTGTTTCCTCAGCTCTGCCAGCTCCGGCGAGCCGCTTAACGCAGCCAGCACATCCGGAATTTCCCGCCCTTCCGTCAGCACGCAGTTCACATAGCTGGCGGCAATAATACGGGCCTTTTCATTCAGAACCGGTTCCGCAGCGGCAACGGCATCATCGATCACCTT
The DNA here is from genome assembly GCF_037450285.1 of Erwinia sp. SLM-02. Classification (NCBI taxonomy): domain Bacteria; kingdom Pseudomonadati; phylum Pseudomonadota; class Gammaproteobacteria; order Enterobacterales; family Erwiniaceae; genus Erwinia; species Erwinia sp. SLM-02. The sequence goes on along the minus strand of NZ_JAQISN010000001.1, from coordinate 970,350 downwards.
ATTCTGGCGCGATTCGAAATCCTGATACAGCGCGGCCAGCAGTCCCTGGCGGGAGCCAAAATGCTCGTACACGGTAGGTTTAGTAATGCCTGCCGCGTCGGCGAGATGGCCCATCGTCAGCGCATCGGTTCCTTCACTGGCAATCAGCTGCCACGCAACCGCGATTAGCTGAGCAAAGCGCTCTTCTTTCGATAAGCGACGCCGGGCGGTCACAGGATCCGTACCCTGAGAAGGAACGGGGTATGGCTGCCAGTGGCGCCGTGCTGCTCGTTCAGAATGCGGGGCATGCTGTTGATCCTCGTTGTATCAATCCTGCAAGGGAAAAGGTGAAAATAACGCGGGCTGGCGTGGTGTTATCCGACGATTTTATTGCCAATCTTTCGCGCAATTTCCAGATGAGATTCAGGGAACTGGCCGTTTGGCGTCAGCAATAACTCAGATGTAACCACCTTTGCGCCAACAAAATCAAATATTCCGCGATCTATCTGCGTTTTCATCGCCTCATCATAGCCACGACGGGAATACGTCCCTTTGTCAGCGGCACCAATGCCAATCAGGTGAACCTGCAGATTTTGCTGCTTTTTTATCAGCCCGCCGTCTTCTGCTTCGTCGTAGGCCCAGCCGTTGGTAAACACGCGATCGATCCAGCCTTTCAGCATGCCGGGGAATGACCACCAGTAGATGGGATAGACCAGCACCAGCGCATCAGCACGGTCAATGCGTTGCTGTTCCGCAACAATTTCCGCCAGCTGCGGCGACTGATTGCGGAAAAATGCCAGGTCCGGTGCGGCAAAACGCGGATCGAAATTCTCGGCAAACAGATCGGCCATTTCAACGGTATTGCCGCTGCCCGCGGCCGTGACGCCTTGTGCCACGCTGAGTTAAACAGCACAAACTGCTCCAGGAGAGATACGCAGCCGATAGCACGGATCTGCAAGACGGTAACGCAACTGAACTAATAGTCTGGGGAGATATTCAGGCAAACGTGTTTAATACTGATGTAGGGTTTTCATATTTATGTTTTTGATCGAACGCTACATCATGGTTGAAACTCGCCGCCTGGTAATGACCATTATCGGTTTCCTTATTTTTATCTTCGCCAGTTATTCCACCCAACGCTATCTGACCGATGCCGCCAACGGCACGCTGGCGCTGCAATCGGTGATGGCAATTGTTTTTTATAAGATCCTCATCGCGCTGGAAATGCTGCTTCCCGTCGGGCTTTATGTTTCCGTGGCGGTCGCCCTGGGTCAGCTTTATAACGATTCTGAAATCACCGCAGCGCTGGCATCCGGTATCAGCCCTGTGCGGGTCTATAAGGCGATAATGTATCTTGCTATTCCGTTAGGCATTCTCGTGACCCTGCTCTCTATGTATGCCCGACCCTGGGCCTATGCGCAGATTTTTCAGCTCAAACAGCAGTCGCAGTCTGAATTAGATGTCAGCCATTTACAGGCAAAGAAATTTAATCTTAATAACAGCGGCAGAATGATACTGAGCGATAAAATCGATCGCCACAGTCAACGTCTTTCAGATGTCGTGATCTACAGCGCCACCGGCAGTAATACGTTTTTATTCCGGGCACACTCGATTCAGGTGACCAACCCGGCGGCAGCTTCACCGGCGGTGATCCTCCACGCGGGAACGGCCTATCAGCTTGACCATAAGGGGACAGAGGATCATGCCCAGAGCTATAACAGTTTCAACCTCCACCCTAAACCAATCAAGCAAAGCACGGAGCTGAAAAGTAAATCCGCATCGATGGCAGAACTCTCCCTCTCCCCGGATCCTGCCGATAAGGCCGAACTTCAGTGGCGGGAAAGCCGGGGGATCAGTGCGATATTGATGGCCCTGTTGGCCATTCCGTTAAGCCGCACGCGCCCCCGACAGGGACGGTTTGCGACGCTGTTACCGTTAGCCGTGCTATTCGTGCTGATTTTCTATGCGGGTAATATCAGTCGCTCACTGGTTGCCGGCGAAATTATCCCGATCTTTCCTGGCGTGTGGACGGTTCCCCTGATGATGCTGCTGGTGTTTATCGCACTCATTGCCCAACCGGCATCGCTGCTGCAGAAATTTCGCCGGTGAAGATTTACAGCCGCTATCTGATAAAAAATATATTTATCGGTTTTGCCGCCGCCGCCGCTTTGCTTATCCCGCTTTTTTCGACCTTTGACTTTATCAATGAACTGGACGACGTCAGTTCTGGAGGCTATCGCTGGACCCAGGCACTGATGGTGGTATTGCTGAAGTTACCGCGCTGCCTGGTCGATCTTGGCCCGTTTATCGCGCTTCTGGGTGGGATCGTCGGACTGGGCCAGCTTTCGAAAAGTCTTGAGCTGACCGCGATGCGCGTGTCAGGCGTATCGGTTGTCAGGATCGGGATGGTAACACTGTGCGCCGGTCTGATTTTTGTCGTGGCGCTATGCGGCATGGATGAATGGGTTGCCTCCCCGCTTCAACAGCGGGCGTTACAGTTGAAAGATATTGCCCAAGCCCGGGGCGATAATCCATCCGGCTCCGCGAATGCGCTGTGGGCGAGAAGAAATAATGAATTCGTTACCATCAAAACGCTGGATGAATATAATCGCCCCGTCGGCATTGAAATATTTCGCTATCACCGTGATTTAACCCTGGACTATTACATATATGCGAGGACGGCTACCGTTGTCGACGGCCCTATATGGACCTTATATGGTGTTAACCGAAAAAGCTGGTTAAATGGAAAAGAAAGCACGCAACTGCTGGACAGCATGTCCTGGAAGTCGATATTTAATCACACCAGCCTTAAGGAACTGATGCTGCCCAGCGATAGTTTTTCCATCACGCAGCTTAATCATTACATTAGTTACCTGCGCGCAACCGATCAGCCCGAGCTGGAATTCAGTATTGCCCTGTGGCAAAAAATGGGGCGTCCGGTGCTGATACTGGCCATGATTTTGCTCGCCGTGCCTTTTACCTTCAGCCAGCCGCGGGCTCCGGGTTTGGGCAGCCGCCTAGCGACAGGCGCTATTGTTGGCTTACTGACCTACGTCAGTTATCAGATTATTGTCAATCTGGGGCTGCTGTTCGCGTTAAATGCCCCGTTAGTCGCCCTGCTGCCGCCGCTGCTATTGCTTGCCCTCGCGCTGGTTTTAGTCTTTCAGTTTGATAAAAACACCCATGCCTAAACGGCGGGAACCACAGGGTAGCCTCGCGAATGCATCAGGTCGGCTACCGCGCGTTCGGCCTTCGACAGAACTTCAGTAAGGGGCTGGTTAACGTCAATATCCACCACCTGAGACCCCGGGAATACCAGCCTTGCGGTTATCGCCACCTTCTTTGCCAGCGCTTCCCGACGGTGGTCGGGTTTACGGGCGAAAGCGACCTCCACGTCAACGTGCAGCTTTAACACCAGATCGGGCTGATGGCCGGCCATCCAGCGAAAGGCCTGATGCTCCCGGGACGCCAGCCAGGAGATAAAAGGCCTGTTGGGATTATTTTCGGGCAATGCCGGACCATCATAGGCACCGGGGATTTGAGTCTGCGGAAATCGGTCGGCTAAAATAATGAAACCGCGCTCTCGAATTTTCAGCATTCGACGAAAACGAAGCAGTCGACGCAGTACAAAAGACATAATCACCAGGGCGGGAAGCAGGCCAACCTGTGATTTAGCCGCCACGCGTTTTTCTTTATCGATCTTTTTACCTAACTTTTTACCCAATACAGGAATTTTAACCAACTGGCGCTCAACGTTACCCGCCTGCTTTCCTAAATGCACGCGTGCTGCGGGGCCATACTGGCTGAGGAACTCAATTAAATGTTCGCACACCGTTGACTTACCGGAACCATCGCACCCTATAACAGCAATGACTGGCGGATTACTCGTTTCCCTCATGGAATATCCCTTTCAGTAAATTCATCAGGGTATAGCATTTTAGAAGAAGATCGTCGCCAATAGTGCTTGTTATTCTTACGCACTGAGAATCTATTACCGCACCAGATATCGTGGAAAGCATTTTTAAAACAGGGCTGTTAATGTGAATGTCATAGTACCTATTTCCCGCCGGTCTTCCGCGCGGGTAATTGCCATAACGGGTTGCGACGGGGCAGGAAAATCCACGTTAGCCACTCATCTTGCCAGACATTTTTCCTCAGAGTGTTCTACCGAGCTTATTTATCTGGGTCAGTCTTCCGGATTTATTGGGAAATGGCTGGGCTCCCTTCCCGTAATAGGCTCTTATATGAGTCGGTTTTTAATCTCCCGTTCTGAACAGGTTCATCAACGTCCGTCGGTTCCTCCCGGTAATCTCGCCGCTCTGGTGATTTATCTGCTCTCCTGCTGGCGGGCATATAAATTTCGGCGCATGTTGATGAAAAGCAAAAAAGGAATATTGCTGATTACCGACCGCTACCCGCAGGCGGAAATTCCGGGGTTTCGCGTTGATGGTCCGCAGTTAGCCAAATCGTCGGGCGGAAATGGCTGGGTGCGGATGCTGAAACGAAGCGAGCAGCGGCTCTATCAGTGGATGGCCTCCTATCCCCCGCTGCTGCTCATTCGGTTGAATATTGATGAACAAACGGCGCACCTGCGCAAGCCCGACCACACGCTTTCCGCGCTGAGAGAGAAAATTGCGGCAATACCGCACCTGAAGTTTAACGGCGCCACAATTCTGGATTTAGACGCCCGAGAACCTGAAATCAACATCCTCGATCGGTCATTAAAAGCTATCCAAATCATCCTCTCAGGCACGAAATAAATGCAGAACAGTCAAACTACCCTGTCATCCGCCAGCTGCGTTCCCGGACTCATTGCGGTAGTCGGTTGCGATGGCACTGGAAAATCCACGCTTACCGCAGATTTAACGAAGAATCTGAGCGCCTGGTGCCCTGTCGAACGACGATATTTAGGTTTAATTTCCGGGGAAGATGGCGATAAGATTAAAAAGCTGCCGTTTATTGGCGTCTGGCTTGAGCGGCGTCTGGCAGCAAAATCCGAAAAAACGCAGCGCATGAGTAATAAAGCGCCCCCGCTGTGGGCGGCGTTGATTATGTACGGGCTGTCGCTATGGCGAAAGGCTAATTTAGGCAAAGCGAAGCGCCTGGCGCAGCGCGGCGTGCTGGTGATCGGCGATCGCTATCCGCAGGCAGAAATATCGGGTTTTTATTATGATGGCCCCGGCATCGGGATTGAGCGCGTCAGCGGCTGGTTGATGACCCGTCTGGCGGAAAGTGAACGACGCCTGTATCAGCAAATGGCACGATGCCGCCCCGAGTTAATTATCCGCCTGAATATTGATGCCGATACAGCTTTCTCACGGAAACCTGACCACAATTATGATGAACTGCGGGACAAGGCGGCCGTGATGACCCAGCTTAACTACAACGGTTCGCAGGTGTTGAATATTGATGCCCGTGCGCCCTATCACGTTGTTCTGCAAACCGCGCTGGAAGCGATATATCCGGTGGTGACTAAAGCAAAACAACAGCCCAGATAGTCAGGGCCATCAGCACCGTGACTAATTGTGCCGCGCCACCGATATCTTTCGCACGTTTTGACAATGGATGTATATCCAGAGATACGCGGTCTACGGTGCTTTCAATCGCGGTGTTAATCAGCTCAACGACCAGTAAGAGAAAGCAGCTGGCAATTAAAAAAAGCCGTTCAATTTTTGTTACATCGATACACAACGCGATAACTAACAGTACACCAGACAAAACAAAAAGCTGTCTGAATGAAGACTCGGTCAGCAAAGCATTAAAAAAACCGCTCAGCGAATTTTTCAAACTATCGACAAACCGACTCACACCCTTTTTCTTTTCAAATAACATCAATGTCTTATTCGCTCCAGATGGTATTACAGTTCTTTTTCATATAATCGATAACGCTTATAGGGAATCGCGCCAATTTTTTCCAGAATATTTCTCATTCCGGAATTCGACTCCAGAATCCACGACATTTCTAACGCTTCAATCTTCCACTTCCCAAATGCCGCATGGAGCGCTTCGATCAGCAACAGCGCGATAACCGGCCCGATACGGCTGAACTGATGTTCCAGCTTCACGCCCATTAGCGGGACTCGAGCCGTTCGCACACCGCTGACCTTAAGTCGCCAGAGCAGCTTCGCCCAGCCGGTGGGGAACAGTCGCCCGTTCAGATCGGCCGTGGCCTCGTTAATATTAGGCAGTCCGATAATGAACGCGACGGGAACGGAATCCATCTCGGCAATAAAGATCATATCGTCGGGGACCAGGAACTTAAGCTGGTTGCCCATCACGGCAAACTCTCGCTCGGTGAAGGGAACAAACCCCCAGTTTTTTTGCCAGGCCGAGTTAAAAATCTGGCGCAAAAGCTGCATTTCCTCGCCGAACTTTTTACGGTTAAGGCAGCGGATTGACACCTTTTGACGCGCGTGAGCCATAAGTTTAGCGAGGCCCGGTGGGAAATGCAGTTCGGCCAGACGCATCCAGTAGGCCAGCAGGTCGATGCCCTGCGTATACCCCTGCTGCTCCACTCTGGCGGAATAATAAGGCTTACCGTGCGTCATCATAGCGCTCGGTGGAGTGTCGAAACCGTCGATCAGCAGGCCGCTTTCCTGATTGATATTCAGGCTGAACGGTCCGGTAATTTTCCTGGCACCTTTAGACGCCAGCCAGTTTTCAGCGGCTGAAAACAGCAGGCTAAAGACCTGCGGGTCGTCAACGGCATCTATCGTACCGAAGTGCCCCGTATCGTCGCCATGCAGCTCACGATGCAGAGTATCGGTCTGTGCCGAAATCCTGCCAACGATTAAGCCTTCCCTTAGGGCTACCCACGCCTGCCATTCAATGTGCTCCGCCGCCGGATTTTTAGCAGAAAAATGCTCTAACCTTTCAATATGTAAAGGGGGGATCCAGGCGGGATCGTTTTGGAAAAGTGAGTTGGGGAAGGCGATAAAGGATTTAAGCTGACGTTTAGTGATGACTTTTTCGATGTGAATCATACATACCATTAATACTAATAAATTACAAAATATCACAATCAATCTGCCATAATAACTCAATCTGCAGGCTATTGTGAGCCTTACCTTTTTCAACCCGCTGGCTATACCCGGGACGGACGGTATCGGTTTTGATAAAAGGAAAATATCGTATTTTTACGTTTTTATCTAACCTAACAACGTGTTTTTTACGTTAGGCATATTATGCTGTTATCCCTGATATTTAATAAATAAGCACGCATTTTGATTTGCGTGACTTTTCCTCCCAGCGTGCCCGGGAAAGCTTTAACACTTAATGCTAGATTCAACTTCACATCTGATTTTTCCAGGTATGAGGGTTTTAAAAGGACAGCCATCGCAGTATTTTAATGCCGGGGTAGAATCAAATAAACACATCTGACATGCTTCTTTTTAATCGATTCTCGTAGGGTGCTCTGGAAAAAACTGTAATCATTCAGCAACTGAGTAATTAAAGGCCGCTTTTTGAGATAAAAATGCGTTTTAAGAAATGTTACGCAAATAAAAACCTTCAAATAGTCATCACTTCTATTGCCAGATATTTTAATCTATAAATGGGTTGTATATGCACGAAACAAGCTCTACGCATTCTCTTCCTATGCGCTATGCAGACTTTTCTTCTCTTGTTGAAGCTTTAGACTATGCGGCACAGGGACGTACAGGAATGAATTTCTACGATCGACGTAATCAGCTCATCGCGTCGCTGGAATATCGCCAACTGCGCCAGCGTGCGATGCAGAGCGCACGTCGACTGTTATCATTGGACTTGAAAAAAGGAGATCGTGTCGCGCTTATCGCTGAAACGAGCGTAGGTTTCGTGGAAGCCTTTTTTGCCTGTCAGTATGCCGGGCTGGTTGCGGTACCGCTGGCTATCCCGATGGGGGTAGGCCAGAGTGCGAGCTATATCGACAAACTTCAGGGGCTGCTGAAAAGCTGCCAGCCCGCCGCAATTATCACCAGTGATGAATGGCTGCCGTTAGTTAAACCTGTACACAGTGAAGGCACGCCTCTGCGGATCCTGACCCATGCGGAAATTGACGCACTGCCAGAAAGAGAGGTGTCGCTGAAGGCGCCGTTACCTCAGGATATTTCCTATCTGCAGTATACTTCCGGCAGCACGCGCTTCCCGCGCGGAGTCATTATCACTCAGCGTTCTGCTATGGCCAACCTGCAGGCTATCAGCCTGAATGGAATTAAATTACAGGCCGGCGACCGCTGTGTATCCTGGCTGCCTTTCTATCATGACATGGGCCTGGTAGGTTTCCTGCTGACGCCGGTGGCGACCCAGCTGTCGGTAGATTATCTGCGTACGCAGGATTTCGCCATGCGCCCTATGCAGTGGTTAAAGCTTATCAACAAAAATCGCGGCACGGTTTCCGTATCCCCTCCTTTCGGCTACGAAATATGCCTGCGCCGCTGTAATGAGAAAGAAATTGCCGAACTAGATTTGTCCTGCTGGCGCGTGGCCGGGGTGGGTGCAGAACCGATCTCAGGAGAGCTGTTAAAGCGTTTCGCGGAATGCTTCAGCAAGATTCAGTTCAATCGCAACGCGCTGATGCCGTGCTACGGCCTGGCTGAAAATACGCTTGCCGTCAGCTTTTTTGATAACGACTACGACCGTATGATCGATACCGTCGATCGCGACATCCTGGAATACCAGGGTAAAGCCGTTAAGCCAACCAACAGCGCCCACCCGCAGGTGACCTTTGTTAACTGCGGCAGGGCGCTTCCCGGGCACCGCGTTGAAATCCGCAGCGAGTCAGGGAAGATTCTGGCCGATCGTGAAATTGGTCATATCTGGATCTCCGGGCCGAGCCTGATGAGTGGCTACTTCAGGGATGCCGCCTCCCACTCTCAAATTGAAACGCTTGGCAGGATGGATACCGGCGACCTGGGCTACCTGCTGGACGGCGAGCTGTACGTCACCGGCCGTAAAAACGACCTCATTATTATTCGGGGCCGCAATATCTGGCCGCAGGATATTGAATATGTTGCCGAATCCGTACCGGAAATACGAACGGGTGATGCCATTGCCTTCGTCACTTCTAACGATCACGATGAGGGCGGTAAAATTATTTTGCAAATCCAGTGCCGCGTTAACTCAGAGGAACGCCGCAATCACATTATCCATACGCTGACGTCACGTATTCAGAGTGAGTTTGGCGTTACGGTGGAGGTTAAGCTGCTTCCGCCGCACAGCATTCCCCGAACCTCCTCGGGAAAACCCGCCCGCGCTGAAGCCAGGAAACGCTACCTCAATGAGGCCATGGGTCTGCCGATGCAGCTGGCAGGCTATGCGCAATGAGAAGCACGATAGCCGTTACCGGCGTAACGGGGTTTATCGGCAAACACATTGTTGAGAAGTTGCTGAGACAGGGTTTCCGCGTTCGGGCTTTAACCCGTAAGCCGAGAACGAGTGCGACAGATCATTTAGTCTGGGTAGCGGGTGCGCTGGAAGATCGTCGCGCCCTTGACGAGCTGGTACGGGGCGCTGAGTGCATTATCCACTGTGCCGGGCAGGTGAGAGGCGCTGATGAAGACACCTTTATCAGCTGTAACGTCTCAGGGAGCGTCCGCCTGATGCAGGCCGCACAGGAGAGCGGCAGCTGTCGGCGGTTTCTGTTTATCTCGTCGCTGGCCGCACGCTCACCGCAGCTCTCCTGGTATGCTAACTCAAAGCATGTCGCCGAGCAGAAGCTGGCCGCAATGTCCTCCCCGGTATCACTCGGTATTTTTCGCCCCACGGCGGTTTACGGGCCGGGTGATAAAGAACTCAGGCCGGTCTTCACCTGGCTGCTGCGCGGGTTCCTCCCCTGCCTCGGCGACCCGGCATCCCGTCTGTCATTTCTGCACGTCAGTGATTTGTCGGAGGCCGTCTGCCAGTGGGTAATGCAGCCGGGGGCAGAGGCAGGTCCCGTTGAGCTTTGTGACGGTATAAAAGGAGGATACAGCTGGCAACGCCTTCAGGAACTGGGTTCCGCTATCCGCGGGAAACCCGTTAATTTAATCAGCATTCCCTTACCGCTGCTAAAGCTGGCTGCCGGCTTCAGCACGCTCACTCATCGTTTTGTCGGTAAAGATCCCATGCTAACCCACAGTAAAATTCGTGAATTAACCCATCGGGACTGGTCGGCAAGCAATGCGCGGGCGTATGAATGCCTGGACTGGAAGCCGGAGGTGAGTTTAGAGCGCGCTCTGCGTGAAGGACTCTTTTAATTTTACAGTTTAAAGGTATTAAAAAATTTCTATGTGCGATCGCGAAGTTCTAATGGACTATATCCTTGAATGCATAAGAGGAATGGCACCCAAAGATGTTGAAATAATGAAAGACAGCGACCTCGTTAACGATCTCGGCCTGGAATCCGTTCAGGTGATGAATCTGTTAATGATGCTGGAAGATAAACTCGATATCTCCATTCCAATGAATATCTTGCTCAACGTCAGAACACCTGAACAACTTCTGGAAACCTTATTCTCATATCTGGAGAGCACTCATGGGTCTGTATGATAAATTTGCCCGCCTCGCTAACCAACGAGAACAGTTTCAGACATCCGGCCTTAACCCCTTTGGGACCTGCATTGATGAAGTCTATTCCGCCACGGAGGGCCGAATTGGCGATCGGAATATTATCCTGGCAGGAACGAATAATTATCTTGGCTTAACGTTTAATGCCGAGGCCATTGCCGTGGGTCAGGCGGCGCTGGCGCATCAGGGAACCGGCACGACCGGCTCGCGGATGGCGAACGGCAGTTACGGCTCCCATCTGGCTCTGGAGCACGAACTGGCCGAATTCTTCGACCGCCCCACCGCTATCGTTTTCTCTACCGGCTATACCGCGAATTTAGGCGTCATCAGTACGCTGGCGGACCCGACTGCCGTGGTGCTGATAGACGAGGACTGCCACGCCAGTATTTATGACGCCTGCGTGCTTGGCGGCGCGCAGATTATTCGTTTCCGTCACAATGATGCCGGGGATCTGGAACGGCGCATGATCCGCCTCAGGGAGCGTGCAAAAGACGCCATTATCATCGTCGAGGGGATCTACAGCATGCTGGGTGACGTGGCCCCGCTGGTTGAGATTGCCGATATCAAAAAGCGCTACGGCGGCTATCTGCTGGTGGACGAGGCGCATTCCTTTGGTGTGATGGGGTCGAGCGGTCGGGGTCTTGCACAGGAACTCGGCGTTGAACAGGATGTGGATATCGTGCTGGGCACGTTCAGCAAAAGCCTGGCCTCAATCGGCGGTTTTGCCGTCGGATCTGAGGCCATGGAGGTTCTTCGCTACAGCAGCCGCCCCTACATTTTTACCGCGTCCCCTTCGCCCTCCT